>NZ_JBITTH010000004.1:27325-383798 GCF_044541755.1 Streptomyces sp. NPDC085524
CGGCGGAAACCACCCGAGGACGGACGGTCGTCGCGGCGGAAGCCGCCACGGTCGCCACCGCGGTCGTCACGGTTGAAACCACCCGACGGACGGTCATCGCGGCGGAAACCACCCGAGGAGGGGCGGTCGTCGCGGCGGAAACCACCCGAGGACGGACGGTCGTCGCGGCGGAAGCCGCCACGGTCGCCACCGCGGTCGTCACGGTTGAAACCACCCGACGGACGGTCGTCACGACGGAAACCACCGGAGGACGGACGGTCGTCACGGCGGAAGCCGCCACGGTCGCCACCGCGGTCACCACGGTCGCCGCGGTCGTCACGGCGGAAGCCGCCACGGTCACCGCCGCGGTCACCACGGTCGCCGCGGTCGTCACGGCGGAAGCCGCCACGGTCGCCACCGCGGTTGTCACGGCGCTCGAAGTTGCCGCGGTCGTCGCGCTGGGCGCGGTTCTCCTCGCGGCGCTCCTGCGCGGCCAGTTCGGCGGCAGCGGCAGCGGCGGCAGCCGCGACCTCGGCCTCGGCGGCCTCGGCCACCTCGGCGACGGCGGCCTCCGGGTCCTCGCCGCGCTCACGGGCGGAGCGGGCGACCAGGCGGTCGGCCTCCTCGCGCAGCTCGGCGGCGCGGCGCGTCAGACGCTCCAGCTGCTTGGTGAGCTCGGCGACCTCGCGCTCGGCCTGCTTGGCGGCGTTGTTCGCGGAGTCGGCCTGGACCTCGGTCAGCGAACGGGCACCGGTGATCTCGGCGACCTCCGGCTCGAACGCGCCGGCGCCCTGGACGATGTGGCGCGAGGCGTCGACGCCCGCGTCCTCCATCAGCCGGAAGATCTGGCGGCGCTGGTGCGGCAGGGCCAGGGAGACCACGACACCCGACTTGCCGGCGCGGGCGGTACGGCCCGAGCGGTGCAGGTAGTCCTTGTGGTCGCCGGCCGGGTCCACGTTCAGGACCAGGTCGATGCCGTCGACGTGGATGCCTCGGGCGGCGACGTCGGTGGCGACGAGCGCGTTGACGTAGCCGTCCTTGAAGTCCGCGAGGACGCGGGTACGGGCGCCCTGCGTCATGCCGCCGTGCAGCGCGTCGGCCTTCACGCCGGCCTCGACGAGCTGCTCGGCGATGCGGTCGGCGCCCAGCTGGGTGCGGACGAAGATGATGGTGCGGCCCTTGCGGGCGGCGATGGCGGCCGTGACCGGCGCCTTGTCCTTCGGCTTCACGACGAGGACGTGGTGCGTCATGGTCGTGACGTTGCCCTGCGCGCTGTCGACCTCGTGCGTGACGGGGTTGGACAGGTAGCGCTTGACCAGGGTGCCGATCTCGTTCTCCATGGTGGCGGAGAAGAGCATGCGCTGGCCGCCGCCGGGGATCTGGTCGAGCAGCTCGGTGACCTCGGGCAGGAAGCCCAGGTCGGCCATCTGGTCGGCCTCGTCGAGGACCGCGACCGAGACGTTCTCCAGGGAGCAGGCGCCGCGGTTGATGATGTCGCGCAGACGGCCCGGGGTGGCGACGAGGATGTCGACGCCGCGCTCGAGGGCGTAGATCTGGTTGCTCATCGAGGTGCCGCCGCAGACGACCTTCATCTTGAGGCCGAGCACGTCGCCGTAGGGCTGGAGGGCGTCCGCGACCTGCATCGCGAGCTCACGCGTCGGCGTCAGGATGATCGCGCGGGGCTTCTTCTTGTCGGTGAAGCCGCCGGCCAGCTGGGCCAGGGTCGGCAGACCGAAGGAGAGGGTCTTGCCGGAGCCGGTGCGGCCACGGCCGAGGATGTCCTTGCCGGCCAGGGCGTCCGGGATGGTCGCGGCCTGGATCGGGAAGGGGGTGGTGACACCGTTCTGCGCGAGCTTGCGCACGACGCCCTCCGGCAGACCGAGGTCGGCGAAGGTGATCGTGGGCTCGGCGTCGGCGTCGTCGGACTCGTCGTCGAAGGAGTCGGCGGACTCGATCGAGTCGGCGGAGTCGATGGACTGGTCGGTCGTCACGTCGGCCTCGAGCGCCTCGATGATCTCGTCGGTGACGAGCTCGTTCGAGTCGTTCTCGGGCATGACGGCGCGGTCAGAACTGGAAATGGACATGCGAAATGCGAAACCTTCCGGAGTCTCGGCACGCGCCCAAACTCCGTGAATCGCAAATCGACCGCCTCAATGCGGTCAGCCACGGCTAGGGAGAGTACGCGCCACACGGCGCTCTTCGGATTCGGCGCCGGGCAATGGGATCAAACGATCTATAACCATACGCACCCTCCCCGGGGTCTGGCAAGTCACTCCGGGAGAAACCCACCTGACCTGCACCGATGCCGTGGATCGGGGTGAAGGGGCGGCCGGCGCCACCCGCGCCCTAGGCCGCCGGGCCCGGGCCGGGCGGGTTGCTGGGCTCCGGCTGCGGGGTCGAGGGATTCGGAGTGGGTTCCGTCACAGGCGGAGTGGTGGCCGGCGGCGGGGTGGGGCTGGCCGACTGCTGTCCGCCACCCGGGCCGCCCGAGCCACCCGGCCCCCCGGAACCGCCCGGCCCCGACCCGCCGGACCCACCGGATCCGCCCGTCGGCGGCTGCTGGGCCCCCTGGCCGCCCGCGCCGCCGCCCGGACCCGCCGACGGGGCGGGCACCCCCGGCTGCCCGCTCGGCGCGCCCGGGCTCGGCGAGGCGCCGGTCGCACCCGAGGCCTTGCCGTCGCCTTCGGTTCTGCCGCCCTGGCTCCCCGTACCGTCCTTGCCGCCGCGCACGCCGCTGTGCGCCCCGGCGCCCTTCCCGGAAGCGGAACCTCCGCCGGCCGACGCTCCCCGGCGGTCCGAAGAGGAGGAGGGCCCGGGCTTCGCCTCGTCCTGGCCGACGCTCATGCAGCCCGCCGCGGCCGCGACCGCGAGCGCGGTGACGGCCAGGCGGAGGGGAGCGGTCAACTGGCGCACAGGGCACCTCCGGAGCCTGGGGATGGGTCGGCTAGCGGCGTCCACTAGCGGGTCGATGTGCCCAACTCCCTTTGCCCCGTAAGGGACACGCCCTCAGGCGAACAGCTGCCGGGCCAGCTCCGACCCCAGGTGCACGGCGCCGAGCCCGACCAGCACCGACGCCAGCACGTTCGCCGTGGCCAGGAACTTCCAGCCGCGTTCGACGAGTCGCAGGGTCTCGTACGAGAACGTCGAGTACGTGCTCAGCGCCCCGCACAGCCCGGGCCCCAGCAGCAGCACCAGCTGCGACGAGGCCGCCCCGGCCAGCGCCGCCCCGGTCAGCACCCCCAGTACCAGGCACGCCGACGCGTTCACCACGAAGGTGCCCCACGGGAACACCGAGTCGTGCCGGGCCTGCACCGCCCGGTCCGTCAGATAGCGCAGCGGCGCGCCGACGACCGCGCCCGCCACCACGAGCAGCCAGTTCACCGGGCCGGCACCCGGCCCGCCCGCCTCCGGACCGCCAGCCGCGTCACCGAGGCCGCCGCCCACACCGCGCCCAGCGCGGCCACGACCGTCAGCCCCGCGTACGCCAGCGCGCGGTCGGCCTCGCCCTCGTCCAGGAGCCGCGAGAAGTCCACGGCGTAGGTGGAGAAGGTGGTGAAGCCGCCGAGCACGCCGACACCGGCGAAGGGCCGCACCAGCGGGTGGGCCGACCGGCCGCCCTCACTGATCAACACCATCAGCACCCCGATGAGCGCGCACCCGGCCGCGTTGACCCACAGGGTCGCCCAGGGGAAGTCCCCCGTCCCGGCCGGCCAGATCAGCGAGACCCCGTACCGCGCCGAGGCCCCCAGGGCCCCTCCCGCCGCCACCGCCGCGAGCACCCGGCCCTGCGGTTCGGCGCGCTGCGCGGGCACATGGAGGTCGACGTCCGGATCGATCGCCTCGGCACCGGGGACCGGCCGGGTCACCCGTACCCCAGGGCGTGCAGCCGGTCGTCGTCGATGCCGAAGTGGTGGGCGATCTCGTGGACCACGGTGACCTCCGTCTCCGCGACCACGCTCTCCCGGTCCTCGCACATCCGCAACGTGGGGTTCCGGTAGATGGTGATCCGGTCCGGCAGCACCCCGGCGTACCACTCGCCGCGGTCCGTCAGCGGGGTCCCCTCGTACAGTCCGAGCAGCTCGGGGTCGTGGGCGGGCGGCTCGTCCTCGACGAACACCGCCACGTTGTCCATCAGCCGCGTCAGCTCGGGCGGAATCCGGTCCAGCGCCTCTGCGACGAGCTCTTCGAACTCCTCGCGCGTCATCTCCAGCACCGGGCCATTGTCCCCCCGGGGGAAACCGTTTTGGCGATAGCTCCCCGGATCCCATATGCTTCTCACGTCCCCGACGCGCTGGAAAGTGCCCGGTGGGTCTTTAGCCCTCATCGTCTAGTGGCCCAGGACGCCGCCCTTTCAAGGCGGTAGCACGGGTTCGAATCCCGTTGGGGGTACGCATTACCGTGTGCGAGACTTGTCTCGCACATTGCAAGGTCCTGTGGAGCAGTTGGTTAGCTCGCCACCCTGTCAAGGTGGAGGTCGCGGGTTCAAGTCCCGTCAGGATCGCCGAGACCGGAAACGGTCTCTTGGTCGGGTAGCTCAGTTGGTACGAGCGATCGCCTGAAAAGCGATAGGTCGCCGGTTCGACCCCGGCCCCGACCACGTGGAGAAGCCCCGTCCTCGGACGGGGCTTCTTGCGTTACTCCCCGGCACCCGCCCGCCGCCGCTGGACCAGCGCGAAGGCCGCCGCCCCGGCCACGACCAGCCCGAGCACCACCCAGTCCGGAACCGCGTCCGCCACCGACCGCACCCACTCCTCCACCGCGTACGAGTCGTCCACGTCCAGCAGGCCCGGCAGCGCGCTCGCGCCGTCGTAGACGAGGAACAGCGTGCCCAGGGCGATGAAGAACAGCCCGGACAGCAGCGAGGTGGTGTGCAGCCCGAAGCGGCCCACCTTCAGGGCCCGCCCGCGCAGCCAGCGCCGCCTGCCCAGCTCGAACCGCTCCCAGAGCAGGGCCAGCACGAACAGCGGTACGGCCATCCCGAGCGCGTACACCGCCAGCAGCAGGCCGCCGTAGACCGGGCTTCCGCTGACCGCCGCCACCGTCAGCACGCTGCCGAGGATCGGGCCGGCGCAGAAGCCGGCCAGGCCGTAGACCGCCCCCAGCGCGTACACCGACAGGGCGGTGGTCGGCCGGATCCGGCCGGACAGCTCCGAGAGCCGCTTCGGCGCGAAGCCGAGGCCGAGGATCTGCGCGAGGCCGAGCGCGATGATCAGCCAGCCGCCGGCCAGGACGAGCCCGTCGCGGTTGGCGTGGAAGAACCGCCCGGCGTACGAGCCCGCCGCCCCCAACGGGACGAGGGTGCCGGCGAGGCCCGCGTAGAAGATCCCGGTCCGCGCCAGCAGCCGCGAGGCGGAGTCGATCGAGTACGCGAAGAAGGCGGGCAGCAGCAGTGCGCTGCACGGGCTGAGCAGGGCGAGGAGGCCGCCGAGCAGGGCGGCCAGGTATCCGATGGTCACTGCTTCGCCGCCGCGGCGGCCTCGGCGATGGCGGACTCGAACGCCCGGAGCGGCTGGGCCCCGGCGATCGGCTTCCCTCCCACCAGGAAGGACGGGGTGGAGCTGACGCCGATCCGGTAGCCCTCCTCCTGGTCCTTCTTCAGGGCCGCGGCGGCCTCGTCCCCGGCCATGTCCGCCTTGAAGCGCTCCAGGTCGGGAAC
Organism: Streptomyces sp. NPDC085524; assembly: GCF_044541755.1. Classification (NCBI taxonomy): domain Bacteria; kingdom Bacillati; phylum Actinomycetota; class Actinomycetes; order Kitasatosporales; family Streptomycetaceae; genus Streptomyces; species Streptomyces sp. NPDC085524. The sequence continues at coordinate 32,961 of NZ_JBITTH010000004.1, forward strand.
CCCGGCCGCGCGGGCCAGCTCCAGCAGCCGGTCCTCGCCGAAGCCCTTGTCCTTCGCGCCCTCGGCGTACGCGGCGGCGTGGAACTGCTGGAACCTGTCCTGCCGGCCCGCCGCCCAGGCGGCCTTGGCGGCGGCCTCGGATTCGGCACCGAAGATCGGGAAGTTGCGCCACTCGATGCGGAGGGTGCCGTCCGCCACGTACTTCTTCACCAGCTCGGGCTCGGTGTCGCGGGCGAACTTCGCGCAGTAGCCGCACTTGAAGTCGGAGTACTCGATCAGCACGACGGGCGCGTCGGCGCGGCCCACGGCGAGTTTGTCGCCGTCCTCCCTGCGGGCCAGCGCCTTCAGCTGCGCGGCGGCGGGGTCCTCACGGGGCGGCGCGGCGGCCACCGCCCCGCCGGACCCCTTCTCCGCCGGGGCGGTGGCCTGCCAGGACACGATCCCGAGGGTCACCGCGGCGAGGGCTACGCCGGCGGGGATCAGGAAGGGCCGGGGGGACTTGCGGGAGGAAGACATACGGGGTGCGGCTCCAGGACTGCGGATACGGATATGGGTGTGGGTGCGGTGCCCTCGCCTGGGGGCGTGGTGGGGGTTTGCCCCGCGGGCCGCACCGCCGCGCCGTCGGGGTCGGGTGTGCGGTGGGGCGCCCCCGCAGGGCGTCGAACGCAACCACCCCGTACTTCGGCCGACCCCGTGGAAACGTTCGACGGCCGAGGAGGTGCCCCGCCGCGCGCCCGGCCCCGACGGCCCTGCGCGTGCGGGCCGCTGCGCGGGGCCTTTCCCCCACCCCGCCCCTTCCCGAAACCGGGCTCCGCCCGGACCCGGTCCTCAAACGCCGGACGGGCTGGAGGGTGCGGCCGGGCCGGACAGTGCGGGCCGGCCTGAGGGGGCGGGCCGGCCTGAGGGTGCGGCGCGCCGCAGGGGGACGGGCAGCTGCGGCGAACGGGGACGGAGTCCCGAACCAGCGCGCCCAAAGCGGCCCGCGCCGGAGGCGACGGGCAGGGGCGGAGTCCCGGACGCCTGCGGATCAAGCGGTCCGCGCCGGAGGCGACGGGCATGCGTGGGGCCTCTCACGGACGGGGGGCGGGGGACTCGTCCCGAAATGGTACGGGTCCGCCCGACAAATGCGTTCGCCACCCGGAGGGGCCAGGTGAGATCCTCGATCAGGTATGTCTACTTCCTTCGCCGCCCTGCAGACGCTTCTCGGTGAGATCTCCCTCCGCGACGCGCACCGCCTCGGCCGCCGCCTCGAAGGCGCCCGCCGTATCCGCAAGCCCGAGGCCAAGCAGGCCGTGCTCGACGAGATCGCCGCGGAGGCCGCGAAGGCCGCCGCGCGACTGGCCGGCCGTGCCTCGCGCATGCCCGAGGTCACGTATCCCGAGAACCTGCCCGTCAGCCAGAAGAAGGACGAGATCGCCGAGGCGATACGCGACCACCAGGTCGTGATCGTCGCGGGCGAGACCGGCTCCGGCAAGACCACGCAGATCCCCAAGATCTGCATGGAGCTGGGCCGCGGCGTCCGGGGCATGATCGGGCACACCCAGCCCCGCCGGATCGCGGCCCGCACCGTCGCGGAGCGCATCGCGGAGGAGCTGAAGTCCGAGATCGGCCAGACGGTCGGCTGGAAGGTCCGGTTCACCGACCAGGTGGACCAGGACGCGACCTTCGTGAAGCTGATGACCGACGGCATCCTGCTCGCCGAGATCCAGACGGACCGCGAGCTGCGCGCGTACGACACGATCATCATCGACGAGGCGCACGAGCGGTCGCTGAACATCGACTTCCTGCTCGGCTACCTGGCCACGCTGCTGCCGAAGCGCCCCGACCTCAAGGTCGTCATCACCTCGGCGACCATCGACCCCGAGCGCTTCTCCCGGCACTTCGGGGACGCCCCGATCGTCGAGGTCAGCGGGCGGACCTATCCGGTGGAGGTCCGGTACCGGCCGCTCCTCGAGGAGGACAGCGAGGAGAGCGACCGGGACCAGATCACCGCCATCTGCGACGCGGTCGACGAGCTCCAGGCGGAGGGGCCCGGCGACATCCTGGTCTTCCTCTCCGGAGAGCGCGAGATCCGCGACACCGCGGACGCGCTGATCAAGAAGAAACTGCGGTTCACCGAGGTGCTGCCGCTCTACGCCCGCCTCTCGCACGCGGAGCAGCACCGGGTCTTCCAGCCCCACACCGGCCGCCGGATCGTCCTCGCGACCAACGTCGCCGAGACCTCCCTGACCGTCCCGGGCATCAAGTACGTGATCGACCCGGGCAACGCCCGGATCTCCCGCTACAGCCATCGCACGAAGGTGCAGCGGCTGCCCATCGAGCGGATCTCGCAGGCCAGCGCCAACCAGCGCAAGGGCCGCTGCGGGCGTACCAGCGACGGCATCTGCATCCGGCTGTACTCCGAGGACGACTTCAACGCCCGTCCCGAGTTCACCGACGCCGAGATCCTGCGCACGAACCTGGCGTCCGTCATCCTCCAGATGACCGCGGCCGGCCTCGGCGAGATCGAGAAGTTCCCCTTCATCGACCCGCCGGACCACCGCAACATCCGCGACGGCGTGCAGCTCCTCCAGGAGCTCGGGGCGCTGGACCCGGCCGAGAAGGACCCCAAGAAGCGGCTGACGCAGATGGGCCGCCAGCTGTCCCAGCTGCCCGTCGACCCGCGCCTGGCCCGCATGGTCGTCGAGGCCGACAAGAACAACTGCGTCCGCGAGGTCATGGTCATCGCGGCGGCCCTGTCCATCCAGGACCCGCGCGAGCGGCCCTCGGACAAGCAGACCCAGGCCGACCAGAACCACGCCCGCTTCAAGGACGAGACGAGCGACTTCCTGTCGTTCCTCAACATGTGGCGCTACGTCCGCGAGCAGCAGAAGGAGCGCGGCTCGTCCTCGTTCCGCCGGATGTGCAAGCAGGAGTACCTGAACTTCCTGCGGATCCGCGAGTGGCAGGACATCTACTCGCAGCTGCGCACGGTCGCCAAGACCATGGGCATCCACGTCAACGAGGCCGACGCCCCCGAGACGAGCGTCCACATCTCGCTGCTGGCCGGCCTGCTGTCGCACATCGGGCTCAAGGACACCGACAAGAACGAGTACCTGGGCGCCCGGTCGGCGAAGTTCGCGATCTTCCCGGGCTCGTCGCTGTTCAAGAAGCAGCCGAAGTTCCTGATGTCGGCGGAGCTGGTGGAGACCTCGCGGCTGTGGGCCCGGGTGAACGCCAAGGTGGAGCCCGAGTGGGTGGAGCCGCTGGCCCAGCACCTGATCAAGCGCACCTACAGCGAGCCGCACTGGGAGAAGGACCAGGCCGCGGTGATGGCGTACGAGAAGGTCACGCTGTACGGAGTACCGATCGTCGCCCAGCGGAAGATCAACTACGGCCGGATCGACCCCGAGGTCTCGCGCGAGCTGTTCATCCGCAACGCACTGGTCGAGGGCGACTGGCGGACGCACCACAAGTTCTACGCCGACAACCGCAAGCTCCTCACCGAGGTGGAGGAGCTGGAGAACCGGGCCCGCCGCCGCGACATCGTGGTGGACGACGAGACGCTCTTCGACTTCTACGACCAGAAGATCCCCGAGCACGTGGTGTCGGGGGCGCACTTCGACTCCTGGTGGAAGCACAAGAAGCGGGACGAGCCCGAACTGCTCGACTTCGAGCGGGAGATGCTGCTGACGGAGAAGGCGGCCGGGGTCACCAAGGCCGACTATCCGGACACCTGGCGCCAGGGGCAGCTGAAGTTCCGGGTGACCTACCAGTTCGAGCCCGGCGCGGACGCGGACGGCGTGACCGTCCACATCCCGCTCCAGGTGCTGAACCAGGTCACCGACCAGGGCTTCGACTGGCAGATCCCCGGCCTGCGCGAGGAGGTAGTCACCGAGCTGATCCGCTCGCTGCCCAAGCCGATCCGCCGCCACTACGTGCCCGCGCCGAACTACGCGGGCCGCTTCCTGGACACCGCCGTGCCCCTGCAGGAGCCGCTGCCGGTGACGCTGGCGCGCGAGCTCCAGCGGATGGTCGGGGTGCCGGTCTCGGCCGAGGACTTCGACCTGACCCGGATCCCGGACCACCTGAAGATCACCTTCCGGATCGTCGACGAGCGTCGCAAGAAGCTCGCCGAGGACAAGGACCTGGAGACGCTGCGGCTGAAGCTGAAGCCGAAGGCCCGCCAGGCCCTCTCCAAGGCCGCCGCGGCCACGGCCGAGCGGGCCGGCGGGGAGTCGGTGGAGCGGACCGGGCTGACCGACTGGACGATCGGCACGCTGGCCAAGGTCTTCGAGACCCGGCGGGCGGGACAGCCGGTGAAGGCGTATCCGGCGCTGGTGGACGAGGGCTCGAGCGTCTCCGTACGGCTCTTCGACACGGAGGCCGAGCAGCAGCAGGCGATGTGGCTGGGCACCCGGCGCCTCATCCTGCTGAACATCCCGGTGAACCCGGCGAAGTTCGCCTCGGACCATCTGACGAACCAGCAGAAGCTGGCCCTGTCCAGGAACCCGCACGGCTCCATCCAGGCGCTGTTCGACGACTGCGCCACCGCCGCGACCGACAAGCTGATCGCCGACCACGGCGGCCCCGCGTGGGACGAGGCGGGCTTCCGCAAGCTCTACGAGGCGGTCCGCGCCGACCTGGTGGACACCACCGTGCGGACGGTGGGCCAGGTCCAGCAGGTGCTGGCCGCCTGGCAGGCCTGCGAGCGGCGGCTCAAGTCCACGAGCAGCCTGGCCCTGGTCGCCAACATCCAGGACGTGAAGACCCAGCTGGCCGCCCTCATGCCGGCCGGCTTCGTGACCCTCACGGGACTGCGCAGGCTGGCGGACCTGATGCGCTACCTGGTGGCGGCCGACCGGCGGCTCCAGCAGATGCCCACGGGCGTCCAGCGCGACACCACGCGCATGGAGAAGGTCCACGAGATGCAGGACGAGTACGCCTGGCTGCTGGAGCAGTTGCCGAAGGGCCGGCCCGTCCCGTCGGCCGTCACGGACATCCGCTGGATGATCGAGGAACTGCGGGTGAGTTACTTCGCGCACGCGCTCGGCACGGCGTATCCGATCTCCGACAAGCGCATCGTGAAGGCCGTCGACGCGGCGGCCCCGTGATCGGGTTCGACCGCACCCCCTGAGCTGCTGTACAGTCTGTTTCGCAGCCACGCCGATCGGCTGCGAAACAAGGTCCTGTGGAGCAGTTGGTTAGCTCGCCACCCTGTCAAGGTGGAGGTCGCGGGTTCAAGTCCCGTCAGGATCGCAACAACGTCAGGGCCCGTATCCCCCCAGGGATACGGGCCCTGACGCGTTGACAGGCCCGTTCGCCCCGGGTGGCCCTGGGGACGCCCTGGAGGCGCCGTCTTCACCACGGCGGGCCCCGTGACCACGGAGACCCCCGGAGGGCCTCAGGGGGCCGCATAGGCCCTCGGTGGGGTGCATAGATCCTCACGGAGGGGTCCGGTTACCGACCGGTCGGCCTGCGAGGTCCCTCCGGCCCTTCCTGCACCTTCCGCCCCGGCCCGCCGTCCCGGGAATCCCCCGTTCGCATGATGCGCTGCGCCGTGCACGTCCCCTTACGGGGTGCATTGCCGGAAATACAAGAGTGATCATCTGTGACGGGAGTCACCACATGAGTTTTTGAGACTCGCACGTTTATCGCACCCCTACGCGGCCTCGATTTAATATGTGCAATGGCACCTCATCGCCGACGCTGCCCGCGCCACCCCGCACCGCCCTGACCAGCGCATAAAAAAGATCGCGCTGGACCCGGCGGAGTCCAGCGCGATCGGACGACAGGAACTGTTGGGGCAGGTCCCGTCGCATGAAGCTGTGTGGGTTTCGTCGGATTGGGGGACCCGATTCAGACCCTCCCCCGGCTGATGCCGGGAGATGTCCCCTAAAAGGGGTGCTGCGAACCTCAGGCCTCGCTGCGCTGCTGCGGAATTCCCGCAAGCAGTGCGCGGACCTCGGCCTCGCGGTAACGGCGGTGTCCACCCAGGGTGCGGATGGACGTGAGCTTGCCAGCCTTGGCCCAGCGGGTGACCGTCTTCGGGTCCACGCGGAACATCGTGGCAACCTCAGCCGGGGTCAGCAGCGGCTCGGCATCAGGGGTGCGAGCGGTCATGAGCGGCCTCCTCGGGAGAACCGAACCATCTCGGTTCTTTCCTCTAAATTCTGCACCTTGGCCCGCGTTGCCCGAAATGGACATACGCGGGCCGAGTCGGTTATAGGACGAACGGCTTGTCCTCGGCACTACAACTACACCATCCGTCCAGCCCCAAGGGCCAAACCGACGGAATTGCCCTCCGAGGTGTTCATCAGCGGCGGAAGCCCGATGGACCGCCCCATAACGGACAGTCACCCCACTGTGACGATCAGTCACAGAACAATCAGGAGTCGTCAGACCCCCCGTAGAGCGCAATGCCGAGCATTCCGCCCTTAGTTGGGCGGAAGGAACCCTCCCCGGACTCCTTGTCCTATTTTGGCACGAGGGTAGGGGAAGGGCGCAAGGGTGTAGTTAGTGCGGTCCGTCACGCTTGGGCCAATGGCCCGTATCGGGACGTAGGTCCTGGCACTACGTCCCGAATGCCATGATCAGGCCGCTGATCAGCGACTTATGGCCGATCGACCGATACGCACCGGTACGGAACGGTGTCCGTGGGCCCCGCGGAGCCCGGGGACCCCCCCCGCCGACTAATTCGCGAACAGTCTCTCCCGGACTGCCCTCCACCGGTCCGCCAGCTCCCCGTACGCCTCGGCAGCCCCTCCGGTGTCACCGGCCCGCAGCGCCGCGACGCCCGCCGCCAGTTCCCCCGCGGACCGGTCGTCCGCCAGCCGGTCGGCCGGCAGCGCGTGCAGCAGTCCGCCGTAGTCCAGCTCGACCATCGACTTCGGATGGAACTCCTCCAGCCAGCTCCCGACCTCCACCAGCCCCTCGGCGAGCGGCTCGTAGCCGTGGCCCTCCGCCTCCCGGAGCGTCCGCAGGGTCCGCGCGAGCCGGCGGCGGGCCTGCACCATGGGCGTCCGGTAGCGCAGCCGTTCGCCGGGCACGTACTCCCGCTCCTCGTCCGCCACCAGCACGAACCAGCGCAGCGGGACCTGCCACACCCCCGTGCGGATCCACGGCCGGGCGTCCGGGTTCCGCTCGCGCCAGCGCTCGTACTCCTCAGCGGCCCGCCTGCGGGCCGTCGGCGGGAGCGCCGCGTCGAGCACCGGGAGCGGGAACCACTCGACCAGCTCCTGGAGCGCCAGCCAGCCGCGCAGCCTGGTCCGCCACGGGCAGACCAGCAGCACCCCGTCGACCTCCGCCGTGAACGCGTCCGCGCTCTCGTGGGCCGGCACCCCCACCACGGGGACCCGCACCAAGTCGGTGAGCGACCGGCGAAGTTCGTCCTGGGCGGTCGGGGCCGTCCCGCGCCGGGCGTAGTCGGCCCAGTGCGCACGCTCCGGCTCGGGGAACGCCGCGAGGGGCTCGTAGACGCGCAGGTAGGAGGCGTACGGAACGGTCGGCGCCGGGCGCACGGAGGGCCGCGGGGGATCGGGGGTTTCGCTCACGCTGTCGTACTCCCCCCGGCGGCGCCGCGGTACTCCGCACGCCCCCTCGTACTCCGGGAGAGTTCCGATCTCTGGACAGGTCGCCTCCGCACGCCCGGGAGGTCTTACTCTGCTCCCAGCACGCTCGCCCCCACCCGCAGGGCGCGCGTGGAATCCGCCGCATCTCTTCCATGGGAGTCACCACCGTGACCGAAATGACCGACGGCGTCCTGCACACCCTGTTCCGCACGGAGCAGGGCGGACACGAGCAAGTCGTGCTGTGCCAGGACCGCGCCACCGGCCTCAAGGCCGTCATCGCCATCCACTCCACCGCCCTGGGCCCCGCCCTCGGCGGCACGCGCTTCCACGCGTACGCCTCCGACGAGGAGGCCGTCCGTGACGCGCTCAACCTCTCGCGCGGCATGTCGTACAAGAACGCCCTCGCCGGTCTCGACCTGGGCGGCGGCAAGGCCGTGATCATCGGCGACCCCGACGTCCTGAAGTCCGAGGAACTGCTGCTGGCCTACGGCCGGTTCGTGGAGTCCCTCGGCGGCCGCTACGTGACGGCCTGCGACGTCGGCACCTTCGTGGCGGACATGGACGTCGTGGCCCGCGCGACCCGCTGGGCGACCGGCCGCTCCCCCGAGAACGGCGGCGCCGGCGACTCCTCGGTGCTCACCGCCTTCGGTGTCTTCCAGGGGATGCGCGCCAGCGCCCAGCACGTGTGGGGCGACCCGACGCTGCGCGGCCGCAAGGTCGGCGTCGCCGGTGTCGGCAAGGTCGGCCACTACCTGGTCGAGCACCTCCTCGAGGACGGCGCCGAGGTCGTGATCACCGACGTGCGCGAGGAGTCCGTGCAGCGGATCCTCGACAAGCACCGGGGCAAGGTCACCGCGGTCGCCGACACCGACGCGCTGATCCGCGTCGAGGGCCTGGACATCTACGCCCCCTGCGCGCTGGGCGGCGCCCTGAACGACGACACCGTGCCGGCCCTCACCGCGCGGATCGTCTGCGGCGCGGCCAACAACCAGCTCGCCCACGCCGGCATCGAGAAGGACCTCGAAGACCGCGGGATCCTCTACGCCCCGGACTACGTCGTCAACGCGGGCGGCGTGATCCAGGTCGCCGACGAGCTGGTCGGCTTCGACTTCGACCGGTGCAAGGCCAAGGCCACGAAGATCTTCGACACCACCCTGGAGATCTTTGCTCGCGCGAAGTCGGACGGCATTCCGCCGGCCGCCGCGGCCGACCGGATCGCCGAGCAGCGGATGGCGGACGCCCGCGCCGCCCGCGCGGTCTGACCCTTCCGGGGACACTTCGGCGCGCCCGCCGGGGTGCGGGGAGACAGAACTCACTGCACTTCGGCGGGTCGCGGGCCAGGAACGCGTTAAAATCACGGTTGACCAGCGAGGACGGGGCGCCTTGTTGGTTCTGCACCGGGGCGCGTCATGCGGGCGGCGTACCGTATGGCCGCGGAAGCAGGTACCGTTAAACCCCTACGGACGGTCTCTCCACGGAGAGCCCGCTCCGAACCATGAACGCGTGTCAGACTCTGGGGCCGTCGAGCCCCGTCACCGAGGGGGTCGAGCCATGGGGCGCGGCCGGGCCAAGGCCAAGCAGACAAAGGTCGCCCGCCAGCTGAAGTACAACAGCGGCGGGACTGACCTCTCGCGTCTGGCCAATGAGCTGGGCGCATCGCCGACAGAGCCGCTGCCTATCAGCGAGCCGGTCGAAGTCGATGACGATCAGGACGACGACGACCCGTACGCCAAGTACGCGGATCTGTACAACAGCGATGACGACGAGGACGAGGACGAAGAGTCCGGTCCGTCGGCACAGCGTCGCGGCGCTTGACGCTCTCGGGCGTCTGCACCAATAGAAGCAAATACCGAAACCCGGTCCCGGGCATTGCCCAGGGCCGGGTTTCAGTGCTGCTCAGCTCGCGTAGGAACCGGTGAGGGTCGCGCCCTCGGTACGGTCGCCGCGGTCCAGGATCTCGCCCGCGACCCAGGCGTCGACGCCCCGGTCGGCCAGCGCGGTCAGCGCCACCTCGACGGACTCCTGCGGAACGACGGCCATCATGCCGACCCCCATGTTCAGGGTCTTCTCCAGCTCCAGCTGCTCCACCTGACCGGCCTTGCCGACCAGGTCGAAGATCGCGCCGGGGGCCCAGGTCGTGCGGTCGACCGTGGCGTGCAGGTGGTCCGGGATCACCCGGGCCAGGTTCGCCGCGAGGCCGCCGCCCGTGATGTGCGAGAAGGCGTGGACCTCGGCCGTGCGGGTGAGGGCCAGGCAGTCCAGCGAGTAGATCTTGGTGGGCTCCAGGAGTTCCTCGCCGAGGGTGCGGCCGAGCTCCGCGATCTCCTGCTCCAGGGACATCCCGGCCCGGTCGAAGAGCACGTGCCGGACCAGCGAGTACCCGTTCGAGTGAAGGCCGGACGATGCCATCGCGATGACGGCGTCCCCCGTACGGATGCGATCGGCGCCCAGCAGCCGGTCGTACTCGACGACACCGGTGCCGGCGCCCGCCACGTCGAAGTCGTCCGGACCCAGCAGGCCCGGGTGTTCGGCGGTCTCGCCGCCGACCAGGGCGGTTCCGGCGAGGACGCAGCCCTCGGCGATGCCCTTGACGATGGCCGCGACACGCTCGGGGTGGACCTTGCCTACGCAGATGTAGTCGGTCATGAAGAGGGGCTCGGCGCCGCAGACCACGATGTCGTCCATGACCATCGCGACCAGGTCGTGGCCGATCGTGTCGTACACGCCCATCTGGCGGGCGATGTCGACCTTCGTGCCGACCCCGTCGGTGGCGGAGGCGAGCAGCGGGCGCTCGTAGCGCTTGAGGGCGGAGGCGTCGAAGAGGCCGGCGAAGCCGCCGAGGCCGCCGAGGACCTCGGGGCGCTGCGTCTTCTTCACCCACTCCTTCATCAGCTCGACGGCGCGGTCGCCCGCTTCGATGTCGACGCCGGCGGCTGCGTAGCTGGCACCGGTGGTCTTCTCTGTCATGACAGGCGAGAGCTTTCGTGTCGTTGCTGCGTGTGGTGCCGGCTCCCGGGAGAAGCCTCAAAGGCGGGTCCGGCGCAGGTGGAGCCGGGCCGGCCCGGTGAGGGCCGGCCCACGGACCTACGGGCGACGGAGCGCGTCGGCGGCGTCCGTGCCGCCGGCCAGCTCGTTCTCCAGCAGCTGCTTGCCGAGGAGCTGCGGGTCGGGCAGTTCCATCGGGTACTCGCCGTCGAAGCAGGCACGGCAGAGGTTGGGCTTCTGGATGGTCGTCGCCTCGATCATCGAATCGAGCGAGATGTACGAGAGCGAGTCCGCGCCGAGCGACGTGGCGATCTCGTCGACCGTCATGCCGTTGGCGATCAGCTCGGCCCGGGTGGCGAAGTCGATGCCGAAGAAGCACGGCCACTTCACCGGCGGCGAGGAGATCCGGATGTGGACCTCGGCCGCGCCGGCCTCGCGGAGCATCTTCACGAGGGCGCGCTGGGTGTTGCCGCGGACGATCGAGTCGTCGACGACCACCAGGCGCTTGCCCCGGATGACTTCCTTGAGGGGGTTGAGCTTGAGGCGGATGCCGAGCTGGCGGATCGTCTGCGAGGGCTGGATGAAGGTCCGGCCCACGTAGGCGTTCTTGACCAGGCCGGAGCCGTACGGGATCCCGCTGGCCTCGGCGTATCCGACGGCGGCGGGGGTACCCGACTCCGGCGTCGCTATCACCAGGTCGGCGTCGACCGGGGCTTCCTTGGCCAGGCGGCGGCCCATCTCGACGCGCGAGAGGTAGACGTTCCGGCCGGCGATGTCGGTGTCCGGGCGCGCCAGGTAGACGTACTCGAACACACAGCCCTTGGGCTTCGCTTCCGCGAATCGGGAGGTGCGCAGACCGTTCTCGTCGATCGCGATGAGCTCGCCCGGCTCGACCTCGCGGACGAAGCTGGCGCCGCAGATGTCGAGGGCGGCGGTCTCGCTCGCGACCACCCAGCCGCGCTCGAGGCGGCCGAGGACCAGCGGGCGGATGCCCTGCGGGTCACGGGCGGTGTAGAGGGTCCCCTCGTCCATGAAGACGAGCGAGAAGGCGCCCTTGACCTGAGGCAGGACCTTGGCGGCCGACTCCTCGATGGTCAGGGGCTTGCCGTCGTCGTCGGTCTGGCCGGCGAGGAGGGCGGTCACGAGGTCGGTGTCATTGGTGGCGGCCACCTGGGTGGCACGGCCGTCCTGACGCGGGAGGTCGGCGACCATCTCGGCGAGCTCGGCGGTGTTCACCAAGTTGCCGTTGTGACCCAGGGCAATGGAGCCGTGGGCGGTCGCCCGGAAAGTGGGCTGAGCGTTCTCCCAGACGGATGCCCCGGTGGTCGAGTAGCGGGCGTGACCGACCGCGATATGACCTTGGAGCGAACCGAGGGAGGTTTCGTCGAAGACCTGGGAAACAAGTCCCATGTCCTTGAAGACGAGGATCTGGGAACCGTTGCTCACAGCGATTCCCGCGGACTCTTGTCCGCGGTGCTGCAATGCATACAGTCCGAAGTAGGTGAGCTTGGCGACCTCTTCACCCGGAGCCCAGACACCGAAGACGCCACAAGCGTCCTGGGGGCCCTTTTCGCCGGGGAGCAGGTCGTGGTTGAGTCGTCCATCACCACGAGGCACACCCCGAGTGTAGGCGAGATCGACCACTGGTCCGAATTCGCGACGGCCGGGAAATGTCACAGCACAGAGGGTGACGGATCACCCCCGTCTCGGTATTCGGATGCCCTTGTTGACATCTACGAGCGCACTCGTACAGGCTCTCGACCCATGCAGCCTCTCGGTGACCGTTCCGTCACCCTCGTCGAGCGCCGCCACGTAGACCTGGTCCGTGTCGCGAGCGCCATCTGTCGCCCGTAGCCATGCGGCGCGGTGCAGTGACCCCTGGCTGATCATTTCCCCCTTCCGGCCCGTCCGGGTCCAAGCGGGCCTTGGCCGTTCGGCCGCTCCGCGTCCTTTTCCGCTGCCTTCCCCCTCCGCCTCACCGGCTTGTTTTCGCCGTTCGCCGGCGGCTGCCGCCGATGCCGCGCGCCGTCCCGCGCCGCCGTCGGCCGGCCGCGCCGCCATGCCCTGGAGTACTTGTGTCTTCGTATGAATCCAAGCTGTCCCGCCGTGCCTTCGGCGGCGCCGTCGGAGCGACCGCGGCCACCGCCGCCGTGGGGCTGGGAGCGGCCCCGGCGGCGGCCGCGGCCCAGGATGCCGGCCCCCAGGAGCGGGAGTTCCGGGCCGCCCGGGAGCGGCAGTCGCGGCGGCCGAACATCCTGTTCATCCTCGGGGACGACCTCGGTTGGGCCGACCTGTCCTCGTACGGGTCCCCGCACATCAAGACCCCGAACCTGGACCGCCTCGCCCGCCAGGGCGTCCGCTTCACCGACGCCTACTCCGGCTCCGCGACCTGCTCGCCGACCCGCTTCAGCCTGTACACCGGCCGCTACCCGGGCCGAACCAAGGGCGGGCTCGCCGAGCCGATCGCCGACAAGTCGGCGGGCCTGGAGCCGACGCATCCGACGCTGGCCTCGCTGCTGAAGGAGTCCGGCTACGCCACCGCGCTGATCGGCAAGTGGCACGCGGGCCACCTCCCCGACTACAGCCCGACCAGGTCCGGCTGGGACGAGTTCTTCGGGAACTTCGGCGGGGCCCTGGAGTACTACTCCAAGCTGGGCCTGGGCGGCGAGTACGACCTCTACGAGGGCGACGCCGAGTACAAGGACCTGCGCTACTACACGCGGATCATCACCGAGCGGGCGAGCGAGTACGTCTCCCGCGACCACGGCGGCAAGCCGTGGCTGCTGAACCTCAACTTCACCACCCCGCACTGGCCGTGGATCGCCGACGGGGACACCGAGCAGAGCGCCGAGATCGTCCGGCGGATCAAGGCGGGCGACGGGCGCGCGCTGTGGCACCAGGACGGCGGCTCGGTCGAGAAGTACAAGGAGATGGTCGAGGACCTGGACCGCTCCATCGGCGAGGTGCTGCGCGCCCTCGACCGCTCGGGGCAGGCCCGCGACACCGTCGTCGTCTTCTCCAGCGACAACGGCGGCGAGCGCTTCTCCTACAACTGGCCGCTCTCCGGCAACAAGGCCTCGCTGCAGGAGGGCGGGATCCGGGTGCCGAACATCGTGCGCTGGCCCGCGCGCCTGGACGGCGGCCAGGTCAGCCACGTCCCCGTCTTCAGCCCGGACTGGACGGCGACCCTGCTGGAGCTGGCCGGGACCCGGCCGAACCGGGCCTACCCGCTGGACGGGGTGAGCCTGGCCGGATACCTGCTGCGCGGCGAGCGCGTCGCCGAGCGGAACCTGTTCTGGCGGGTCCGCGGGGAGCGGGCGCTGCGGCGCGGCGACTGGAAGTACTACCGCGGCAAGTCCGGCCGGGACCAGCTCTTCAACCTGGCCGGGGACATCCGGGAGCAGGCCGACAAGGCGGCCGTGGAGCCGGCCCGGCTGGCGGAGTTGCGGGCGGCCTGGGAGAAGACGGACGCGGGCCTGCTGCCCTACCCGAGCTGATCCGGCGCGGACCGGACGGGGCGGACCGGACGGGGCGGGCGGGGCGGGGCGGGCGGGACGGGCCGGCGGGACCTCACAGGGCCGGGCCGGAGCGGACCGGGCAGGGCGCAGACCGGGCCGGCGGGGCCGGGCCGGGCGGAGGCCCGGGCCGCCGCCGGCTCGGTGCCGGGGCCTCGTACGCGGGGGTGCGGCCCGCGCCCGGTCATTCCGCGGCGGAGGCTGCCTCCGCCGTCAGGCCGTTGCCGTCGGGGGCGGTGAGGGTGAGGGTGCGGTCCTGGATCTTCCAGGTGAGCGGCCCGCTGCCGAACAGGTCGGTCAGCGCCCGCTCCACCGCTCCCACCTGGCCCTCGCAGGCCATCCGGGTGGAGGTGAGCGGCCCGAAGGTGAGCATGGATCCCTCGACGGTGGCCTTGGCGCTGAACCGGTTGCAGCCGAGGCTGCCGGCCGCGGTGCCGTCGGTGATCACGAAGTGGGCCTTGCCGCCCGCCTCCAGGGGCAGGGAGGTCACCGTGTCGCCGTTCACCGTGGCGTCGACGGTCCACTCGGTGGCCGTGAGGGGGGCGTCCACCGCCGGGGGCCTCGGGGTCATGGCGATGGTGCTCCCGTCCGCGGTCTTCAGGGTGAGCCGGCCGGGTCCCCGGTCGATGGTCAGCCGGCCCTTGAAGAGCTTGGTGAGCTCCTTCTCGAAGTCGAGGTTCTTGCAGCCCACGAGGGTCGCGGGGCCCGGGGTGACGGTCAGCGCGGAGGTTCCCTCGAACACGATCTCCGCGCCGAAGCCGTTGCAGCCGTAGTTCCCCCCGGCCTTTTCGTGCCGGATCTCCAAGACGGCGGTCTCGGGGGCGTGCATGGTCCGGCCCCCGGTGGTCAGGGACTCGACCTGCCAGGACCCCTCGACGTCGGGGAGCGGGCCGGCGCCGCCCTCCTCGGACCGGCCGCAGCCGGTGAGGGCGAGTACGAGGGCCGCGAGGGCCGCGGACGCGTGGACGTACCGGTATCTACGCATGCCCGTGGGACGGGACCCGTGCCGGAGCGGTTCCGTCCGCCCGCCGGCCCGTCGGCTCATCAGCTCATCAGCGGCAGCAGCGCGGAGAGGTCGGCCCGCTCGCCGCTCGCGCGGACCTGCGCCGCGTCCAGGGCCTCGGCCCATCCCGTACGGCCCGTCGCGAGCCGGAGCCAGGTCAGCGGGTCGGTCTCCACGACGTTCGGCGGGGTGCCGCGGGTGTGCCGGGGCCCCTCGATGCACTGGACCACCGCGAAGGGCGGCACCCGTACCTCGACCGAGCCGCCCGGCGCCTTGAACGCGAGGGCGTCGGCGAGCAGCCGGGTGCAGGCGGCGAGGGCCTGCCGGTCGATCGGGATGTCCAGTCCGGTGGCCCGGTTCAGGTCGTCGGTGTGGACCACCAGCTCGACGGTCCGGGTGACCAGGAAGTCGGCGAGGGTCATGTCGCCGATCCACAGCTCCAGCACCCGGCTGCCCGGGTTGGCCGCCAGCTGCTCCGCCATCCGGGCGGCCGCCCGCTCGTAGAGCTCGGGGAGCGGGGCGCCGGTCAGGGTCTCCCGGGCCGCCTCGGAGATCTTCCCGGCGAGGGAGGCGGTGGCGAAGGGCCACTCGGTGACGGTCAGCTCGGGGACGGCGGCGGGCGGCCGGGACAGCCCGGCGGCGAGCGAGTCGGCGATCCAGGCGACGTGCGCGCAGAGTTCGGCGACGGACCACTCCCCGAGCCCGCTGGGCCGTGCCAGCTGCTCGGGGCCCAACTCGCCCACGGCGGCGGCGACGTGCCCGAACTGGGCGGTCACGGCAGCGCGGATCTTCGCGGGGTCGTAGGTGCGCGGCTTCTTCCTGGCGGGCGGCATCCTCCGACCCTACTCGGGCGCGGGAAGCACGAGGTCCGTGCAGCCGCGCCGCGCGGCGACGTCCTCGGCGTAGGCCTTGAACAGGGCGTCCAGGCGGGGGCCGAGCACGGACTTGTACCGGAACGGGGCGGCCAGGGTGACGGTCGCCGTACGCCCCTGACAGGTCATCGAGCCGTAGAGCGCGTCCCCCACGCGTCCGGCCTTGCCGGGGAACACCGGATCGGGGCTGCGCAGGCCGGGGACGGCGACGGCTGCCGCGTCGTCCCCGAAGTACGCGCGGGTCCGCAGCCACCAGGGGAAGTACTTCAGGCTGCCGATGAGCTCCTCCCGTTCCGCCGTGGTGAGCAGGGTGAGCACCCGCTCGGTGCCCTCCCGGCTCATCGCCAGCAGGCAGCCCTCCTCGCGGGCGGATCCGCCGAGGGGGACTCCGGCGGCCCGGTCGGGCAGCCGGTCGCGCTCGGCGGTCCGCAGGTGCGCGGAGTACCAGCCGCAGCTGTCCGTCCGCTCGCCCACCGGCCCGAGGGCGGTGACCGGCGGGGGCAGTTCGACCGGGAGGGCGGGCAGCCGCGTCCGGCAGCCGTACTTCTCGGCGGCCCCCTCGGCGGCCCGGCGGGCGATGCGGGCCAGGACCTGGCGGTCCGCGGCCTCGTGCGCGGTGCTCGGGGACCTCGCCGTCACGATCAGCGTGGTCGTACCGGACTTCGCGGGCTGCTCGCAGCGGGCCACGACGGTGACGTCGTCGGGGCCGTAGTCCCCGAGGGCGCCGTCCCCCAGCGGCATCCGGTCCGGCTGGTCGGTCCGCGTGGTGGCGTCGTCCTGCGAGCGCCGGGTCCGGAACGGGCCGGTCCGCCACGCGTCGTCGGTGAGGTGCAGGTCGCGTGCCTGCGGCAGCCCCTTCAGGGACAGCGTGAACTGGCTGTACGTACGGTCCTTGCCGTCCCGCTCCTCCACCCGGCTCAGCACGCAGCCGTCCGGGAGGGTCTCGAAGTCGACGGTGCCGGCGTCCTTGCCGCCGAGCACGACCCGGTCGGCGCCGCCGTCCAGCTCCATGACCGCACGCGGGTCCGCGAGCCCGGCGCACGCCTCGGTGATCAGCGCGCGGGAGGCCTCGCGGTCCTGGTGGGTCCCGTACGCGTCGTACAGCGCCCAGCCGCCGAAGGCGAGGCCGCCGATGCCGGCGAGCAGCACCACGGCGTTGACCGCATTGCGCACTCGGCCCCGGTCGGGGAGCGGGCCCCCGCGTGACGGCTCCAGTGGTGCGAACATCCCCGACCCCCCGTTGGTACGGCTCCGACCGCACCGAGGCTAACAACGCGACGAGCCCCCGGCCGGAGGAAATCCGGCCGGGGGCTCGTGGGCCGGGCGTCGGGGATCAGGCCAGCAGGGCCGGGATCGTCGCCTCGTGGGCCTCGCGGAGCTCGGCCAGGGGGAGGGTGAACTCGCCCTGGACCTCGATCTCCTCGCCGTCCACCACGCCGATGCGCGCGGCCGGCAGGCCCCGCGCACCGCACATGTCGGTGAAGCGGAGCTCCTCGCTGCGCGGGACCGACACGATGGCGCGGCCCGCTGACTCGGAGAACAGGAAGGTGAAGGCGTCCAGGCCCTCCGGGACCACCACGCGCGCACCGTTGCCGCCCTTGAGGCAGGACTCGGTGAGCGCCTGGATCACGCCGCCGTCCGACAGGTCGTGCGCGGCGTCGATCATGCCGTCGCGCGAGGCGGAGATGAGGATCTCGCCGAGCAGCTTCTCGCGGCCCAGGTCCACCTTCGGCGGCATGCCGCCCAGGTGGTTGTGGACGACCTGGGACCAGGCCGAGCCGCCGAACTCCTCGGCCGTGTCGCCCAGCAGGTACAGCAGCTGGCCGGCCTCCGAGAACGCCATCGGCGTACGGCGGTTGACGTCGTCGATCACGCCGAGGACCGCCACGACCGGGGTCGGGTGGATCGCGACGTCACCGGTCTGGTTGTAGAGCGAGACGTTGCCGCCGGTCACCGGGGTGCCCAGCTCCAGGCAGCCGTCCGCCAGACCGCGGCAGGCCTCGGCGAACTGCCACATGACGTCCGGGTCCTCGGGGGAGCCGAAGTTCAGGCAGTCGGAGATGGCCAGCGGCTTGGCGCCGGTCGCGGCCACGTTGCGGTACGACTCGGCGAGCGCGAGCTGGGCACCCGTGTACGGGTCGAGCTTCGCGTAGCGGCCGTTGCCGTCGGTGGCCATGGCGACGCCGAGGTTGGACTCCTCGTCGATGCGGACCATGCCCGCGTCCTCGGGCTGCGACAGGACGGTGTTGCCCTGCACGAAGCGGTCGTACTGGTCGGTGACCCACGACTTCGAGGCCTGGTTCGGGGAGGCGACCAGGGCCAGGGCCTGCGCGCGCAGCTCCTCGGAGGTCTGCGGCCGCGGCAGCCGGCCCGCGTCGTCCGCCTGGAGCGCGTCCTGCCAGGAGGGGCGCGCGAAGGGGCGGTTGTAGACGGGACCCTCGTGGGCGACGGTGCCCGGGGGCACGTCCACGATCTGCTCGCCGTGCCAGAAGATCTCCAGGCGCTCGCCGTCGGTCACCTCACCGATGACGGTGGCGATGACGTCCCACTTCTCGCAGATCTCCATGAAGCGGTCGACGTGCTGGGGCTCGACGATCGCGCACATGCGCTCCTGCGACTCGCTCATGAGGATTTCCTCGGGCGAGAGCGTCGCGTCGCGCAGCGGGACGGTGTCCAGCTCGACCCGCATGCCGCCGGAACCGGCGGAGGCGAGCTCGGAGGTGGCGCAGGAGAGGCCGGCGCCGCCGAGGTCCTGGATGCCCGCGACCAGCTTCTCCTTGAAGATCTCCAGGGTGCACTCGATGAGGAGCTTCTCCTGGAAGGGGTCGCCGACCTGGACGGCGGGGCGCTTGGTGGGCTTGGAGTCGTCGAACGTCTCCGAGGCCAGCACGGAGACGCCGCCGATGCCGTCGCCGCCCGTGCGGGCGCCGTAGAGGATGACCTTGTTGCCGGGGCCGGAGGCCTTGGCGAGGTGGATGTCCTCGTGCTTCATCACGCCGATGCAGCCGGCATTGACCAGCGGGTTGCCCTGGTAGCACTCGTCGAAGACGACCTCGCCGCCGATGTTCGGCAGGCCCAGGCAGTTGCCGTAGCCGCCGATGCCCGCGACGACGCCCGGCAGGACGCGCTTGGTGTCGGGGTGGTCGGCCGCACCGAAGCGCAGCGGGTCCACGACCGCGACCGGCCGGGCGCCCATCGCGAGGATGTCGCGGACGATGCCGCCGATGCCGGTGGCCGCGCCCTGGTAGGGCTCGATGTACGAGGGGTGGTTGTGCGACTCGACCTTGAAGGTGACCGCGTACCCCTGGCCGACGTCGACGACGCCGGCGTTCTCGCCGATGCCGACGAGCATGGCGTCGTTCTTGGGGGCCTTCTTGCCGAACTGGGCGAGGTGGACCTTGCTGCTCTTGTACGAGCAGTGCTCCGACCACATCACCGAGTACATGGCGAGCTCGGCGCCGGTGGGCCGGCGGCCGAGGATCTCCCTGATCCGGGCGTACTCGTCCTCCTTGAGGCCGAGCTCCTTCCAGGGCTGGGAGGCGTCGGGGGTCTCGGTGGCGTTCTTGACGGTGTCGAGGCTCATGCGCTGACCAGCTTCTTCAGGACCGAGGTGAAGAACGGGAGGCCGTCGGTGCGGCCCGTCCCGATCAGCGGCTCGACCGCGTGCTCGGGGTGGGGCATGAGGCCGACGACGTTGCCCGCGGCGTTGGTGATGCCGGCGATGTCGCGCAGCGAACCGTTCGGGTTGACGTCGAGGTAGCGGAAGGCCACTCGGCCTTCGGCCTCCAGTTCGTCGAGCACGCGCTCGTCGGCGACGTACCGGCCGTCCATGTTCTTGAGAGGTACGGAGATCTCCTGGCCGGCGGTGTAGTCGCCGGTCCACGCGGTCTCCGCGTTCTCCACCCGCAGCTTCTGGTCGCGGCAGATGAAGTGCAGGTGGTTGTTGCGGAGCATCGCCCCCGGCAGCAGGTGGGCCTCGGTGAGGACCTGGAAGCCGTTGCAGATGCCGAGGACGGGCATGCCGCCCTTGGCCTGCTCGATGATGGTCTCCATCACCGGCGAGAAGCGGGAGATGGCCCCGGCGCGCAGGTAGTCCCCGTAGGAGAAGCCGCCCGCGAGGACGACCGCGTCGACCTGGTGGAGGTCTTTGTCGCGGTGCCAGAGCGAGACCGGCTCGGCCCCCGCGAGGCGGACGGCGCGCAGCGAGTCACGGTCGTCGAGCGTTCCGGGGAACGTGACGACACCGATGCGAGTGGTCACCGTCAGGCCTCGACCTTCACGGTGAAGTCTTCGATGACGGTGTTGGCGAGGAACGTTTCGGCCATCTTGTGGATGCGGTCGAGGGCGGCCTGGTCGACCGGTCCCTCCACTTCCAGTTCGAATCGCTTCCCCTGGCGGACGTCGGCGATCCCCGCGAAGCCCAGGCGCGGCAGTGCACGCTGCACCGCCTGGCCCTGGGGGTCGAGGATCTCCGGCTTGAGCATGACGTCGACTACGACGCGTGCCACTGGCACTCCCGATGAGGTGGTTGGTGCAAGGCGGTTCCCTCAGCGTACCCGGCCAAAATTTCTACGCGGGTAGATATCCGGAGGCCATGATCACCGGCCCGTTTCGGCTTCACCAACGCTTCGCAAAATCCCCCGGAAAAACACGCGCCCGGCATTGCGGCGGGACACGCGGAGAGAATTAACTGGGCTTCGCAATGCAATGGGAATCGCGGTACAAAGGAATCACCCGGGATTCCTGTTCAAAGATGCATTGCCCCGAAACATCCACACAGGCGACATCGCCGCACGTCAGCGCGCGGCATGTCGCACCGAAGGGACCGATATCCGTGGCGCAGCGCGTAGTGGTCACGCTCTCCGACGACATCGATGGCGGAGAAGCGGCGGAGACGGTCGTGTTCGCTCTGGACGGAAAGTCCTACGAGATCGACCTCAATGTGGCGAACGCAAAGAAACTGCGGAAGAGCCTGGCCCCCTTCGTGGCCGCCGGCCGCCGCCAGTCCCGCTCGGGGAAGGTGTTCAAGCACACGTCCATCGCCCCCGACCCGGCGGTCGTCCGGGCCTGGGCCCGGGCCAACCAGTTCGAGGTCCCCCCGCGCGGCCGCATCCCGAAGAAGATCTACGAGGCCTACAACGCCGCGCACTGAGGGCCGATTTGCCATCCACCCCCATGGGTCGGCTAGAGTCTGGATCACGCCGAGGGGCCAGGCCGAAAGGTCGGACCCCGAAGGTCGTGCGGGTGTAGTTCAGTAGCAGAACATCCCTCTTCCAGAGGGAAGGCGCAGTGTGCGATCCCTGTCACCCGCTCTGTATCGCTTTCCGACCACCTCGGTGGATCGGGTAGAGTGATGCTCGTACTGCTCCTGCAGTGCACTGCTTGCGGACGTAGCTCAGTTGGTAGAGCACCACCTTGCCAAGGTGGATGTCGCGCGTTCGAGTCGCGTCGTCCGCTCTGTAAGTCGAAGGCCCCGATCATTGCGATCGGGGCCTTCTTCGTATTTCCGCTCCTCGTGGCAGTGGCCCGCCCTGACAAATGTCATCCCCGGCCGTGACAGCTCGCACTGACGGTGCGCCGCGGGCGCCGCGAGGCTTGTGCCAGGACCACCGACACAGTGATTTGCTGTCCAGCGGTGGTTCCGCTGGGAACCGCGGCGCTGAGGCGGATCGGGGGACGGGGACGTGTCGAAGCTGACGGGGTGGTGGAAGAACCGCAGCAGTGCGGGGAAGGTCGAGTTGTACACGCGCTGGTCGTTCCACCTCTTCGCGCTGATCGAGACCTTCGGGGTACTGGTCGGGCTGGCCCCGCTGGCCCCCGCCGGCGGCGGAACGGTCATCGCCGCGCTGCTGCTGCCCCTGGGCGTGCAGATCGGGCTGTGCGGGCTGCTGTCGTCAAGGGCCCTGGACTGGGTGCTGGGGCGGCGCGAACGCCCGGTGCGGCTCTCCGTGGTCCTGATGGCGGTGACCGCGGCGGTGTCCGTCGCCCTCTTCGTCCTGGAGTCGGCCGGATCGATCGCCGATGAGAACGTCGCCCCGACGGTCGTGGGCAACATGGTGGGTTTCGCGGCCGGTTCGCTGGCGCTGAGCATGGACAAGGTCCGGCAGACCGCCGCCGTGCCGCCGCTCGCGGGGATCGCCACGACGGTGGTGGCGCTGGCGGCGGGACGGCCCGTACCGGAGTCCGTCGGGCTCGGACTGGGCCTTCTGATCGTCGCGTTCTTCCTGGTGGCGACCTGCGGGTTCTCGGCATGGCTGCTGAGGACCGTGCACGAGCTCGACCACGCCCGCGAGGCGCAGGCCCAGCTCGCCGTGGCCGAGGAGCGGCTGCGCTTCGGGCGGGACCTGCACGACGTGATGGGCCGGAACCTGGCGGTGATCGCGCTCAAGAGCGAGCTGGCGGTGCAGCTGGCCCGGCGCGAACGGCCCGAGGCGGTGGAGCAGATGATCGAGGTCCAGCGGATCGCCCGGGAATCGCAGCGTGAGGTCCGGGACGTCGTACGCGGCTACCGGGAGGCGGACCTCGCGGTGGAGCTGGAGGGCGCCCGCGGGGTGCTGACCGCCGCCGGAATGGACTGCCGGGTCGACTTCGACGCCGGCCGCCCGCTGCCCGCCGAGGTGCAGTCCGCGCTCGGCTGGGTGGTGCGGGAGGCGACGACGAACGTACTGCGGCACGGGGACGCGCAGAGCTGCGTGATCCGGCTCACCGCGCCCGAGGAGGGCTCCGTGACGCTGGTGGTGGAGAACGACGGGGCTCCGGAGGTGCCCGCGGGTCCGCCCGGATCGGGGCTGGCGGGGCTGCGCGAGCGGCTCGCCGTCCTGGACGGGACCCTGCGGGCGGGGCCCGTGGACGGCGGCCGGTTCCGGCTGCGCGCCGAGATACCCGGACCGCGAACCGAACGACTGGAGGCGTGGGCATGAGCCCCGTACGCGTACTGCTCGCCGACGACGAGCACCTGATCAGGGGCGCGCTGGCGGCGCTGCTCTCGCTGGAGGACGACCTGCTGGTGGTCGCCGAGGCGGCCTCGGGGCCCGAGGCGCTCGCCATGGCGCGGGCCCACCGGCCGGACGTGGCGGTGCTCGACCTGCAGATGCCGGGGGCGGACGGTGTGAGCGTCGCCACAACCCTGCGGGCCGAACTGCCCGACTGCAAGGTCATGATCGTGACCAGTCACGGCCGGCCGGGGCACCTGAAGCGGGCCCTCGCCGCGGGGGTGCGGGCCTTCACCCCGAAGACCGTTTCGGCGCAGCGGCTGGCCGAGCTGATCCGGACCGTGCACACCGGAGGGCGGTACGTGGACCCTGAGTTGGCCGCTGACGCGATCAGCGCGGGCGACTCCCCGCTGACCGCCCGGGAGGCGGAGGTGCTGGAGTTCGCGGCGGACGGCGCGCCGATCGCGGAGATCGCGGAGCGGGCCTCGCTGTCCCAGGGGACGGTGCGGAACTACCTGTCCTCGGCGGCCACGAAACTGGGCGCGGAGAACCGGCACACGGCAGTGCGTCTCGCACGGCGCCGAGGTTGGGTATAGTTGCTCTCGCGCCACGGCGCAGTGCGGACATAGCTCAGTTGGTAGAGCACCACCTTGCCAAGGTGGATGTCGCGCGTTCGAGTCGCGTTGTCCGCTCAGAACGAAGAAGGCCCCGATCACCGATCGGGGCCTTCTTCGTCGTCAGGACCAGTTCTGGCCGGTCAGGCGCTCGTACGCCTCGATGTACTTGGCGCGGGTCTGCGCGACGACCTGCGTCGGGAGGGCCGGCGGCGGCAGTTCGCCCTTCGGGTCCCAGCCGGAGGCCGGGGAGGTCAGCCAGTCGCGGACGTACTGCTTGTCGAACGAGGGCTGCGAGCGGCCCGGCTCCCACTGGTCCGCGGGCCAGAAGCGGGAGGAGTCCGGGGTGAGCACCTCGTCGGCGGCGACGAGGGTGCCGTCCGCGGGGTCGAAACCGAACTCGAACTTGGTGTCGGCCAGGATGATCCCGCGCTCACGGGCGATGTCGCGGGCGCGGCCGTATACGGCCAGGGTGGTCTGGCGCAGCAGCGCGGCGGTCTCGGCGCCGGTGGTGCGCGCGACCTCCTCGTAGGAGACGTTCTCGTCGTGCTCGCCGACCTCGGCCTTGGCGGCCGGGGTGAAGATCGGGCCGGGCAGCTCGGAGCCGTCCACGAGGCCCTCGGGGAGGGCGAGGCCGCAGACCGTGCGGGTCTGCACGTACTCGGCGAGGCCGGAGCCGGTGAGGTAGCCGCGGGCCACGCACTCGACCGGGACCATGTCGAGGTTCTTGCAGATCAGTGTGCGGCCAGCCCAGTCGGCGGGGGCGCCGGCGGGCAGGTCGGTGGAGATGACGTGGTTCGGGACGAGGTCCGCGAGCTGGTCGAACCACCACAGGGACAGCTGGGTGAGCACGCGTCCCTTGTCCGGGATCTCGGTCGGCAGGACCCAGTCGAAGGCGGAAATGCGGTCACTGGCGACCATGACGAGGCGGCCGTCCTCGTCGCGGTAGAGGTCTCGCACCTTCCCGGTGTGGAGGTGGACGAGGCCGGGCACCTGCGCCGGCTCAGGTTTTTCGACGAATCCGGACACGGGGTCTCCCTGTGGTTCTGTACGAGCGCGGGTCCATTCTCGCGTACCGGGACCCGCGCCCCGGCCAGGGGGTGAGCGGCCCCGCCGTCAGTCCCTCTTGCAGATGCGGTCGAGGAGGTTGGCGGTGGCCCGCTGCACCCGCTCGTCGACGTGCCCGGGGCGGTCCAGGGCGGGCGACCAGGCGAAGGTGCCGGATGCGAAGACCAGCGCGCCGCTGGGGGCCCGGTAGAGGGAGGTCTCCTGGTGGCGGCGGTGCCCCTCGGTGTCGAGGTACGGGGAGTGCGCGAGCAGGATCCGGTCCTGGTGCTCGGGGAGCTGGGTGCGCGGGAAGTAGCGGTCGGCCTCGCCCGCGACCAGGCCGGGCAGCTCGTCGTTCTCCGCGGCTCCGGTGGAGTCCCAGAGCCAGTGCGAGGCGTTGCGCACGATCAGGGGTGCGGGCTCGGGGACCCGTCCCGCGTACTGGATGCCGAGCAGCTGCTGCTCCGGGCGGTCCACTTCGCGCCAGAGGCTGGGGCGGCCGGGGCCGCGGCGTTTTCGGCACGTGAGGAGCCGGTCGTCGATGCCGGAGGGGGAGGGGCCGAGCTCGACCTGCCAGTACATGGTGTTGGCGGAGAGGAAGACGAGCGAGGTGCCGTTGTCGCGGGCGCGCTCGACGGTGCGGCGCATGGGGCGCGACCAGTACTCGTCGTGGCCGGGGAAGACCAGGCCGCGGTAGCGGCTGGGGTCGACGCGGCCTGCGTGCAGGTCGCGGGTGTCGGCGTAGGCGAGGTCGTAGCCGTAGCGCTCGGCCCAGCGGATGAAGTCGTAGGCGTGTCCGACGTGGAGGGGCAGGCCCGCGCCCGCGTAGGGGCGGTCGAAGGACACGGTGATGGCGGCGTCCTGCTCGCCGAGGAGGCGGCCCTCCTCGTCCCACGCGTGGTAGAGGCTTGCGCCGGTGCGGCCGTCCTCCGGGTAGAGGTTGTAGGCCTGCCAGGTGATGTCGGGGAGGAGCAGGAGCAGGTCCGCGGGATGGTCGTCGCGAACCGTGAAGGGGATGTGGGAGCGGTAGCCGTCGGCGGTGGTGAGGACGGCCACGTAGGCGCCGATGCTCCAGTAGGAGGGCACCTGGAGGCGCCAGGACATCCACCAGTGGTGGCAGGAGACGGTCCGGTCGGCGGTCAGCGGGGCGGGCTGGACGATGCCGGAGAGCCGGGGGCTGGTGGTGATCTTGGAGGCGCCGTCGCCGCCGTAGTGGCCGATCCGGTAGACGTCGACCGAGAACTGCTGGGGCGGGTCGACGGTGATGTGGAAGTCGATGGCCTCGCCGGGGGCCACGGCGCCGGTGGAGGCGAAGCCCTTGATCTGGCGGTGCACGTCGTCGGCCGTGAGGGGGCCGCCGGTGCCGCGGGCGCGGGGGATCCGGCCGGTGCCTGCGGCCGCCCCGGCCGCCGCGGCCGCCGGGTCCACGTACCAGGGGACGACGTGACCGGTGTCGTCGAAGTAGAGCTCGCTCCCCCGGAACCAGGGCAGGGGGCCCTGTCCGAAGGGGTCGGTCACCGCGTGCGCGAGCGCACCTGACTCCCAGCGCCGGATCTGGTCCGCACCCATGTAGCGCTCCCCTCCCTCGGTCCCCCGGACGTGCGTGCAGCAAGCTGGTCCCAGCACATCACATAACGCACTCAGTCCGTCACCGTTCGTCGCGAATTGACGTGACAGGAACATTCGGATCCGCTTGTGCGTGCGATCCGTCATCCGATGGGGGAGCGGGCCGGGCGGGCTCACCGGAGGGCGCGTCAGACGAGCCGGACGGGCTTCTCGGACCGCACGCCGAACTCCGCGAGCCAGCCCCGCAGCGGCTCCGGGTCCCCGTCCTCGACGAGGCACAGCACGAGCGGCGCCAGGTCGGAGCAGCGGGCGCCGCCGACGAGCAGCACCGGGCCGTCCAGCCAGTCGAGGCCGGGAGCGGCCCCCGCCGAGTCCACGGCGGCGCAGCACACCATCGCCGTGACGTGGTCGGACAGCAGGTCCCGCCCGGTGCGCGGCGGCTGGAGCGGGAAGAGCGGTACGCAGTCCCCGCCGCGCTCCTTCGCGGTCCGGGGGCGCCCGGCGCCGGCGGCCCGCTCCTCGCGGGCCAGGTCCCCGCTGAGCCGGCCGGCCAGGGCCTCACCGGCCGCACCACTGCCCGAGGGGTCGGTGAGGTGGTCGAGCACCCGCTCGAGGGTGGGCCCGGCGAAGCCGTCCGCGGCGGCGGACGCCCGGGAGCCCGTGACGGCCGTGGAGACCTCCGCCCGGGGCGGCTCGGCCGCCAGGCCCGCGGGGACCGCCAGGGCGTCCAGCGCGGCGTGCAGGCGGGCCGCCTCGGTACGCCACTTGCGGTCCACGACCTCCTCCGGATACGCCGCCCAGTCCACCGGGGACCAGTCCGGCCCGGCCTCGGCCGGACCGCCGTGGAAGAGCCGGGCGGCCAGCAGCGAAGCGGCCTCGTCGACGGCCCCGGGGCGCTCCAGCAGATCGCAGGCGGGGCGCTCGCCCAGCCGCGAGGTGAACCCGTCGGCCAGCCGGTCCCGCCGGGACAGCTCGGTCAGCGCGGAGACCACCCCGGCGTCGAGGTGCGCGGGCCAGCGGCCCATCCGCCAGGCGGGCAGCGCGACCCGGGTCAGCAGCCGGTCCCAGCCCGCGTAGGCGAGGCCGACCTGCTCCTGGGCGACGATGCGCAGCCCGTAGTCCACACCCTGTGCACGGTCCGAGGCGGCCGCGGCCACCCCGCGCTCCATCTCGGCGGCATCGACCCGGCACAGCCGCAGCAGCAGCCGGGCGGGGGCCGCGATCCAGCCGAGGCCGCGCCGGTTGCCCACGTCCACCGCGGCGTCCAACCCGCGTACGAAGCCGCGGGCATCGGCTATGTCCGGGTGCGCGGAGGGTCCCGTGCCGGCCACGACCGGCGCGAGGACGGCCCGCAGCTCGGCGACCCGCATCCACCACAGGAACGGCGAGCCGATCACCAGCACGGGAGCGGCTCCCGGCTCCGTCTCCGGGCCGGCGGGCCCGGCGGACGCGCGCGCGGCGCCCTGGCGGTGGGCCGGGTGGGAGCGGTCCTCCAGCCAGCTGTCGCAGTCCGGGGTCAGGGCTATCGCGGAGGGCGCGGGAACGTCCATCCGGTCGGCCAGATCCCGCACGAGGCGGTAGAGGTCGGGTGCGGACGCCTCCGGGAGCGGCACGGTGGGCGTCACGGCGGGACTCGCCCGCAGCACCACCGCGGCGAAGATCCCGCCGACGAGCAGCACCAGAGCGGCGACGGCGCACACGACGAGGGTCACCACGGGCCAGGGTTCACCGGCCAGCCTGCCCGTCATCCGGGCGCTCACCAGCACCACCGCGAGGGCGGCGGGCAGCAGCCCGAGGGCCAGGGCCGTGCTGCGCACGCGCAGCACGGCCAGGGCTCGGGAACGCGCGGACGGCGCGCTCACTTCCACGATCGAACCGGTTCCGGACACGGCCGGACCTCACCCCCTCTGCCCTGCGGCGACGTTGCTCACTCCCCCACTGTGACACCCGCCACCGACATCGCAATGCCGGTGGGCCAAGTGCCGGAATGCTTGGCATCGCACCCTAGTTGGGGCTTCACCGGGCGTCAGGCAGACCGGATGAGATCACCCGATGGAATGGCTTTGGGTAAAGCTGGGTGCGTTCGAACGCGGCCGGATGCACTCGCACGCGGACACGCCTGCGGGCCCGGGCGCGGGGTGTGCGCACCGGGCCCGCAGGTCTGCGCAGCCGCTGGTCAGCCGGGGCTCAGCCGGCCTGGGCCACCTTGGCGGCGATGTCCGTGCGGTGCTGCGATCCGTCCAGCCGGATCCGCGCCACGGCCTTATACGCCTTCTCGCGGGCCTGTGCCAGGTCGGAACCGGTCGCCGTCACCGACAGCACGCGGCCGCCCGCGCTGACCACCGCGTCGCCCTCGCGGCGGGTGCCGGCGTGCAGCACGTACGCGTCGGGGCCGTCCTCGGCGGCCACCTCGGCGAGGCCCTCGATCGGGTCCCCGGTGCGGGGGGTGTCCGGGTAGTTGTGGGAGGCGATGACCACCGTGACGGCGGCGTCGTCGCTCCAGCGGAGCTCGGGCTGGGCGTCCAGGGTGCCGTTGGCCGCGTTCAGCAGCACGCCCGCGAGCGGGGTGCGCAGCCGGGCCAGGACCACCTGGGTCTCCGGGTCCCCGAAGCGGGCGTTGAACTCGATGACCCGTACTCCGCGGCCCGTGAGCGCGAGGCCCGCGTACAGCAGGCCGGAGAAGGGGGTGCCGCGGCGGCGGAGCTCGTCGACGGTCGGCTGGAGCACGCTCGCCATGACCTCGTCGACCAGCTTCGGGTCGGCCCAGGGCAGCGGGGAGTACGCGCCCATGCCGCCGGTGTTGGGGCCCTCGTCGCCGTCGAGCGCGCGCTTGAAGTCCTGCGCGGGCTGGAGCGGGAGCACGGTGACGCCGTCGGTGATGGCGAAGAGGGAGACCTCGGGGCCGTCGAGGTACTCCTCGATGACCACGCGGTCGCAGGCCAGCGCGTGGTCGCGGGCGGCGGCGAGGTCCTCGGTGACCACGACGCCCTTGCCGGCCGCGAGGCCGTCGTCCTTGACGACGTACGGGGCGCCGAAGGCGTCGAGGGCCGCGTCCACCTCTTCCGGGGTGGTGCACAGGTAGCTGCGCGCGGTCGGGACGCCGGCCGCGGCCATCACGTCCTTCGCGAAGGCCTTGGAGCCTTCGAGCTGCGCGGCCTCGCCGGACGGGCCGAAGACCGGGATGCCGGCCGCGCGGACGGCGTCGCCGACTCCGGCGACCAGGGGCGCCTCCGGGCCGACGACGACCAGGCCGGCGTCGAGCTCCGTGGCGAGGCGCGCCACGGCGTCGCCGTCGAGGGGGTCGACGTCCCGCAGCTCGGCCACATCCGCGATCCCCGCGTTACCGGGGGCGCAGTACAGCGCGGAGACGTCGGGGTCGAGGGACAGAGAGCGGCACAGGGCATGTTCGCGGGCGCCGCCGCCGATGACGAGGACCTTCACGCCATGAAGCGTAGCCCGCGCTCCGGATTCCCTTTCGTGCGGCCACCCAACGAGAGGGCCCTATTCGTTCGTGTATTCCTCCACAACGGTGGCTCCGAGCTCGCGCACGATGAGGTCGTGTCCGGTCAGCGCGCTCTCGACGAGGTCCGGGTCGTCGTCCTCCGCGAAGTCGTCCTCGGGGGCGACCGGCGGGGGCGCCTGCTGCACGGGGGGCTGCTGCGCGGGGGCCGACTGCTGGGGCGGCTGGTACGGCGGCTGCTGCGGGGCGGGGGCCTGCGCCGGAGCCTGCGGGGCCTGGTAGGGGGCCGGCGGGGCGGCGGGCGGCGGGCTGTAGGCGGGCGCGGGCGGGGCCGGGTAGCCGGCCTGCGGTGCGGGCTGGCCACCGCCGCCGCCTCCCACCACGGCGTCGATCTTCCAGTTGACCTGGAACTGCTCGGCCAGGACCGACTTGAGCACGTCCTCGCTGCCGCTGCTCGCGAAGTTGTCGCGGGCTCCCACGTTGGGGAAGCCGAGCTGGAGGGTGGTTCCGTCGAAGCCGGTCACCTGGGCGTTCTGGCTGAGCAGGATCCAGGTGAAGCGGCGGCGGTTCTTGACGGCCTCCAGGATGCCCGGCCACATCGCCTGGACCTGCCCGGCCCCGGCGGCCATCCCGGGGGACGGCGGGGCCGCCGCCGGGGCCGCCTGTACGGGAGCCGCCTGCGCGGGAGCGGGCGCCGCGGCCGGGATCCCCTGGCCGGGCGCGGCCGCACTCGGCCAGGCACCGGCGGCCGCGGGGGCACCCTGTCCGGCTCCGGGCCAGGCGCCCGGGGCGGGAGCCGCTGCCGGAGCCGCGGCCGGCGTCTGCGCCGCGGCGGGGACCCCCTGCCCGGGCGCGGCCGCGGTCGGCCAGGCACCGGCGGCGGGGGCGGCGGCGGGCGCGGCGGGCGGCGCCACCGGCTCGGGGACGGGGACGGGAGCGGGCTCGGGCACGCGCACCGGCTCGGGCACCGCGACCGGCGCCGCGGCCGGTGCCTGGCCCTGTACGGCGGCACGCGCGGCGGCGACGCCGCCACCGGGCCCGACGGGCGCCATGCCGTGCGCCTCGGGCGCGGGCACGTATCCCATGGCGGGCGGCACGGCGGGCGGCGGACCGGCGGCGAAGGCCGCGGCCCCGCTGCGCTCCAGGCGGTCGAGGCGGGCCTGGAAGGACCGCTCGTCGTCGAAGGCGGCCGGGAGCAGCACCCGGGCACAGATCAGCTCGAGCTGCAGCCGCGGCGAGGCCGCGCCGCGCATCTCGGTCAGGCCGGTGTTGACCAGATCGGCGGCGCGCGACAGCTCGGCGGCCCCGAAGACGGACGCCTGGGCCTGCATCCGCTCCACGACATCGGCGGGAGCGTCGATCAGCCCCTTCTCCCCGGCATCGGGCACGGCGGCCAGGATCACGAGGTCGCGCAGCCGCTCCAGCAGGTCGGAGACGAAGCGCCGCGGGTCGTTCCCGCCTTCCACCACGCGGTCGACGACCTCGAAGGCGGCCGCCCCGTCCCCCGCGGCGAACGCGTCGACGACGGAGTCGAGCAGCGCGCCCTCCGTGTAGCCGAGCAGGGAGGTGGCCATGGCATACGTCACACCCTCCTCACCGGCACCGGCCAGCAGCTGGTCCATGACGGACATCGAGTCACGCACGGATCCGGCGCCGGCGCGCACGACGAGCGGCAGTACGCCGTCCTCCACCTGGGCGCCCTCGCGCCCGCAGACCTCACCGAGGTAGTCCCGCAGCGTCCCGGGCGGCACGAGCCGGAAGGGGTAGTGGTGCGTCCTGGAGCGGATCGTCCCGATGACCTTCTCGGGCTCGGTGGTGGCGAAGATGAACTTGAGGTGCTCCGGCGGCTCCTCGACCACCTTCAGCAGGGCGTTGAAGCCCGCCGAGGTGACCATGTGGGCCTCGTCGATGATGTAGATCTTGTACCGGCTGGACGCGGGCCCGAAGAAGGCCTTTTCCCGCAGGTCACGGGCATCGTCCACACCACCGTGGGAGGCGGCGTCGATCTCGATGACGTCGATCGATCCCGGCCCGTTCCTGGCGAGGTCGCGGCAGGACTGGCACTCCCCGCACGGGTCGGGAGTGGGACCCTGCTCACAGTTCAGGCACCTGGCGAGGATGCGCGCGCTGGTCGTCTTTCCACACCCGCGCGGCCCGCTGAACAGGTACGCGTGATTGACCCGGTTGTTCCGCAGGGCCTGCATCAGCGGGACAGTGACATGCTCCTGCCCGATGACCTCGGCGAACGACTCGGGACGATAGCGGCGGTACAGCGCAAGGGACGACACGTCTACGAGGTTATCCGGGCCCGCCGACAACGGCGGCCCTCCGACGCCTCGGGGGCTCCCCGGAACGCAAAGCGCCCCCCACGCACCCGCCAGAGCCCACTTACCCTTGCTGCCTTCCGGCCCTGGGGGAGTTGGGTGAGATAGCGCCACGTGAGGGGCTGCGCCCACCCTAGCGGATGGAAGCCCCCGGAATCGAGCCGGACCCCGGCCCGACCCCCGCCCGACCCCGGCCGACCCCTCCGCCCGACGATCACGTTCGCGAGCACCCCTCAACGTCTTGTATCGTTTGCGGCGGAGGATTCGCCTAGTGGCCTAGGGCGCACGCTTGGAAAGCGTGTTGGGGGCAACCCCTCACGAGTTCGAATCTCGTATCCTCCGCACTCGCCCGCCAGGGCAAACGAAGGACCCGACCGCTCAGCGGCCGGGTCCTTCGTCGTTCCGTGGTCTCGCTTCCAGTCTCGTTTGTTTGCCTCATAACCGGATGTTTTCCCGCGTTCCGGCCTCGATGGCCCATCCCTCGTACTCCCAAGGGTTCAGCAGGAGTGCGCCTGATCGCGCCAGATGCTTGATGTTGCGGCTCACCAGCGTCCAGCCATTCGCCAGGGCGGATGCCGGCGCCCACCAACGGGGGAGTCCTGTCCCGTACGGCATCTGCGGATCACAGGGGTACGACATCCTTGGAACCCCGCGGCGAGTCCCCCGCTGCCGTGATCCCGACCGCGCGAGGTGCCCGGCATGAAGTCCCGATCGACGCTGGCGACTTGGCTGGGCGGCCTCGACGGCCGCCGTCTGGCACGCGTGCTCGAGACACGGAAGGACGCGGCGGCCGCTCCGGAGCCGCGCTCGGTGGGGGAACTGGCCGACCGCCTTCAGCGCCCGGGATCGGTGGCGCTTGCCCTGCCGCGGCTCGCGCAGCCACACCTCCAGGTGGCCGAAGCGCTGGCGGCGCTGCGTGCGCCCGCGTCGCGCGATGTCCTGGCAGAGCTGCTGGGAGTTGCGGACGACGACACCACCCGTGAACTGGCGGCCGTGCTGGAGGCGCTGGCCGATCACGCCCTGGTCTGGCCGGACGGTGCGGGGAAGCTCCGCATGGCCGGACCGCTGCGGCAGGCATGGGACGCCCCCCTGGGGCTGGATGCCCAGCTGGAGGAACTGCTCGCCGGCACGGCCTCCGACGAGCTGCGCGGAATGCTGGCGGCACTGGGCGTCAAGCCGCCGGGCAGCAAGGCGCAGCGGCTGGCCGCGCTGGTGGAACACCACAGCGACCCGGAGCGGATCCTCTCCGTGGTCGCCAAGGCCCCTGCGGTGACCCGGAAGCTGCTCGAAGGCCGAGCAGGGGCTGGGCCCGCGGGGCCGACGCGGTTCATCATGTTCGGGAGTCCGGGCCCCGATCCCGAACCGGGCGCTCGATGGGCGCTGGACCGGGGGCTCCTGATCCAGGACCGCCACCGCTACGGCGCGGCCCGTATGCCCGCCGAGGTGGCGCTCGCGCTGCGCGGGCCCGGCTGGCACGCTCCGTTCCAGCCCGTTCCGCCTCCCGTGGGATGGGCACCCGTCACCCCGAGGGAGGTCGACCGCGAGGCGTCGGCCGCCGCCGCGGCGTTCGCCGCCGGTGCCGCCTCGGTCCTGTCGGCCTGCTCGAAGACCGCGCCGGCCCGGCTGAAGTCCGGCGGGATCGGTGCGCGTGAACTGGCCCGGATCGGCAAGGCGGCCCAGGCCGACGACGCCGTCGTACGCCTCACCCTGGAGACCGCGCATGCCGCCGGGCTGCTGGCCCGGGACGGCGATCACGTGGCCCCCACCGAGGCGTACGACGCCTGGTCCGAACAGGAGCCCCCGGAGCAGTTCGCCGTACTGCTCCAGGCATGGCGGACACTGCCGCTCACCCCCACCCAGGCGCGCGACGAGGACAACAAGGCGCTCCCCGCACTCGCCGGCGCGCCGCCTTGCAGCGGCTGTCTGCAGGCCCGCCACGGGCTGCTGGATGCGGCCGCGCGGCTCCCGGCAGGGCAGGGCGTGCGGGTCGCGTCGGATCTGGGGCCGCTGATCGCCTGGTACCGCCCCCTCGCCGACTCGTCGCCGGACGGACCGCCGTTCGCCGGCGTGATCCGCGAGGCCGAACTCCTCGGCGTGCTCGCACGCGGTGCTCTGTCCGCCCTCGGCATCCACCTGCGGACCGGCGACGCAGAGGGGCTGGGCATCGAGTGCCGGCGGCTGCTGCCCTCGGCCACCGCGACGGCCCGGATGGGCGCCGACCTCACCGCCGTCGTCACCGGCACCCCGTCCGCGCGGCTGGCCTCGCTCCTGGATTCCGTCGCGGACCGGGAGACCAGCAGCACAGCGTCGGTGTGGCGGTTCAGTGCCGGCAGTGTCCGGCGGGCTCTGGACGCCGGACGTACTCCCGAGGACATCGCAGCGGACCTGGCTGCCGTCGCCGCCGGGCCACTGCCACAGCCGCTGTCGTACCTGATCGCCGACACCGCGCGAGGCCACGGTCGGGTACGCCTCGCCCCCGCCTCCTGCGTCCTCCATGGCGACGAGCCCGCACTTCTGGCCGAAATCGCCGCCCACCGCAAGCTGGCCAAGCTCGGACTGCGACAACTGGCGCCGACGGTGCTGATCAGCCGCAGCCCGCTCGACACGACCCTCGACGCCCTCCGGGCCGAGGGATACGCCCCCGTCGCCGAGACGACCGAGGGCACTGTACGCATCGCAAAAGCCCGGCCTCGGCGGGCCGCCGCTCCCGTTCCGGCTCCACGCAGCTCCCGAGTGAGGGGCGGCGGCCGGATCGCCGCCACGAGCACGGCGAAGGAATCCGCCACCCTCGACCCGAGCACGTTGGCGACCCGGCTGCTGGCCGCCCCGGTCACGGTTCCCGAACCAGCACCGTTCGACGGAGGAGCACCCTTCGCCACGGACACCGAGGAGATCGTCGCGGGATGGGCGAAGCGCCTGTCGTACAGCGACGTCCGCCAGCTCGCCCACGCCATCGACACCGGTCAGGCCATCACCGTCGAGTACGTCGCCACCTCTGGCAACCGGACCGTGCGCACCCTCAGCCGCCTGGACCTCGATCCGCCCTACCTCGAAGCCTGGTGCCACCTGCGGGACGCCGAGCGCGTCTTCACCCTCTCCCGCATCCACGGTGTCATGAGCGCCGCATCTGAATGACCGGAATACTATCGGCGGCGATAGTATCTCCAGCGATACCATCGTCCGCGGGAGGGTGGCATGCGGCGTTTCATCGGACGGGACCGCGAGCTGAACGTGCTCGACAGGGCCCTGCGGTCGGTCCACGATGCCGTCGGCTCGGCAAAACCGGGTCGGTGCATCCTCATGCGCGGGCGGAGGCGGGTCGGCAAGTCCAGCCTCGTCGAAGAATTCCTCCGACGCACCGAGGTTCCCTATCTGTTCTTCACCGCGGCCGGCGGAACAGCGGAGGACGAGCTGACGGAGCTGCTCGACGCCGTCGCCAGGTCCACGCTGCCGGAGCGGGAACTGTTCTCGGAGGAGACTCCGGAGCAGTGGAACGCGGCATTCAGGCTGCTCGCGGAGATCCTTCCCGACGACAGCCCGAGCGTGGTCGTCATGGACGAGGTTCCCTACCTCATGGACCGCATCGACGCCTTCGAGGGCATGCTCCAGCGGGCGTGGGACCGCCTGCTCAGCCGCAAGCCCGTCCTCCTCCTCCTGGTCGGGTCCGACCTGTCCATGATGGAGGCGTTGAACAGCTACGACCGTCCGTTCCACCAGCGGGGCCGGGAAATGGTCGTGGGGCCGCTGAACCCGGCCGACATCGGCGAGATGCTCGGCCTTGAGCCGGCCGCGGCCTTCGACGCCGCCCTGATCACGGGTGGACTTCCGCTGGTCTGCGCGGAGTGGCGGCCCGGAGCCGACGTCTGGGAGTTCCTCCGCGACTCACTGGACAACCCCATCTCCGCGCTGCTGGTCTCCGCCGAGCGGTCACTGGCCGCGGAGTTCCCACCGCAAGCGATGAGCAGGGAAGTCCTACGGGCCATCGGAAGCGGCGAGCGAACCTTCACCAACATCGCACGCGCCGCGGGCGGCATCGCCCACACCACCCTCACCCGAGCCACTGAGGTCCTGACCGAGAAACGGGTGGTCGCAGCCGAGCTGCCCCTCTCGCTGAGACCGTCGAAGGAACGCCGCTACCGCGTGGCCGATCCCTACCTACGGTTCTGGCTCGCGTTCCTGGATCCGCACATGGCGGAGATCGAGCGGATGCGGGGAGACCTCACGCTGAGCCGGGTCAAGGAGCAGTGGACGAGCTGGCGGGGGCGTGCGATCGAGCCCCTCGTCCGGGAATCCCTCGCCCGCCTCCTGCCGGACGGGCTCCTGCCCGCCGCCCCGGCGATCGGCGGGTACTGGACCCGCAGCAACGACGTCGAAATCGACCTGGTGGGCGCCGACCGGCAGCCGGTGGCCAAGGAATTGCTCTTCCTCGGTTCGGTGAAGTGGCTGGAGAACTCCGCGTTCGACGGCCACGACCTGGCCGCGCTGCAGAAGCACCGGGCCGCGATCACCGACGAGCCGGTACCGCTCGTAGCGGTCTCGCGCAACGGGACCACCTGTTCCGGGCTCCAGGCGGCGTACGGACCCGAAGAACTGCTCGGCGCCTGGCGCAGGGCGTGAGCAGGGCCCTCCGCCAGCTCAGAGGGCTGGATCGGGGGACGTGGCAGCCCCGGGACAGCGCCACCACCTTGGTGGCGGGCGACAGTTCCAGCGTCGCGTGCGGCACCGGTTCCAGCGGCCACCAGCCGGTGCCGGGCGCCCAGCGCGCGAGCACCGTGTGCCGGGTGAACCGGGCTCCGAACCCGAGGCGGGCGGCTGTCGGCGCGTAGGTCGGGGCGGACGCCGGCGCCTCGGTGAGCGACGCGGTCACGCCGTCACCGGAGCCATCTCGTACGAGGGCAGCAGCGCGGCCTCGAGCTCGGGGGCCCGCTCGCGGAACTGCTCCTCGCTGTCCGCGCCCAGCACAGCAGCAGGCACCACAGCGAGGGGTGCAGCTCGCCGATCGGCTCAGCGGCGCCGGAGCGCCTCCTGCGAGGCGACGTACTTCAGCATGAGGCGGGCGAGGTCGAGGCGGTCCTGTTCCGGCCAGTCCGCGGTGATGTAGTCGTAGGCCGCGCGCTGGTGGCGGCGGAAGCGGGCCATCAGGTCCCTGCCCTCGGGGCTGAGGTGGAGGACCGTGCGGCGGCCGTCCTGCTGGGAGGCGGCGCGGATCAGATAGCCGGCCGAGATGCAGTCGGACACCATGCGGCTGGCCACCGAGGGGTCGGCGCCCAGGTGCTCGGCCACCCCTCCGACGGTGACCTCGCGGGCTTCGTCGCTCCCGTCACCCCCGTCGCCCCCGGCCTCCAGGACCACGTTGAGGACCAGGGTGCGGCTGAGGTCCTTCTGGGAGATCGGGTTCTCGACCTCCAGGAGCGAGGAGCGCCGCAGCTTCCCGAAGGCCGGGCCGACGGCGTTCAGCAGTTCCTCCGCCGTTTCCGGCTCGTGCTTCGTCATGGCCCCAGCCTACCTACGTGACCCCATGAAGACATGTGTTGACATGAAAACGTGTGCATGTGAGCATGCATATGCACTCAGACAACAAAATGTTCGGAGATCCCCATGACCGTCCTCATCACCGGCGCCCGCGGCAAGGTCGGCCAGGCCGTCATCGCCCGCCTCCGCGCCACCGGCCTCACCGTCCGCGCCGCCAGCGCCGCCCCCGCCCGGCTGACCGTCCCGGACGGCGTCGAGACCGCCGAGCTCGCCCTCGACCGCCCGGGACCCCCCGAGGAGTACGAAGCGGCGCTCCGCGATGTCCGCCAGGTCTTCCTGTACCCGCAGCCCGCCGGCATCCACGAGCTGGTCAAGGCCGCCGAAGCCGCCGGCGTCGAGCACGTCGTCCTGCTCTCCTCGTCCTCCGTGGGCAGCCCGGACGCCGAGACCGACCCGCTCGCGAGCCACAGCCTCGAGGTCGAGCGCGCCCTCGCCGACTCCGACCTGACCTGCACCTTCCTGCGCCCGGACGCCTTCGCCAGCAACGCCCTCGGCTGGGCCTGGTCCATCGGCCGGTCCGAGCCGGTCCGGCTCGCCTACCCCGATGCGCACATCGCGCCCATCCACCCCGAGGACATCGCCGACATCGCCGTCGAGGCGCTGACCGGCGACTCCCTCACCGGCCGCACCGTCACCCTCACGGGCGCCGAGTCGCTCACCTTCCGCGAGCAGATCGCCGTCCTCGCCGACGCCATCGGCCGCCCGGTCCCCGTGGAGCACATCACCCGGGCCGAGGCCGAGCAGCAGATGGGCGCCCACATGCCCGCCCCCATGGTCGGCTCGCTCCTCGACCTGTGGGAGGCCGCCGACCACGGCCCCGCCGCCATCGCCGACACCACCGCCACCCTCCTCGGCCGCCCCGCGCGCACCTTCCGCCAGTGGGCCCGGGAGAACTCCGCCGCTTTCGCCGGGCACTGACCTCCAAGGGATCCCAAGGCCTCGAGCCCTCGCTGCTGCGCAGCCGCTCCTTCACCTCCGGTCTGCTCCTCGGCCTCGTCTTCTACGCGGCCGTCGCCGGACTCCTCTTCGCCCTCTGTCCCTCTTCCTCCAGGACGGGCTGCACCGCACCCCGACGGGCGTGTGCTGCGCCCTCGTCCGCCTGCTGTCCGCCACCACCCCGAACAGGAACACGGCATGAAGCCCATCGGCTACTGGCTCAACCGCACCGACAAGGCCCTCACCGGCCGGATGAACGCCGCCCTGGCCGGGTTCGGGCTCACCCGCCTCGCCTGGCAGGTCCTGAACGCCGTCGCCGACGACCCGGAGGCCACCGACGCCTCCGTACGGGACCACCTCGCCGCCAACGCCACCGCCGACGCCCTGACCGGCGCCGTCGGGACGGTCGTCCGCGACGGCTGGGCGCTCCGCCCCGGGCCGGGCCGCCTGGCCCTCACCGAGGCGGGCCGCACCCGCCTCGCGGAGGTCGCCGAGCGCGTCGACGCCTTCCGCGCCCTGTCGACGCACGGCATCTCCGACGAGGAGTACCGCACCGCAGTCAGCGTGCTGGAGCGCATGACGCACAACCTGGAGACCCCGTGACCGCGCTCCTGCGCCGGTGGCCGACCGGGGCGGCAGGGGCCACTCGTCCGAGTGACCACCCTCTGTCGGCCTCGATCCGGAGTGGGACATCTCGCTATAAAAGGGCCCGTCATGTTGATCAACTGATGGGCTCTCACCATGCTGAAGGCCGCTCTGCAGGTCCTCGCCGCCGCCTCGCTCGCCACCGCCGCCGCCATCGCGCCGGCCGCGGCCGCGCCCTCGCGGCCCGCACCCGCCCCCGACACCGGCCCCTGCGGCCCCGTCGCCGAGTTCGACGCGTGGGACTGGTTCGGCACGACCACCAACCCGTTCATCGCCTACGCCGTCGAGGCCGCGGCGAAGTCCGAGAACTGGCACTGGCGCGTCGACGACAACACCCTGTGGCGCGGCGACACCAGGGAGAACGTCGAGGAGCTCTTCCAGACCGGATTCACCCCGCGCGGCGACCAGTTGACCCCGCTCGCCGAATACATCGTCAAGGGCGGCGGCCAGACCAGCGCCCACCTCAGCACCAGCTGCGAGAAATGGGTGGCCGAGAAGTTCGCCACCTACGGAAGCGCCAGGACGGGCTGGGTGTACGAGATCGAGGCGCCCGGCGGCATCGACGTGAACTCCACCGCCTGGGCCAACCACTACGACTCCCCGTACCTGTGGAACAAGGAGATCGACTTCCCCGGCGGGGTCGAGGGCCGGTTCATCAAGCAGGCCTGCAAGATCCACCTGATCGGCACCGACCCGGTGACCAAGGTCAACACGTACGAAAACCTCGGCTGCAAGAGCAACCGAGGTTTCGCACCCTTCCGGACCGCGGACCAGCCGGCGGCGCTCAGCCGCTGAACCCGAGCACCAGCGCCACGACCGCGGGGGCCGCGTACATGACCGGGAAGACAGCGTGGGCGTACGCCTTGGCCCGGAACGTCGTGATCACGGCCCCCGCGAAGTACAGGGCGATCCCCACCGCCGCCGCGATGCCGATCAGCGGCACGAAGATCCCCACCACCAGACCCACCGCACCGGCCGCCTTCGCCACGCCCAGGAACGTCCAGATCGACTCCGGAACCCCGTACTGCGCCAGCGGACCGACCACGAACTCGGCCTTCGTGAACACCGAGTAGGCCGAGAAACCGACCATCAGCGCACCGACCAGAGCGAAAACGACTGCGGTGGTGGACATCCGAACTCCCCTCGGGCGGGCCCCGGAGCGATGCCCGCCCCGGTCGTGTTTCCCGCCTGCTTCACTCCACTGACCCGCCCCGCGGCGCGTGTGTGACAGGGCCGCCGAAGTCTTTTCCCGGGCCCCGCTCACCCGCAGCGCAGCGGTCACCCACGTGTGGTTCGGCGCACTCTCCCCGCCGACCCTGGGCCTGTAGCCCGTCAGCCCTGGGTGAAGTAGCCGAGCAGGTCGGTGATCACGTGGCTGCTGCCGCCCCAGCTGTTGAAGACGCTCACCTTGCCGTCGCCGACCGGGGTCATGACGTGGTTCGGGACGGTCAGGCCGGGAAGGGTGTTGC
This sequence comes from Streptomyces sp. NPDC085524, assembly GCF_044541755.1. Taxonomy (NCBI): domain Bacteria; kingdom Bacillati; phylum Actinomycetota; class Actinomycetes; order Kitasatosporales; family Streptomycetaceae; genus Streptomyces; species Streptomyces sp. NPDC085524. The sequence continues at coordinate 73,411 of NZ_JBITTH010000004.1, forward strand.
GGCTGCTCGCCTCCGGACGGGCCGAGCCGAATCCGTACGCGGTCAGGTAACCGGGGGCGGTGGTCTCGGTGGCCGTCAGGTTCAGCACCGCGCCGACCGCACCCGCCGGAACGCCCGGGACCGTGGTGGTCGCACCCGGGGCGGGCTTGCCGGTCGTACGGGTGTCCGCGAGGCGCTTCGGCACGACCGGCGTGAACAGCGCCTCGCCGTCCTTGCCGCAGTAGCCGACCGCATCGACGATCAGGTCGGTCTTCCCGGCGTTGTTGTACAGCGTGATCGTCCCGTCCGGACCGACCGGCACGATGACCTGGTTGGACTTGTCCTTGCCCGGCTCGGGGTTCAGGTTCGAGGCCACCGGCCGCTTCGCCGGGTCCGGGTAAGCCGTCACGTACGTGTCCGACGTCGTCCCCGTGCTGGTCAGGTTCAGCGCCACGGCCTTGGCGTCCGCCGGAATGCCCTTCACACCGGCGACCTTGACCGTACGCGTCGCCCCGCCGGCCACGGCACCGCCCGACGTGCGGGTGTCGGCCAGCCGGGTCGGCGCGACCGGGCTGAACTTCTGCCCGGCGTTCGGCTGGTAGTAGCCCACGAAGTCCACGACGAGCGCGGCGCGGCCATTCCGTTCCCAGGCACCCCTTCGCCATAACCGGCGCCGGAAATTCCGGCAGCCCGGGGACGCGGTGCGCGTCCCCGGAACGGTCGGCACGGTCAGTGGAACTGGCCCGGCTGGTAGTCGCCGGCGGGCATCTGGAGCATGACGTTCAGCCGGTTGTAGGTGTTCATCATGGCGATCAGGATCATCAGCGCGGCCAGCTGGTCCTCGTCGTAGTGCTTGGCCGCGTTCTCCCACACCTCGTCCGGCACGCCTCCGGCGCCGTCCGCGATGCGGGTGCCCTGTTCGGTCAGCTCCAGCGCGGCCCGCTCGGCCTCGGTGAACACCGTCGCCTCCCGCCAGGCCGCGACGAGGTGGAGGCGTACCGCGGTCTCGCCGGCGGCGGTCGCGTCCTTGGTGTGCATGTCGATGCAGAATCCGCACCCGTTGATCTGGCTCGCGCGCAGCGCCACCAGTTCCTGCGTGGCCGCCGGGAGCGTGGAGCCCTTGATCGCCGCGCCCGCCGCCATGAAGTGCTTCATGACCTTGCCCGCGGTCTCGTTGCCGAAGATGTTCAGTCGGGGACCCATGGTCTTCTCCTCTGCCGTTCCCGTTGGCTACGACCCTTAAGACACCGCCCTCCGGGAGGCTGTGACAGGCCGGAAATGTGACCTGGGTCTCAGGGTTGGGGGAGCGGGCTCACCGGTTCGCGGGCCGTCGCGATGCGGGGATCCACGATTTTTCTTTTGCTTCGCAATAACGAGAGAAAGAACCCCGCCAGACCCCTCCAGCCTCCCGGAACCGGCCGCTCACTCGCACGGGTGACATATGCCAACTCAGCTGGATTTGGCGCCGGTTGGCTGGCATATGCTCTGCCCGACCACCCCAGACATGAGACGGCCCCCGCCGGGACTGCGAATCCCGGACGAGGGCCTGACCAACGAGGAAGTAAACGGCTTCCCATGGCTTCTGAGCAGCTTAACGCGCGGACGGTCTTCCCGTCCGGCGTACGACACGCCCACGTCAAGCACACCTCGCACTTCACCGTGGTCGGCAACCACCTAGCCCAGCACCGTGAGTTGTCGCTCACCGCGATCGGGCTCGCCGTCCACATCCAGTCGGTGCCAGGTGGGACGCGGATCGGCATCAAGGACCTGGCCGCACGGTTCACCGAGGGTGAGATCCGGATCGCCTCCGCCCTGCGGGAGTTGGAGCGGGCGGGCTACCTGAGCCGCACGCAGGAACATCTGCCCGGTGGGCGAATCATCACCCGTACGGTGTCCTACAACCGCCCGGGATCCGTTCCCCCGGTGGAGTCTCCGAGGCCGAAGCCCACGCCGCCCACGCCGCCTTCGCCGCCTTCGCGGCCTCGCGCGGAGCCCGCGGCCGTGGCGCCCGAGGCGGAGACCGACCCGGATCCGGTGCCGGAACCCGGGCCGGAGCCCGGACCGGAACCCGAGTCCCGTCCCGAGGCCGTTGCCGCGGCCCCGGCGGCACCTGCGGCACCCGTTCCGGCGCCCAGTGACGTGTCCCCCGCCCGGCACCGGGCCGCGACGGAGCTGCTCGCGCGGCTGCGGCGCGTCGACCACCGGCTGCTGCTCGGCGAGCGGGACATCGGCCGGCTCGCTCCCGGCGTGGAGAGCTGGCTGGAGCGCGGGGCGTCGGCGGACGCGGTGGTGTGCGCGCTGACGGCCAACCTCCCCGACCGGCCCCGCAATCCGGCCGGGCTGATCGCGCACCGTCTCTCGGCCCAACTGCCGCCGCTGCTCGGGCCGGTGCACCACCCGCAGGCCTACGTACCGCCGGATCCGTTCCAGACCTGCGAGACGTGCGACCTCGCCTTCCGCAGCCCGGCCCCCGGCAAGTGCGGCGGCTGTGTGGAGGCCGGGACCGCCGAAGCCGCTTGACCGCGTGCCGCGGATAGCCTGCGCAGCATGATCGACTCATACGCGAAGCTCGACGACACCAAAGTCGCCATAGCCGCGGCGCAAGCCGGCGCGGACGTGGTCCGGGAGCTGTACGGCCGGCGGCTCGACCGCATCGACAAGGGCGCCGGGGACTTCGCCACCACCGCCGACGTCGAGGCCGAGGAGGCGATCCTCGGCATCATCCGTGCCGCGCGTCCCGACGATGCGGTGCTCGGCGAGGAGGGCGGGCAGCAGGGCGCCGACGGGGCCGTGCGGCAGTGGCTGGTGGACCCCCTGTGCGGCACGCTGAACTACGCCGTCGGCAACATGCTGGTGGCCGTGAACGTGGCGCTGCGCGACGGTGCGGCGGCCGTGGCCGACCCGTTCAGCGGCGAGGTCTTCGCGAGCGACGGCCGGACCGCCCGGGTGCGCCACCGCGACGGGTCCGAGACCCCGCTGGAGCCCTCGTCCGCCACCCGGCTGGTCGACGTCAACCTCGACCCGCCGTTCCCCGGCGCTCCCGGCTTCCGGGCCGTGGACCTGCTGGCCCACCCCGTGTTCGCCGAGCGCTTCCGGCCGCGCGTCGTGTCCACGACGCTGGCACTGGCCTGGGTCGCCGCGGGCAAGCGCGCCGCGTACGTCACCGACGGCGGGGACCTCTCCGGGAGCGTGCACTTCGCCGCGGGCATCGCCCTGTGCCAGGCCGCGGGCTGCGTGGTCACCGGGATCGACGGCGCCCCGCTCGGGGAGGCGGGCCGCGGGCTCGTCGCCGCCGCGGACGCCGAGACCCACGAGCTGCTCATGTCGCTGATCGGCAGCCGCGGCTGAAGCTTCGTTTCTGCGGTGAAACGGCTCCGGCATCCGGGTGAAGACGGCATCAGAAACCTGTTCGGCGGAGCCCCCGGCCGGTATCCCTCCCCCCGTGGACGGCTCCACACCCCCACACCCCCGTGCCCCTGGCGTGAGTCCCCGGCAGGGGCACGGGCATGTCGTGCGGGAGCCGGATGGAGCTACTCGAACTTCGGCATCTCACCGACCGTCGTCGCCGTGTCGATCACCGCGAAGGCCGCTCCCTGCGGGTCCGTCACCGCCGCGAACCGCCCGAACGGGCTGTCCATCGGGCCGAAGTGCAGCTTCCCGCCGAGCGCCTGGGTCTTCGCGACCGCTTCGTCGCAGTTCGGGACGGAGAAGTAGACCTGGATGTAGGACGGGATCTCGGGCGGGAACTCGTCGCCCATGGCCATCCGGCCCAGGACCGGGTTCTCCGGGCCACCGACGCTGAAGACCTTGTAGTCCATCCCGGAGTCGCCCGGATCCATCGTCTGGACGCCGTACGGGAAGACCTTCGGCAGGAACGCGTCCGGCTTGGCCACCTCCCGGGAGAAGACCTCCGCCCAGGCGAAGGACCCGTTCTCGCCCATCTTCTCGAAGCCCTTGTGGTCACCCGGCTGCCAGACGCCGAAGACCGCCCCGCTCGGCTCCTTCGCGATCAGCATCGTGCCGAACGTGCCGACCTGCATCGGGCCCATCAGCACCTCGCCGCCGGCCGACGCGACCTTCGCGGCGGTCGCGGCCGCGTCGGGCGAGGCGAGGTACAGACACCACTGCGAGGGCGCCTCGACCCCCGGCATCGGCGGGACGACGGCCGCCACGGCCTTGCCGCCGGAGTACGCCTGCGTGTAATTGCCGTACTCGCTGCTGGCATCCCCGAACGTCCAGCCCAGTACATCGCCGTAGAAGGACTTGGCGGCCTCCACATCGGCGAACATCGCGTCCACCCAGCACGGCGCGCCTTCGCTGAACTCAACCATGATCGATCGACTCCTCGGCTTGCTCTTCGACTGTTCGACTGCACCACTGCACGACCCACGCTAGGGGCGGGGTGCGACAACCGCGCGGGAAGCGCGTCCGCGGGGGACCCTGGAGCCATGGACAACGAGATCACCATGCGGCTCGCGCAGCAGCCTGAGGCCGACGCGCTGCTCGCGCGGAGCCCGCTCGCCGCGCTCGTCGGGATGCTGCTGGACCAGCAGGTGCCGATGGAGTGGGCGTTCTCCGGGCCGTGGACGATCGCCCAGCGGATGGGCGGCGACGATCTGGACGCGCACGAGATCGCCGCGTACGACCCCGAGGCCTTCGCCGCCCTGCTCTCGGAGAAACCGGCCGTGCACCGCTACCCGGGGTCGATGGCCAAGCGCGTGCAGCAACTGTGCGCGTACCTCGTCGAGCACTACGGAGGGGACGCGGCGGCCGTCTGGGCCGATGCGGGGACGGGCGCGGAGCTGCTGAAGCGGCTGAAGGCGCTGCCGGGCTTCGGGGAGCAGAAGGCGCAGATCTTCCTCGCGCTGCTGGGCAAGCGGCTGGGGGTGCGGCCGAAGGGCTGGCGGGAGGCCGCGGGCGGCTACGGGCAGGCGAACGTCTACCGGTCGGCGGCGGACATCACGGGACCGGAGTCGCTGGCCAAAGTACGGGCGCACAAGCAGGAGATGAAGGCCGCGGCCAAGGCCTCGCGGGGCGGCGCGTGAGCCCGGGCCTCGCGGAGCGGCGCTCCGGATGCGGCCGGGCCTCCCGGGGCTCCGCCCCGGACCCCGCGCCTCGAACGCCGACGGGGCTGGCTGTGGCCGATGCCGCCGGAGCAGCGGGAATTGACCGGTCCGAAAGGCTCCCGATTGACCCCTGATGCCGGTCTATCCGGCCCGTAGATTGGGGGACATGACAGAGATCGCGACCCGCGCCGCCACCGCCGAAGCCATCTACGACGCCCCCGGCAGCCTCATCACGCTGCTCACGGACACCGCCGAACTCACCTGCAACACCGCCACGTTCGACGAGGGCGCTGCCGGGGCCCCGGTGCACTTCCACACCAAGGCCACCGAGTTCTTCCACGTCACCGCGGGCAGGCTCGACGTACTCGTCGACGACGAGATCCAGACCCTCGAAGCCGGCGACTTCATCGCGATCCCGCCGGGCGTCAAGCACGCCTTCGCCCCGGCCGCCGGCCACACCGCGAGCGTCTTCGTCGGCTTCACCCCCGGCATGGGCCGCTTCGACTACTACCGGCTCCTCGGCCGGGTCAACGCGGGCGAGGCCACCGTGCAGGACATCAAGGACAGCTCGGCGACCTACGACAACCACTACGCGGAGAGCGCCGCCTGGAGCGGCCGCCGCCGCAGCGCGGAGCCGTAGACCACGTCGGCGTCGAGGCGGCGCAGCTCCTCCGAGATCAGTTCGGCGTTGCTGCGGATCTTCAGCGCCACCTTGCGGTCGACGCTCCCCGGCAGGACCAGGGTGGCCAGCGCGCCCGCGGGGCGCTCCACGCGGATCTCGCCCTCCGCGGTGCGCAGGGTCACCCGGGTGATCACCGGGCCGGGGCTCTCGACCCGCTCCACCGGCACCCCCAGCCGGTCCTCCAGCCAGCGGGCCAGCAGTTCGGCGCTCACGTTGTCGGCCTCGCTCTCCACCGTCGCACCCGTCACCGGCAGCGGCTTCTGGTCGAGGGCGGCGGCCAGCAGCGCCCGCCACTGGGTCAGCCTGGTCCAGGCGAGGTCGGTGTCGCCGGGGTGGTAGCCGGCGGCCCGCTCGTCGAGCACGGCCACCGGGTCCGCGGCGGCCGCCGCGTCGGTGATCCGGCGCTGCGCGAGCGCGCCCAGCGGGTCCCCCGCCAGGTCGGCGGGGGCGTCGGCCGGCCACCACGCCACCACGGGCGCGTCCGGCACGAGCAGCGGCAGCACGACCGAGGCGGTGTGCTCGGTCAGCGCCCCGTGCAGGCGGAGCATCACGATCTCCCCGGTCCCGGCGTCGGTGCCGACCCGCAGCTCGGCGTCCATCCGGGTCGCCCGGAGCGTGAGCGGGCCGCGCGAGACCCGCTTGATCACCGTGATGATGCGGCACGGGTGCTCCCGCGAGGCCTCCGAGGCCGCGCGCACGGCGTCGTACGCGTTCTCCTCGTCGGTGACGACGACGAGGGTCAGCACCAGCCCCATGGTGGGGCTGCCTATGGCCCGGCGGGCTTCGAGCAGGGCCCGGTTGACCTTGCTGGAGGTGGTGTCGGTGAGTTCGGTCCGCATGCGGAGAGTCTGTCAGCGAGCACCCGCGCAGCGGCAATCGGTTCGCTCGACTCCGCCTCGAACCGCGGTCCGGGCTCACCGCCGCCGGCGGGCCGTCCCGAAGAGGGAGCGGGAGATCTCCCGGCCGAGCTGGGTGCCGACCGACCGGGCCAGCGAGCGGAACAGCCCGCTACCCACGACCTGTTCGGCCAGTGACGGCTCCGGCTTCGGTGCGCCCCGCGCACCCCGCGCCGCCTCCTTCTCGGCCGCCTTCGCCTGCTTCTCAGCCTCCGCGGCGGCTGCTGCCGCCTCCGCCTCGGCTTCGGCGGCGGCCTGTTCGGCGCTGATCTTCTCGTACGCCGATTCACGGTCGACCGGTTCCGCGTAACGCGACCACAGCAGCGAGGACTTCACCGCCCGGTCCAGCTCGGCCGCCTCGACCGGCCCCATCAGCGACTGCGGGGCGCGCAGCCTGGTTGCGGCCACCGGGGTGGGGGCGCCCTTCTCGCTGAGCACGGTGACGACGGCCTCGCCGGTGCCCAGTTGCGTGAGCAGCTCCTCCAGGTCGTACGGGGAGTTGGGGAAGGTCTTCACCGTCGCCTTCAGCGCCTTCGCGTCGTCGGGGGTGAAGGCGCGCAGCGCGTGCTGCACCCGGTTGCCGAGCTGGGCGAGCACGTCGGCCGGTACGTCCTTGGGGGTCTGGGTCACGAAGAACACGCCGACGCCCTTGGAGCGGATGAGGCGGACGGTCTGGGTGACGGCCTCCAGGAAGGCCTTCGAGGCGCCGTTGAAGAGCAGGTGGGCCTCGTCGAAGAAGAAGACGAGCTTGGGCTTCTCCAGGTCGCCGACCTCGGGCAGGTCGGTGTAGAGGTCGGCCAGCAGCCACATCAGGAAGGTGGAGAAGAGCTGGGGCTTGTCCTGGACCGCCGGGAGCTCCAGCAGGGAGACCGTTCCGCGGCCGTCGGCGGCCGTGCGCAGGAACTCGCTGGTGTCGAACTCGGGCTCGCCGAAGAACTCCGATGCGCCCTGCTGCTCGAAGGCGGTCAGTGCCCGCAGGATCACCCCGGCGGTCGCGGTGGACAGTCCGCCGATCCCCTTGAGTTCGGGCTTGCCCTTGTCGGAGACGAGGAAGGCGACGACCGCGCGCAGGTCCTTGAGGTCGATCAGCTCCAGGCCCTTGGAGTCGGCGTAGTGGAAGATCAGGCCGAGCGACTGCTCCTGCGTCTGGTTGAGCCGGAGCACCTTCGAGAGCAGGACCGGGCCGAAGCCGGTGACGGTGGAGCGGACCGGGATCCCGGGGCCGATGCCGCCGAGCGAATAGAACTCGCTCGGGTATCCGGTGGGCTCCCACTCCTGGGCCACCTCGCGGGCCCGTTCGGCGACCTTGCCGCCCGCCGCACCCGGCGCGGAGATCCCCGAGACGTCTCCCTTGATGTCCGCGAGGAAGACGGGTACGCCTTGGGCGGACAACTGCTCGGCGATCAGCTGGAGCGTCTTGGTCTTGCCGGTGCCGGTGGCGCCCGCGACCAGACCGTGCCGGCCCAGCATGGCCAGGGGGATGCGGATCTGCCGTTCCGGCAGGCAGGAGCCGTCCCAGAGCAGGGCCCCCAGGTCGAGCGCCGGTCCCGTGAAGGCGTACCCGGCGGCGATCTCCGCGGCCGGTCCCGCCTGCCCGGCATGGTCCGCCGGGGCGGCGGCGTCGGTGCTCTCGCTCATGTATCACTCCCGGAATAGCCCTGTTTGACACTTTTGCACCAACGTCGCCAGGCTGCGCCCGCAGGCACGGGCCCGGTAGGCTTTCCGTGTGATCTTCAAGCGCATCGGAAGCGGACGGCCGTACCCCGACCACGGCAGGGAAACCACCCGGCAGTGGGCGGACGTCGCGCCGCGCCCGGTCCGGCTCGACCAGCTGGTGACGACCAAGGGCCAGCTGGACCTGGAAACGCTGCTCGCCGAGGACTCCACCTTCTACGGCGACCTCTTCGCCCACGTGGTCAAGTGGCGGGGCGACCTCTACCTGGAGGACGGGCTGCACCGCGCGGTGCGCGCGGCCCTCCAGCAGCGCCAGGTGCTGCACGCGCGCGTCCTCGAAATGGACTGACCCGCTTCGGGGCGGATTGCGCCTTTCGGGTCTCCATTGACCTATCAGCAGATCATTTAGTAGGCATCACTCCCGGGCGGCACTACGCTGCGCCCATGAGCATGCTCACTCCCCCCGGCATGGGCGGAAAGTACCGCGTCACGGGAGCCGCCTACCCTCGCATGAGCCGTAAGCGGAGCCGTCGACGGATCGTCCTCTCCGTGCTCGGCTCGGTCCTTGCGCTCGCCCTGCTCGGCTACGGGGCGCTGCAGCTCATCGACGTGTTCCGCGGCGACACCGCCAAACGGAATGCGGCTGCGGCCGCCGAGGACTGCGAGAAGAAGGCGGCCGACGCCGCCACCAAGGGCGCCCCCGCGGCCTCCGCAGGGCCGGCGGTCGTCCTCCCGCAGCCCGGCCAGATCACGGTCAACGTCTACAACGCGACCCCGCGGGCCGGCCTCGCCAAGGCCGTCGGCGACGAGCTGCAAAAACGCGGCTTCGTCATCGGCAAGGTCGGCAACGCCCCCGCCGACTTCGACAAGAAGGTCCCCGGCGCCGGGATACTGCTGGGTTCCCCCACGACCGACAAGGCCGCCTACTCCGTGCTCGGTGCCCAGCTCGCCGGTACCACCCAGCAGACCGACGCCCGCGAGAGCGCGGACATCGACCTGATCCTGGGCGACGCCTTCAAGGAGCTGAGCACGAAGGAGGACGCGGACAAGGCGCTGGCCCTCCTGGCCAACCCCTCGCCCGCGCCCGCCAAGTGCTGAACCGCCGCCCGGCCCTGCCCGGCCGGGCGGCGGTTCCCCTGCAGCCCCGTCCGGGACTGCTCGGGGCCGCTCGGGGCCGCCCGGGCCCGCTGCGCCCCTGCCCGCCGGAGGCTACTCGGCCGAGCCGTACATGCGGTCGCCCGCGTCGCCCAGCCCCGGCACGATGTAGCCGTGCTCGTTGAGCCGCTCGTCCACCGCGGCCGTCACCACCGTCACCGGCGTGCCCGCCAGCTCGCGCTCCATGATCTCCACGCCCTCCGGCGCAGCCAGCAGCACCACGGCCGTCACGTCGTCGGCGCCGCGCTTGATCAGCTCCTGGATCGCCGCGACCAGCGTGCCGCCGGTGGCGAGCATCGGGTCGACCACGTAGACCTGGCGGCCCGAGAGGTCCTCCGGCATGCGCGTCGCGTACGTGGAGGCCTCCAGGGTCTCCTCGTTGCGGACCATGCCCAGGAAGCCCACCTCGGCCGTCGGCAGCAGCCGCACCATGCCGTCGAGCATGCCGAGGCCGGCGCGCAGGATCGGCACGACCAGCGGACGCGGGTACGAGAGCTTCACGCCGGTCGTGGGACCCACCGGGGTCTCGATGTCGGCCTGTTCGGTCCGCACGTCGCGCGTGGCCTCGTAGGCGAGCAGGGTCACCAGCTCGTCGGCGAGCCGACGGAACGTGGGCGAGTCGGTGCGCTTGTCGCGCAGGGTCGTGAGCTTGTGCGCCACCAAGGGGTGATCGACTACCTGCAAACGCACAACATCCTCCAAAATTCGGCCTGCGACCTGCAAAAACGGCCGCGAGACGCGACCCACACCCAAAAGGCTACGCGCTGACCGGGCCGCTTCGCGCCCTCGCGCGCCGCCTCCGGCCCCGCCCCCCGGGACGCCCCGGATGCGGACCACCCGTACGCCCCGCACGCTGGACTGATGACGCACGCACCGGTGATCGCAGCCGTCGACGGATCCGAACACAGCCTCAAGGCCCTGGAGTGGGCACGGGCTGCGGCCGTCCGGCACGGGACGGAGCTGCTGATCGCCCATGTCCTGCCCGACGAGGCACAGTTGTATGCGGGCCGCCGTTCCTCACTTCACGACACCTCGGAGCCGGAGGAGTACGCGGACCCGGTGCACGACCGGATAGTGGCCCTGCTGGGCAGCGGCGGCAAGCTCCCCGAGGGGATCCGGTACGAGCCGCTGGAGGGCTCCGTGCCCGAGGCGCTGCGCGTGATCGGCGCGGAGGCCAGGATGCTGGTCATGGGCTCCCGGGGGCGCGGGGGCTTCGCCAGCCTGCTGCTGGGCTCGAACAGCCGCGCCGTGGCGTCCACGGCGCCCTGCCCGGTCGTGGTGGTCCCGCACGCGGAACGTGCGGCGGGGGCCGACGAGGAGGAGTCCGCGGGGCGGGTGGTGCTCGGCCTGCACGCCGCCGAGACCCCCGACGACGTCCTCGCCTTCGCCTTCACGGAGGCCGCCGCGCGGGGGACCGCCGTCCAGGTGGTCTCCGCGTACCTCATCCCGCCCGTCCCGACCATGGTGGTGGACGCCCCCTTCGTGGTCGTCCCGCCCGAAGGACTGCCGGCTCCGGAGGACGACGCCGTCCCCGCGGAGCTGGAGATGCTGCGCTCCCAGACGGAACGCCTCGCCCCCTTCCGGGCCCGGTACCCGGACGTGCCGGTGGAGCAGACCGCCGTCCCCGGCGACCCGGCGGGCCGCCTCGTCACCGCCTCCCGGTCGGCGGCCCTGATCGTGGTCGGCCGCCACCACCCGAGGCGCACCGCCATGTCCCTGCAGATCGGCTCGGTGGCGCAGGCGGTGCTCCACCACGCCCACGGCCCGGTGGCGGTCGTCCCTGCCCTCACGGACGATTCCTGACCTTTCCGGCCACCCGTGCGGCCCCTCGCGGCCCCCCGTCGCCGCCCCGTCGCGGGCCGCCCCCCGACCCCCCTGACCTGCTTGACCTGCACTTGGGTGGCATCAAACGGACTGTTCGGGGGAAGGTGGGTGCGAGGGGGACGACCGACCAGCACGGGGTGGTGGCCGATGCCCGACACGCAGCCGAGCGACAACACGGCGGAGGAGCCGGAGACCGCCGCACAGCGCCGAGCGCGCCGCGCGCAGTTCCTGCGCGACCTGATGGAGGCCCGCGCGCTCCGCGACCGGGTCCAGCCCCGCCGCGCCCGCGCGGCCCGTATGCGCCAGCAGATGCGCATGCGCACGTTCCGCTGGTAGGCCCGGTCTCCCGCCCCGCCGCCCCGGCCGGCCCCTCCGGCGTTTGAGGAGCGGGGTCCGGGGCACAGCTCCGGCGCGGGCGCCTCGACCGGGTCCGACACGCCCTGCCGCGGAACCCCGTACGCCCCCCGCCGGGAGGCGCCACGGCACGACGCAAGCGCGGAAGACCTCTCGCAAAGCCGCCGTTTCTGCCACGATGCCGATTGGGCGGGGCACGGACGGCAACGCAGCACCGCACGACGCACCACCGCCGTTCCGCCCCAACCTCCGGCCGGGGGGACCTCCAACCGGCACGCCTATGACCAGTGGGAGAGTCACGGTGTACTTCGCCGCACTGCTCGCGCGCACCGAAGACGGGTGGGAAGCGAGCGACATGGAACTCGACGACGTCGAGTCCCTCAGTGATCTGATCGATCTCGCCCGTTCCGCCGCTGTCGACGACGACACGGTGGTCGCCCTCATCGAGCAGGAGGACGCCTGGTTCGGCGTCGTCCGCGTGGACGGCGAGGAGGACCCGCGGTACTTCGTGTCGAACGCCGCCGCGGCCGCCCGCAGCTCCTACGGCTCGATGCTGACCAAAGAGCTGCTGGGCAACGACGAGGAGGACGACGAACTCGACGAGCTCGACCTGGACGGCACCGAGGACGGTGAGGAGGATTCCGGCTCCGCCTATGCGGACGAGGACGCCGACGAGGACGAGGCGGGCGGGAGCGGCGCGGAGCCGGTACCGGCCGGTCCGCTCGGTGATCCCCGGTTGCTGGACGACCTCGGGGTGACCCACAAGCAGCTGATGACCCTCGACGGGGACGCCCTCTCGGAGATCGCCGATTCACTCGGCGCCACCGAGGTCCTGGAGGCCGTCCGCTAGTGATCCACATGCAGGACACGCACACTCCGGATCCCGTACGGGATCCCTGGCGGGACTCCATGCGCCTCGCGCTCCAGGAGGCCGCCCTGGCGGTGCCGGCCGGCGACGTGCCGGTCGGCGCCGTCGTGCTCGGCCCGGCGGGGGAGCTCCTCGCCACCGGCCACAACGAGCGCGAGGCCACCGGCGACCCGACCGCGCACGCCGAGGTGCTGGCACTGCGGCGGGCCGCCGCCGCGCTCGGGGAATGGCGCCTTCCGGGATGCACCCTCGTGGTGACCCTGGAGCCGTGCGTGATGTGCGCGGGCGCGCTCGTGCAGTCACGCGTCGCCCGGGTCGTCTACGGCGCGGACGACGACAAGGCGGGCGCCGCGGGCTCGCTCTGGGACCTCGTACGGGACCGCAGGCTCAACCACCGGCCGGAGGTGGTCCGTGGCGTCCTCGCCGAGGAGTGCGCCCGGCAGCTGACGGACTTCTTCCGCGACCTGTGACACGGCGCCGAAACGGCTCCGTCGCTGCTCCGGCACGGCTCCGGCGCTGCTCTGACACGGCCTCCGAGGCGGGTTTCGCGCACGCGGCGGACGCCGATTTCAGAGGATGCCGCTCCGTAGGCTAGGATCCATCTCGGTAGTGTGTCCGAGTGGCCGAAGGAGCTCGCCTCGAAAGCGAGTATGGGGCAACCCATCGGGGGTTCAAATCCCTCCACTACCGCTCCGATCGAGAGCCCCGCCCCGCAAGGGTCGGGGCTCTCGGCGTATCGGGGACCCGGCCCGGCCCGCGATCCCGGCCCCGCCGGTCCAGCCCAGCCCCGTCGGCGTTCGGGGCGCGGGGTCCGGGACAGAGCGCCGGCAGCGGCGCCGCACCCGCCCACCGGCGGGCACCCACACAGGAACCGGCGACCTGTCCGGAGGACACCGGCGTGACCGCCCGCCCCCTCGGCCGTTGTCACGGCATGACCAAGACCCAGCGCATGCTCGCCGCCATCGCCCTCGCGGGGGCCGCCGCGGGCCTCGCCGCTCCGGCCGCCTCCGCCGCGGACGCCCCGATCTCGCCCCTCACGCTCCCCGATCTGCCGACGGCGGCGCCCGGCATGCCGTCCGGCGCGCAGCCCGCCTCGGTCCAGGAGATCGGCGCGAAGCTCAGCGAGGGCGCGAACCAGCTCAACCAGCTGATGACGCTGCCGGACCAGCTGGCGCCCGTCATCGCCCCCGTACAGCCCCTCACTGACCTGGCCGGCGGCATCGAGTAGGAACCGCCGGCGGCGGGCCGCCGCGCGCACGCGAAGAAGGCCCCGACCGCGGGGGTCGGAGCCTTCGACGCATGGGACGGGGGAAGTGGCATCGGGGGGACAAGCCACTTCCCCCGTTGAGGACGGAACCTGCCAGTCCGGGCCGCAGTCAGGGGGAAGCTTGCGGCTCGGACCCCGCAGTGAGGCCCTGTCCCTCACCCACCGGTTTCCTGCCAGAACCGGTGGGCTCACAACAAGCATGCGCCCCGTGCGCAGGCCGCCCCAGCGGCAAAGGGCCCGTCCCACCGGGTCATTGGTCCTTAAAGGACAGGTGAGTGCCCAATCCTGACCGGTTAGACTCACCCGACTCACAATGGACCGGTTGGGGAGGCCGCGCGCCCGTGGACACCAAGAAGCTCATCACGAGCGCCCTGACCGTGTTCGTCCTCTTCGTCATCATCACCCAGCCGAAGAGGGCCGCCGAGATCGTGGAAATAGGCTTCCAGGGGATATCGGACGCCGCTTCGGGCATCGGCGAGTTCATGACCGAACTGGTGCGCTGACCCGTACGCTGAAGCGGCTCCCGGTCTTCCGGCCCCCACTCCGACGGGTGGGGGTTTTTTGCGTACCCGCAGCCCGATGGAATGCCACGATATGCCCAACTTGCCCTCAACACGGCGATATACGGTGCTTGCACACAGTGCACATCTCTTGTGATGCTATGACCGCTTTTGACGGATGCGTTGACTGAAGTTGACTGAAGGGGTGGCGTGACCGTGCCGGCCAGTACAGCGCCTCAGGTGCCACCCCAGCAGGACCCGCAGCAGGAAGCCCACCAGGACCCCCAGGTCCCGCCGCAGCACGACGAGCCCCCGGCCACCGGCCCGGCGACCACCCCGGCGGCCCGGGCGACGGTGTCACCCCCACCCCTTCCCGCGGCCGCTTCCGCGGTCATTCCCCCGGCCGCCCCCTCGGCCGTCCCCCCGGCCGTCCCCCCGGCGCCGTCCGCGCCCGCTCCCGGCGCCCAGCGGACGCAGAGCCGGGGCGCGGACACCCGGGCCCTCACCCAGGTCCTCTTCGGGCAGCTGAAGGGCCTGGAGCCGGGCACCAGCGAGCACAACCGGGTCCGCGGGGCCCTGATCGAGGCCAACCTCCCCCTCGTCCGCTACGCGGCCGCCCGCTTCCGCAGCCGCAACGAGCCGATGGAGGACGTGGTCCAGGTCGGCACCATCGGCCTGATCAACGCCATCGACCGCTTCGACCCCGACCGCGGCGTGCAGTTCCCGACCTTCGCGATGCCGACCGTCGTGGGCGAGATCAAGCGGTACTTCCGCGACAACGTCCGGACCGTGCACGTCCCGCGCCGCCTCCACGAGCTGTGGGTGCAGGTCAACGCCGCCACCGAGGACCTCACCACCCTCCACGGCCGCACCCCGACCACCCCCGAGATCGCCGAGCGGCTGCGCATCACCGAGGACGAGGTGCTGTCCTGCATCGAGGCCGGGCGGAGCTACCACGCGACCTCGCTCGAGGCCGCCCAGGAGGGCGACGGGATGCCCGGGCTGCTCGACCGCCTCGGGTACGAGGACCCCGAGCTGGCCGGGGTCGAACACCGGGACCTCGTACGTCATCTCCTCGTACAACTGCCCGAGCGCGAACAGCGGATCCTGCTCCTGCGGTACTACAACAATCTGACGCAGTCCCAGATCAGCGCCGAACTGGGCGTTTCCCAGATGCACGTCTCCCGGCTGCTCGCCCGCAGCTTCGCCCGACTGAGATCCGCAAACAGGATCGAGGCGTAACCGGAACGGGTGGAGATCATCCGCCCGTTTTCCCGACAGAACGGGCTGATCCCCTTCTGACCTGTTCTGTCGCTGGAGACATATGTCGACATGACGCTACAGCGCGTTGCCGACATGTGACATTCTGCTGGAACCGCGTTTGCCGCAGCCCCGCCTCCGGTATTCAGGTGGAGGCTGCGTTCCTCCGACGGGCGCGCAGTACGCGTCCGTCCGCGACCTCAAGGGGGTGGCATGTCCGTAGACCAGGGCAGCTCCAAGGTGCTCACGCTCGTCAAGAGCTCGGCGCCGCCGGCAGTGTCCAACCGCTCGGAAGCCATCGACACCCGCACTCTCTCCCGCTCCCTCTTCCAGCGACTTGCCACCCTGGACCTGGACAGCCCCGAACGGGCGTACGTACGCGACACCCTGATCGAGCTGAACCTGCCGCTCGTGCGGTACGCGGCGGCCCGCTTCCGCAGCCGCAACGAGCCGATGGAGGACATCGTCCAGGTCGGCACCATCGGCCTGATCAAGGCGATCGACCGCTTCGACTGCGAACGCGGCGTGGAGTTCCCGACGTTCGCGATGCCGACCGTCGTGGGCGAGATCAAACGATTCTTTCGGGACACCTCCTGGTCCGTCCGCGTCCCGCGGCGGCTCCAGGAGCTGCGCCTCGCGCTGACCAAGGCCAGCGACGAGCTCGCGCAGAAGCTGGACCGGTCGCCGACCGTGCCGGAGCTCGCCGCCGTGCTCGGGGTCTCGGAGGAGGACGTCGTCGACGGCCTCGCCGTCGGCAACGCGTACACCGCCTCCTCGCTCGACTCCCCGTCCCCGGAGGACGAGGGCGGCGAGGGCTCGCTCGCGGACCGCCTCGGCTACGAGGACACCGCGCTCGAGGGCGTCGAGTACCGCGAGTCCCTCAAGCCGCTGCTCGCCAAACTCCCGCCCCGGGAACGGCAGATCATCATGCTGAGGTTCTTCGCGAACATGACGCAGTCCCAGATCGGCGAGGAGGTCGGCATCTCCCAGATGCACGTCTCCCGGCTGCTGACGCGCACCCTGGCACAGCTGCGGGCGGGCCTCATCGGGGAGTGACGCGGGGTCGGCCCGGGGCCGATCGGGCCGCACGGGGTTCCCAATTGACGGAGCGTCAGGAAAACTGGCGCGATGCGAACGGGATCCCGTACGGCCGCCCCGGCCGCCCTCCTCGCCCTGTGCTGCACGGCCGCCGCCGCCCTCACCGGTTGCGGGGGCCCGGCACGGGACGGCTACGTCGCCGTGGGCGCCGCCGCCCCGGGACCCGAGCGCGGGGCCGGCGAGAACGTGGCGCCGCAGGGCGGTGTGGAGTTCCAGCAGCTCGGTGGCCCGTCGGCGGCGGGCGGCTCCTCCGTATCGGCCAGTACGTCGGCCGGCCCGGCGGGGTCCCAGCCCCCCGGCGGCTCCGCCGCAGGCGGAGCGACACCGCCCGCCCCCGGAGGCTCCGCGAACGCCCCCGGCGCCACCACCGGCCCGGGTTCCGCCACCCCCGCCCCCGGCACCCCGCCCGGGCCGGGCGGCAGCGCGGGCGGGGGCAGCACCCCGGGCCCCGGCAGCGGCAGCACGCCGACGAAGCCCGGCACCACGCCTCCGGCGCCGCCCACGACCCCCGCGAAGCTGACGCTCTCCACGCCGACCCGGTCGGCCGCGGGCGACCGCTGGTGCGAGCGGGTCACCGTCACCTTCACCAACACCGGTACGACGGCCGCCCGTTCGGGCACGGTGAGCTTCGCGACGCACATCATCGGCGCGCTCGGCGGCGACTGGGCCACGATCACCACGGCCCAGGCCCTGCCCGCGCCCATCGCGGGCGGCACCTCGAAGACGCAGGCCTACACGGTGTGCGTGGAGTCCTGGCGGGTGCCGCTGGGCATGCACGTGGAAACCCAGAAGGTCACGGCCACCTGGAACTGAGGCCGGCCGACGGAAAGCCGGCCCGGGCAGCGGAACGACCGGCGCCGCGCCTCAGGAAGCCGGGGCCGGGCGGCGGGAAGCCGGGGCCGGACCCCGCGAAGCCGGGGCCGCGCCCCGCGAAGCCGGGGCCGCGCCCCCGCGAGGCCCCGCCAGTGCCGCGCGGTCGTCAGTGCAGGACGACCCAGGCCGCCGCGCCGATCATGACGACGAGCGCGATCACCAGCGCGATCTTCGCGGCCGGGGAGCCCGCCTGCCCCTGCGCCTGCTCCTCGCGGCGCTGCCGACGGGAGCCCGCCCCCGTCTGCGAGACCGGCGCGGCCTCCTCCACGAACGCCCGGAACATCTGAGTGCTGCCCGCGGGGTCGTAGTCGCCCTCGGGGCCCTGTGAGTTGTGGTTCGCAGCCATGGGTCAGGACCCTAGCGGGTTTTCCGATTCCTTTACCGCCCCACCCCCCGATTCATTTGCCTGTAGCAACCATCCGCTTCTATGGTTGCTTGAAGCAACAAGATGGGGAGGGCGTGCGATGACCACCACCACTCGGTACGAGGAGCTGGCCAACCGGCTCGCCGGGATCGGCGCGGTCAAGCGCGACCTCGCCCGCGTCCTGCCCCCCGACTGCCCTCCGGGCGCGGCCGCCGTCCTCACCGTCCTCGACCGGCACGGCGAGATGCGGCTGAGCCGGCTGACCGAGCTCATGGGCGTCGACATCTCCGTGACCAGCCGGCACGTCACGCACGTGGCCGAGCGCGGCTGGATCGAGCGGGAGACCGACCCGGGGGACGGGCGCTGCCGGATCCTGCGGCTCACCCCGTCCGGGCGCGCGCTCCTCGCCGAGCTCGGAGCCCGGTACACGGCGGCGCTGGAAAGAGCGCTGGCCGACTGGTCCGCCGAGGACATCGACGTACTCAACACCCTGCTGGCCCGACTCCGATCGAGCTTCTAGACCAAAGGAAACACATGGCCACGACGGAGAAGCCGACAGGCGGCACGTCCACCGCCGCCTCCGGCACCGCCCACGACACCGCCCACGACACCCCGTCCATGACCCACCCGCAGATCATGAAGGCGCTGTCCGGGCTGATGCTCGGCATGTTCGTGGCGATCCTGTCCTCGACGATCGTCTCCAACGCCCTGCCCCAGATCATCAGCGACCTCGGCGGTACGCAGTCCTCCTACACCTGGGTGGTCACCGCGGCCCTGCTGTCGATGACCGCGGCCACCCCGCTGTGGGGCAAGCTGTCCGACCTCTTCAGCAAGAAGCTGCTGGTCCAGATATCCCTGGTGATCTACGTGCTCGGCTCCGTGGTCGCCGGCCTGTCCCAGAACACCGGCACGCTCATCGCCTGCCGCGTGGTCCAGGGCATCGGTGTCGGCGGCCTGTCCGCGCTCGCCCAGATCGTCATGGCGGCGATGATCTCCCCGCGCGAGCGCGGCCGGTACAGCGGCTACCTCGGCGCGGTCTTCGCCGTCGCCACCGTCGGCGGCCCGCTCCTCGGCGGCGTCATCACCGACACCGACTGGCTGGGCTGGCGCTGGTGCTTCTACGTCGGCGTGCCCTTCGCGGTGATCGCGCTGATCGTGCTCCAGCGGACGCTGCACCTGCCGGTCGTCCGGCGTGACGTCAAGGTCGACTGGCTGGGCGCATTCCTGATCAGCGGCGCCGTCTCGCTGCTGCTGATCTGGGTCACGCAGGCCGGCAGCTCCTACGAGTGGATCTCCTGGCAGACCTGGACGATGACCGGCGGCGCCGTGCTGCTCGGCCTGCTCTTCGTCCTCGTCGAGTCCCGCGCGAGCGACCCGATCATCCCCCTGCGGCTGTTCCGCAACAAGACCATCAGCCTCGCCTCGGCGGCCTCCCTCTTCGTGGGCATCGCGATGTTCTCGGGGACCGTGTTTTTCAGCCAGTTCTTCCAGTTGGCCCGTGGCGAGTCCCCCACGATGTCCGGAATCCTCACCATTCCGATGATCGGCGGGCTCTTCGTCTCCTCCACCCTTTCCGGTCAGGTGATCACCAAGACCGGTAAGTGGAAGGCCTGGCTGGTCTCCGGCGGTGTGCTGCTGACGGCCGGACTGGGGCTGCTCGGCACGCTGCGGTACGACACCCCGTACTGGCACATCGCGGTCTACATGGCGCTGACCGGCCTCGGCCTCGGCATGATGATGCAGAACCTGGTCCTCGCCACCCAGAACCAGGTGGCCCCCGAGGACCTGGGAGCGGCCAGCTCGGTCGTCACGTTCTTCCGCTCGCTCGGCGGTGCGATGGGCGTCTCGGCGCTGGGTGCCGTGATGGCCAACCGGGTCACGCACTACGTCCAGGACGGGATCGCCGCGCTCGGCCCGAAGGCCGCGGCGGCCATGGGACACGGCGGCACCGCCGGTGGCGGGATCCCCGACCTCGACAAGCTGCCCGCGCCGATCCGCACGGTCGTCGAGTCCTCGTACGGGCACGGCGTCGGCGACGTCTTCCTCTACGCCGCCCCGTTCGCGCTGCTCTCGCTGGTGCTGGTGCTGTTCATCAAGGAGGTCGCGCTGAAGTCGAAGCCGGCCGCCCACGCCCCGTCGGCAGCCTCCGGGGAGAACGCCGGCCAGGACGCCTCCCCCGCGGAGGCGGCCTCGCTGCGGGCCTGAGCGACGGCGCGAGCCGTGGCCCGATCGGCAGCCCGAGCAGGACGGGCGGGTGCCTGATCAGCGGCACGGGCGGGTGCCTAAGCGGCGGCACGGGCAGGTGCCTAAGCGGCGGCCTTCGCCTCGATGCCCGCGATCAGGACGTCGAGCGCGAGGCAGAAGTCGCCCTCGGGCGCCCGCCGGGCCGTGCCCCCGCAGCCGTGCAGGAACTGCAGGACGGCCAGGTGGGCGCCGGTCCGGGCGGCGTCCGCCAGGCCGGTCGCGTCCAGCAGCCGCTGCAGGTCGGCGTCGAAGGCCCGGGCGTGCGGGCCGATGTTCGGGTAGGCGGCGGTGAGCGGAGCCACCCAGGGGTGGTCCCCCAGGACCCGCCGGTAGCCGCGGGCCAGCACCCGCAGCCGCCCCGGCCAGCCGTCGCATCCGGCCGGGGCGGCTGCCGGGGGCGCGAGTTCGCCCAGGGCGCTGTCCAGGGCGAGTTCGAGCAGGTCGTGCTTGGTGTCCACGTACCAGTACAGGGACATCGCGGTGACCCCGAGCCCGGCGGCCAGCCGCCGCATCGAGAACCGGGCCAGCCCCTCGGCGTCGAGCAGCCGCACGGTGGCGGCGGTGATCCGGTCCCGGTCCAGCCCGGAGGGTGCCTCGCTGCGGCGTCTTGCGGGTGCGGCGGGCCTGTCGGCCAGCCACACACTGGCCCGGATCTCACCGGAATCGGCCGCGGTCATCATGGAGGCACCCTCCTCATGACAGGTGGATCAGCCCGGAATGCCCGGTCCGCCCTCTCGATGCTAGGGGGTCTTCCTCGGGCGGGGCCGGATCAGGAGGCTGCCGACACCGGGGCCGTCAGGTCGTAGAAGGTGGCACCGCCGACCGTGGAGGCCTTGAAGGTGGCCTTGACCCAGCTCTCGATCCCGCTGCTGGTACCGCCGCCCGGACCACCGCCGCCGGCACGGCCGCCGCCGGCCCCGCCCGCCGCGGTCTCGGCTCCGTTCCCGCCGGTCCCGCCGCCGAGTCCGCCCTGCGCGATGAAGTAGTGGATCTTCCCGTCCTGCACGTACTTCTTGAACTGCTCCAGGGTCGGCGAGGGGTCGCTGCCGTTGAAGCCGCCGAGCGCCATCACGGGCCGGCCCGAGGCCAGCTGGTAGCTCGCCGCGTTCTGCGAACCGACCGCGGCCGCCGCCCAGGTGTACCTGTCCGCGTCGGCCTGCAGGGCCGCCTTGGCCTCGGCGCCGACCTTGGCACCGTTCAGCAGGCCTCCTGCACCGCCCTGACCACCTCCGAAGCGCTCGGAGCCCCGGCCGTCCGTACCGCCCCGGCCCTGGCCCGCCTGGCCCTGGCCCTGCGGCATGCCGCCCTGACCGCCGGGAGCACCCTGCGGCATTCCGCCCGGCGGCATTCCGCCCGGCAGACCGCCCTGCCCGCCGCCGGGGCCTCCCGCGGCCGCTCCACCGGCCGGGCCGAACCTCATCCCGCCCGGCCCGCCCCGGCCGCCCGCCACCGCCGGACCGGCGGTCACGATCGATCCGGTGTGCCCGGTGCTCACGGTCGTCAGGCAGTACGCCAGCGGCCCCGCGAGCGCCACGCCCAGGCCCACCGCCGCCAGCGCCTGCACACCCCTGCGCCCCAGCCGCCCGGCGAACGGCAGTGCCGCCGCGACGAGCAGACCCGCCACCAGCACCGTCCACCTCAGCCACGGCAGGTATCCGGTGGCCCGGCCCAGCAGCACCCACGACCAGACCGCCGTCAGCGCCAGCACCCCGGACAGCGTGAACACGGCGGCCCTGCTGCCCCGTTCCTCCCACAGCACGGCCACGCCCATACCGACCAGCGCGGCCACGAACGGCGCCAGCGCCACGGTGTAGTACTCGTGGAAGATGCCCTGCATGAAGCTGAACACCACCGCAGTGATCAGCAGCGCACCACCCCAGACCAGGAACGCCGCACGGGCCATGCCCTCCAGCGAATCGGTGGCCCGGCGGGCCCGCCAGGTGACCACGAGTCCGACGACCAGCAGCACCAGGGCCGCCGGCAGCAGCCAGGAGATCTGACCGCCGATGTTGCCGGCGAAGAGCCGGTCGACGCCCGTCTCTCCCCAGCCGCCCCCGCCCCGCATGCCCGGTCCGCCCCCGGGCAGCCCGTACGCCCCGGCGGCACCTGCACCGGCACCGCCCGTCCGCATACCGCCGCCGACGCTCCCGGTCTCGTTGCCGTTGATCCGGCCCAGGCCGTTGTAGCCGAGGGTCAGTTCCAGGAAGGAGTTGTTCTGCGAACCGCCGATGTACGGGCGGGAGGACGCGGGCCACAGCTCCACGATGGCCACCCACCAGCCGCCGGCCGCCACCATCGCGAGCCCGGAGAGCAGCAGCTGGCCCAGCCGCCTGCGCAGCCGGGTCGGCGCGCAGACCGCGTACACGACGGCGAGCGGCGGCAGGATGACGAAGGCCTGCAGGGTCTTGGTGAGGAAGGCGAAACCGACGGCGACGCCCGCCCAGACCAGCCACGTGGTGCGGGCCCCGTCGAGGGCGCGCAGTACGCAGTACACGGTGACGGTCAGCAGCAGCGTCAGCAGCGCGTCGGGGTTGTTGAAGCGGAACATCAGCGCGGCGACGGGCGTGAGTGCGAAGGCCGCACCGCTGAGCAGCGCCGCCCCGGGACCGAACTGGCGGCGCACCGCGGCGTACAGCACGGCCGTCGTACCGACGCCCATCAGGGCCTGCGGGACGAGGATCTGCCAGGAGCCGAGCCCGAACAGCCGGACGGACAGCATCATCGGCCACAGCGCGGCCGGGGGCTTGTCGACGGTGATCGAGTTGCCGGCGTCCGAGGACCCGAAGAAGAAGGCCTTCCAGCTCTCGCTGCCCGCCTGCACGGCCGCGGAGTAGAAGGAGTTGGCGTAACCGGAGGAGCCCAGGTCCCACAGCAGCAGGACGGCGGTGGCGATCAGCAGGCCGGCGAAGGCGGGACGCTCCCAGCGGGGCCGGTGGGCGGCGTGCCGGCCGGCGTGCGGGCGGGCCTCGGGGACGGGGTGGAGCGGAGGTGCGGCCGTGGTCATCGGATGTCGTCCTTCACGAAGGTGTCGCGGCGCTCGGGGAAGACCCAGGCGCGGAAGAGCAGGAACCGCAGCACGGTGGCGGCGAGGTTCGCGGTGATCAGCACGGCCAGCTCGGTGCTGTGCGCGGGATCGGCCGTGGCCGCTCCGAGGGCGGCGAGGGAACCGCTGGTCAGCGCGAGACCGATGGCGAACACCACCAGGCCCTGGGCCTGGTGGCGCACGGCCCGGTCCCGGCCGCGCACCCCGAAGGTGAGCCGCCGGTTGGCGGCGGTGTTCGCGACGGCGGAGAGCAGCAGGGCAGCGCCGTTGGCGAGCTGCGGGCCGGTCCCGGCGCGGAACGCGGAGTACAGGGCCAGGTAGAGCAGGGTGGACAGGAGTCCGACGGCGCAGAAGCCGAGGAGCTGGCGGGCCAGCCCGCCGTCCACCCCCGGCAGGGCGGCACGGTCGCGCGGGTCGTCACCGAAGGGGCGGGCGAGCCGGTCCAGCGGGAGCGCGCCGACGGCCAGTGCCCTGCCGACGCGCCAGACGCCCTTGAGGTCCTCGGTGGCGGTCCTGACGATGTGGACGGTGGAGTCGGGGTCGTCGACCCAGTCCACCGGGACCTCGTGGATCCGCAGTCCGGCCCGCTCGGCGAGCACGAGCATCTCGGTGTCGAAGAACCAGCCCGAGTCCTCCACCAGCGGCAGCAGCCGCTCCGCGACCTCCCGCCGGATGGCCTTGAACCCGCACTGGGCATCGCTGAAGCGCGCGGCGAGGGAGGACCGCAGGAGCAGGTTGTAGGCGCGGGAGACGAACTCCCTCTTCGCGCCCCGCACCACCCGCGAGGAGCGGGCGAGGCGGGTGCCGATGGCGAGGTCGGAGTGGCCGGAGATCAGCGGGGCGACCAGAGGCAGCAGCGCGTTGAGGTCGGTGGAGAGGTCCACGTCCATGTAGGCGAGAACGGGGGCGTCGGAGGCTGACCAGACGGTGCGCAGGGCCCTGCCCCGGCCCTTCTCCTCCAGCCGGGCGCTCCGTACGCCGTCCAGGCTTCCCGCCAGCGCGGCCGCGACCTCGGGGGTGCGGTCGGTGCTGGCGTTGTCGGCGACCGTGATCCGGAAGGGGTAGGGGAACGTGCGGGTGAGGTGCTCGTGCAGCCTGCGCACGCAGGGGCCGAGGTCCTTCTCCTCGTTGAACACCGGGATCACCACGTCGAGGACGGGCCGGCCGGGCACGGGCGCGAGGGGCGCCCGTGCCGGCAAGGCCCCGGGAGAGGTGTCGGTTCGCATGGTCCGAGACTCGACGGGCGCCCTGTCACCGATGTGTGCTGAGCCTGTGCCCCGACTGTGAGTCCGTGACCGTCTCTTGGGAGCCGTGCGGCAGCCGGATTTCGAAGCAGGTCCGCCCGGGCTCGCTCGCCACGTCGACCGTCCCGCCGTGGGCGGTGACGACGGCCTGGACGATGGCGAGGCCGAGTCCGGTGGAGCCGGCCGAGCGGGAGCGCGAGGCGTCGCCGCGGGCGAAGCGTTCGAAGACGTGGGGGAGCAGGGCGGGCGGGATGCCTGGCCCGTCGTCCTCGATCCGGAGCCGGACGGCGGATGTTTCACGTGAAACATCCGCGGTGACGGTGGTGCCGGGCGGGGTGTGCGTACGGGCATTGGCGAGCAGATTGACCAGGACCTGCTGGATCCGTGCCGGATCGCCGCGGACGGCCGCGGGCTCCTCCGGCAGGCGCAGCCGCCAGTGGTGTCCGGGGCCGGCCGCGCGGGCGTCGCTGACGGCGTCGACCACCAGCGGCGCCAGGTCGGTGGCGGTGTCCTCGATGTCCAGTGGGCGGCCCGCATCGAGCCGGGCCAGCAGCAGCAGGTCCTCGACCAGGCCGGTCATCCGGGTGGCCTCGGACTCGATCCGGCCCAGGGCGTGCCGGGTGTCGGGGCCCGGCTCCTCCCTGCCGCGGCGGGTCAGTTCGGCATAGCCGCGGATGGAGGCGAGGGGGGTGCGCAGCTCGTGGCTGGCGTCGGCGACGAACTGCCGTACCCGCATCTCGCTCTGCTGGCGGGCCGTGAGGGCGGAGGAGACGTGCCCCAGCATCCGGTTGAGGGCCGCGCCGACCTGGCCCACCTCCGTGCGGGGATCGGCGTCGGGGACCCGCTCGTGCAGAGCGGGTTCGCCGCTGTGCAGCGGGAGTTCGGAGACCCGGGTGGCAATGGCGGCGACCCGGCGCAGCGGGCGCAGGGCTACCCCGACCAGGGCCTGCCCGGCGAGGGACGCGGCAATGAGCCCGGCCAGCGTGACGCAGATTTCCACCCCGATCAGGGTCCGCACCGTGGAGTCGACCTCGGCGAGCGGGAAGCCGAGGACGGCGCTCCCGTCGGGCGCCGCCAGCACCCGGTACGCGCCGAGCCCGGGCATGTCCAGGTCCACCGGTTCGGCGCGGCCCTGCCCGGCCGTGCGGGCCGCCTTGGCGAGGGCGGCGGTCTGGGCCTCGTCGAGGGGCCGGCGGTCCAGGTCGTCGACGCGCACGCTGCGATCGGCCTCGTACACCTTGCCGTCGGAATCGACGCGGAACCCGACGCTGCCCAGCGGAGTGCCGGGGGCCCCGACGACGGACCTGTCCCTGACCGGCTTCCCCAGCCCGGGACGCGTGGCCATGTCGACGGAGATCCGCAGCTGCTGGTCGACCTTGCCGACCAGGTACGAACGCAGCGCGAGGGTGGTGACCGCCCCGATGGCCGCGCCCACCACGGCGATCAGCGCCACCGCGGAGACGACCAGCCGGGTCCGCAGCGACCAGGGCCGGCGGCGGCGCGGCCGCTTCGGGCGGACGGCCACTACTCGGCCGGCTTGATCAGGTAGCCGGCACCCCGCCGGGTGTGGATCATCGGCGCGAGGCCGGGACCGCTCTCCAGCTTCCGGCGCAGGTAGGAGATGTACAGCTCGACCACGTTGGCCTGGCCGCCGAAGTCGTACGACCACACGCGGTCCAGGATCTGCGCCTTGCTGAGGACCCGGCGCGGGTTGCGCATCAGGTAGCGCAGCAGCTCGAACTCCGTGGCGGTCAGGTGGATCTCCCGGCCGTCCCGGACCACCTCGTGGCTGTCCTCGTCGAGCCGCAGATCACCGACGGCGAGAACCGAACCGCCGCGGGCCGCCTGCGCCGCGCCCGAACGCCGGACCAGGCCGCGCAGCCGGGCCACGACCTCCTCCAGGCTGAAGGGCTTGGTGACGTAGTCGTCGCCGCCGGCGGTGAGGCCGGCGATGCGGTCCTCCACGGAGTCCTTGGCGGTCAGGAACAGCACGGGAACCTGGGGGATCTCCCGGCGCAGCCGCCCGAGGACGGCGAGTCCGTCCATGTCGGGGAGCATGATGTCGAGGACCACCACGTCCGGCCGGAATTCCTTCGCCGCCCGCACCGCGCCCGCCCCGTCGCCCGCGCTGCGGACCTCGCAGCCCTCGTAGCGCAGGGCCATGGACAGCAGCTCGGAGAGCGGGGCCTCGTCGTCGACGACGAGCACCCGGCAGGGCCCGCCGTCGGGCCGCACCAAGGTCGTGGGGGCGCTGGTGGACGGGGACGCGTGGAAGCCGGTCGTCGCAGTCATGTCCCTACGCTGTGCCAGGCCTCTGAGAGCCTTCTTGCCCCTTCCTGTGAATTCCCTGAGAAACCGATCAGGGGCCGAGGCCGAAGAGCCGGGCGGCATTGTCGTGGCAGACGGCCCGCAGCCAGTCGTCGCCCAGGCCGAGCCGTTCGAGGGCGAAGAGCTGGTGCTCGTACGGGTGGGGAATGTTCGGGAAGTCCGTGCCGAGCAGGATCCGGTCACAGAGGTCCGCGAGCCGCCCGAGGTCAGCGGCGGGGAAGCCGGTGAACCGGTCCGCGAAGTCGGTGAAGGCCATGGTGGTGTCCAGGCGCACCTCGCCGTACCGGTCGGCCAGGTCGAGGAAGTCGGTGTACTCGGGCATGCCCATGTGCGCGATGACCAGCGGCAGCCGCGGGTGGCGGGCCAGCAGCCGGGCGATCGGCTCGGGCCCGGTGTACTTGCCCGGGACGGGCCCGGAGCCGCAGTGGATCACCGTGGGGATCCCGGCCTCGGCCAGCAGCCCCCACACCGGCGCCAGCCGGTCGTCGTTCGGGTCGTACCCGCCGACCTGGATGTGCGCCTTGAAGATCCGCGCCCCCGCTTCGACGGCCTGCCGGACGTACGGGGCCACGCCCTCCTCCGGGAAGAACGTCGCGGTGTGCAGGCAGTCGGGGGTCCGGGCGGCGAAGTCGGCGGACCAGGCGTTGAGCCAGGCGGCCATGGCCGGCTTGTGCGGGTACAGCATGGCGGTGAAGGCCCGCACGCCGAACTCCCGCAGCAGCGCGACCCGTTGCTCCTCCTCGTGCCGGTAGACGATGGGCCACTCGACTCCGGTCAGCGGACCCACCGCGTCGAAGTAGTCCCACACCTTGTCCAGGACCCGCTCGGGCATGAAGTGCGTGTGGACGTCGACCAGTCCGGGCAGCCCGAGGCGTTCCCGGAAGGCCCGGACCGCCTCAGGCGTTGCGGTCAAAACCGTGGCTCCGCTCGACGGTCGCGACGTGCAGGGTGTAGCTCTCGTACCAGTCGGCGCGGCCCTGCTTCATGGCCGCCTGGTGCTCCATGTCCCGGCGCCAGACGGCCATCGACTCGTGGTCGCGGAAGTACGCGACGGTGATCCCGAGCCCGCCCGGGTTGCGCGCGGACTCGTAGCCGAGGAAGCCGGGATTGGCGTGGACGAGCTCTTCCATCCGGGCGAGGGTCTGCGCGTATCCGCTGTCGTCGTCGGTGCGGACGCTGGTGAAAACGGAGATGACATAGGGCGGTTCGAAGGCCGGTACCGGCTGAATGGTCATGCCCACCACCCTCGGCGGGGCTCCCCCGCCATGTCCACCGCAATCCGCCCCGGAAGGCCAAAGGGATCCAAGTTTTGACCAAGCCCACCCGGCGCCCGGGGCCCGGACGGCACCGGGTCAGAACAACCCGTCCTGGCCGGCGGCCGGATCGGCGGGAGCCGCGATTTCCGCCACCGGCACCACGGCCCGCGCGCCCTCTTCCGCCGCCGGGGCGGCGAGTTCCCAGCCGGCCAGCAGCCGGGTGTCCACCACGAGCCCGTCCGCGAGGTGCAGATCGGGCCCGGCCGCGCCCACGAGCCTGCCCACGACGGCCCCGCCGGGCACCATCGCCGTGACCACCCGGGCCGGCGCCGGCAGCCCGGTCAAGCCGTCCAGCCCGAACACCCCCGCATGGTCGGCGACTTCGCATGCGAGCCGCTCCAACGAGTCGGGCCAGCCCGCCAGCTCCGCGGCCCGCGCGTGCAACTCGGCTACTTCCAGGGCCCGCTCGGCCGCAGGCGGCAGATGCGCCCGCACCCCGCGCTTGCGCGCGTAGGCGATCCGGTCCGGCACTCCGAGCGCCGCCCTCAGCAGCTCCTCGGTGCGCCGGGCGGCCATCAGCGGCCCCCGACCCAGCCACGCCCAGGTCACCGCACCCTGCTCCAGCAACCGGACGGAACCCCGCTCCTCGGCGGTGATGCCGACCTTGACCAGGCCGGGCCCGAACCAGGCCAGGTAGACCCGGTAGGTGCGCGGATCGGCCGCATTGGTGTCGGCCGCCACCGAGAACGACCGGTCGAGCCGGGCACATTCGGGGCACTGCGCGTTCCCCGCGCGCCCCGGCACGGCGGCTGCGGTGGGGCACGGAGTCCGCTTCCCGGCCCGCCGCACACCGAGGCAGTGCCGCTCCCCGCGAGCGGCGAAGGCCAGCCGCTGCCCGTAGTCGAGCGCGCTCACCCGCTCGCCGCGCCCTTCCCCGTACCACCCGATGGCCGGTCGGCCCCCGCTCCACCGGATCCCGGTGCACCACCAGGTCACAGGGGGAGAGGCCGCTCGAAGAAGGTCTCCAGGACGACGGTGGCGTGCGTTCCGCTGACGCCCTCGATGCCGTAGAGCCGCCGCAGGACGTCCTGCAACCCCTCCGTCGAGGCCGTGCGCACCTTGACCAGCACCGAAGCGCTGCCCGCGATGATGTGCGCCTCCTGGATCTCGGGGATCGCCTCGAAGTCCGGAGCGGACTCGCCCATCCACGCGTTGGAGTCGACCATCACGTAGGCGAGGACCCCGCTGCCGACCGCGGCCGGGTCGACGTCGATCGTGGTCCGCCGGATCACCCCGCGCTCGCGCAGCTTGCGGACCCGCTCGTGGGTCGCCCCCGCCGAGAGCCCGACCGCCGTGCCGAGGGCGGCGTACGACTGCCCCGCGTCCTGCTGCAGGCGCAGGACGAGCGCCCGGTCGATATCGTCCACGCGAAGTTCCTCTCCTGGGCACGTCGGCCCTTGCGAAGACGGTACCGGATCCTGCAATCTCAACATCACACCGAACAAGATTCGGAAATCTGCTCTCAGGGGGAATGATGTCTGCCATAGCCGACCTCACCTTGTACGAGATCCTGGATGACCGCTTCCAGACCGGCCGCTGCGCCAACGGCGACGCGCGACTGGAGCGGCTCTACGACGACTGCCGCTGGGCCGAAGGCCCGCTCTACCTGCCGGCCTGGCGACAGCTGGTGTGGAGCGACATTCCGAACGACCGGATGCTGCGCTGGG
This sequence comes from Streptomyces sp. NPDC085524, assembly GCF_044541755.1. Classification (NCBI taxonomy): domain Bacteria; kingdom Bacillati; phylum Actinomycetota; class Actinomycetes; order Kitasatosporales; family Streptomycetaceae; genus Streptomyces; species Streptomyces sp. NPDC085524. The sequence goes on from NZ_JBITTH010000004.1 coordinate 103,113, forward strand.
ACGAGGCAACCGGCGCGGTCTCGGTCTTCCGCTCCACGGCCGGCCACTCCAACGGCAACACCCTCGACCGCGAAGGCCGCCTGATCACCTGTGAGCAGGGCAACCGCCGCGTCACCCGCACCGAACCGGACGGCAGCCTCACCGTCATCGCCGACCGCTACGACGGCAAGCGGCTCAACAGCCCCAACGACGCGGTGGTCCGCTCGGACGGCTCCATCTGGTTCTCCGACCCGGACTTCGGCATCACCAACGACTACGAGGGCCACCGGGCGCCGAGCGAGATCGGCGCCTGCAACCTCTACCGCGCCGACCCCTCGACCGGCTCCGTCCGCATGGTGGCCGACGGCTTCCTCGGCCCCAACGGCCTCGTGTTCTCCCCGGACGAGAGCGAGCTGTACGCCGCCGACACCCGCGCCGGCCACATCCGCGCCTTCAAGGTCACCGACGACGGCACCCTCACCGGCGACCGGGTCTTCGCCGCCTGCCCCCGCGTCGACAACATCCGCTTCGACGACGAGGGCCGGCTGTGGGCGGCCGCGATGGAGAACGGCGTCCAGTGCTACGCCCCGGACGGCACCCTGATCGGCCGCGTCCGCGTCCCCGAGCCGGTCTCGAACCTGGCCTTCGGCGACCCCAAGAACAACCGCGTGTTCATCACGGCCACCACCTCCCTCTACTCGATGGTGATGTCCGTGACCGGCCTGCCCCGCGTCCTGTGACGGCGAGGACGACGACGGCGATGGCGGTGGCTACCGGGCGACGAACTGCGTCAGGATCGCCTGCACCTCGTAGATGTCGACGCCCTTGGTGAAGGTCTTCTCGATCGGCGTCGAGCTGCCGGATATCCAGATCTTCAGCTCGGCGTCGAGATCGAAGTGCCCGGCGGTCTCGACCGCGAAGTGCGTGATGCTCCGGTAGGGGATGGAGTGGTACTCCACCTTCTTCCCCGTGAGCCCCTGCTTGTCGACGAGCACCAGCCGCCGGTCCGTGAACAGGATCGTGTCCCGGATCAGCAGATACGCGGCATGCACCTGCTCGCCCTGCCCCATCAGCCGCGCGTAGTCCCGCTGCGCCGACACCGGGTCGACCGTGTGCGCATTCCCGAACAGTCCCATGAGGGCCCCCCGCCACTAGCTTTCGAACGATCTCCAGAACCGTATCGAGCCCGGCGCGTGACCCGCGTCCCCCTCCAGAGCCATCCCGCCCCTGAGTACCTCCGGGGGACCTCTCCCCACCAAGGAGGAGGGGGGCCTGCCGCCGGCCGGCCCTCAGGCCCGCTTCCTCAGCACACAGACCCTGCCGTCGTCGGGATCACCGATGTAGGCCCACAGGAAGGGAGCGTCCGCGCTCCCCCGGGCCTCGTACGTGGCGAGCGCGCCGCCGGGCCCGATCTCGATCCGCACGCGGGTGACCGAATCCGGCCCGTCGGACGATTCGCCCAGGCTCCACGCCCCCGTCCCGGTTCCGGTCCGGCGCCTCACGGAAGCCTGGCCGCCGGGCCCGCTCCCGGCAGCGCCCAGGAAGTCACCGCAGACCGCCGTCGCACTGAACGTGCCGTCGGCCCCCAGCTCGAGCGTGCCGCCGTTCTCGTCACCCCAGCTGCCCGCCACCTGTTCCCCCGCCAGCACGAGGGGTTCCCCGTCCGGCGGCCCCGGGGCGAGCGCGCGGCCCAGGTCGACCAGGACGACCAACGCCATCGGCACCAGGACCATGGCGACAACGCCGATGCCGCACCCGATCCCCTGTCCGGCCGAACGCGACATGGGGGGCCTGCGCCATTCCCGCTCATTCAGCGGCCAGGGCTCCGGCCGCCACCCAGGTCTCCCGCCAACCTCGTTCACCTATCCCCCCGGATGCGGCACTTCGCTGTTGCACGGACACAATGCGAGAGGCCCCGGACTTTCGTCCGGGGCCTCTGGCCTGCTGTGCACTCGGCAGGATTCGAACCTGCAACCTTCTGATCCGTAGTCAGATGCTCTATCCGTTAAGCTACGAGTGCTTGGGCTTCCCGGGGTTTTTCGCCCCGTTGGCCTTGCGAGAACAACAATACATGGACCTCGCCGGGACGCGAAATCCATTAGCCAAACCACCTCTGACCTGCGGAAACGCTCCGGATGTAGATCGTCCGGATGAGTTGGCGGGGAGGGGTGGCGGGGGAACGGGTCCCGTCGATCGGCATTGATTGGAATCGACCGACACCGACCGGCATTGACCGGCACCGATCAGCCCCGGAACGCATCGAAGCCCCGGTCCGTCAGGACCGGGGCTTCGATGAGGTGCGGAGGCGGAGGGATTTGAACCCTCGATGGGGTGTAAGCCCCAAACCGCATTAGCAGTGCGGCGCCATAGACCGGACTAGGCGACGCCTCCAGCTCACCCCCGCGTACGAGGGTGCGTGCAGATGATGACACAGGCGCAGGGCCCCTCACCAATCCGCTCCCACGGTACTAGGAGCGGCGGCCGAAGGGCAAAGCCTTAAGGGGGTGCGTTACGGGCGTCGGCGCGGGACCCGGAACGCGACGCAGGACGCGACGCAGGACGGAACCCAAGACGGAACACAGGACGCAACCGCAGGAGCGTCGCCGTCGTTGGGCAGGCGTACGACGTACGGACGACCTGGAGTGCCCCATGCTGCGTCTCGCCGCCTTCGCCGTCACCTCCGCCCTGGCCGCCGCGGCCGCCGGACCGCTGCCGCCGCTGCCCCTCGGGCGGCTGCTGACCGGCCCCGACAGCCTCACCATCGCCATGGCCGACACCGGCAACCGCAGCCTGGACCGGGAGTACCTGCTCGAGTGCGACCCCGTGGGCGGCGACCACCCCTGGCGGGAGCAGGCCTGCGCGAAGCTGCACAAGCTCGCCGCCGAGGGCAAGGACCCCTTCGCTCCCGTGTCCAAGCGCCAGATCTGCAGCATGACGTACGGCGGGCCGGCCACCGCGCGGATCACCGGGACCTGGCGGGGGCGCAAAGTGGACGCGACCTTCCGGCGCACGGACGGCTGCGAAATCAACCGGTGGGACGAGTTGGAACCTCTGCTTCCGAGTGGGCGTTCCTGACCTGGGAGGATGCGCGGGGCGGGCGGTATGCACCGAAGTTCGGCCGCCCCACCGCGGGGCTGTGGCCTTAGACTCCTCCCGTGACATGCCGGTAGTTGTGGTCAGGGAGGAAGCTCGTCGTGAGCAGCAGGCCATCCCGAGGCGCTGCTCGCCTCGCAGCAATACTCGACGCCCTTCCGGACGCGCTGTTGCTCGTCAACACCAACGGCACGGTCGTCAACGCGAATTCGATCGCCCTCGAGATCATGGAGAGCCCCGGGACCGGGCTCGTCGGCCGGGGCGTGCTCGGCCTCCTGCCCGAGTTCGACTCCAAGCTGATCCCCGGCTCCATGCGCCGGCCCGGCGAGGACGAGGGCGGCCGCGCCACGCCCAAGCGGATGATCGCGCGCCGCACCGACGGCTCCGAGTTCCCCGTCGAGGTCACCGCAGCCCATCTCGACGGCCGCGACGCCTACCGCGAGCCGCAACCCTCCTACACCGGTGACGAGCTGCTGATGCTCGTCGTACGGGACCTCTCGCAGACCGTGGACACCGAGGCCGAGCTGGCCCGCTCCCAGCGGCAGACCGAGATGATCCTGCGCGCCGCCGCCGAGGGCGTCGTCGGCACCGACACCGACGGACGGGTGGTGCTGGTCAATCCGGCCGCCGCCCAGATCCTCGGCTACCGGGCCACCGACCTCGGCAACCGCGAACTGCACGGCCTGGTCCAGCACTCGCGCGCCGACGGCTCGCCCTTCCCCTTCGACGAATCCCCGCTCGCCGACACCCTGCGCAGCGGCCGCAAGCACCGGGTGCGCGGGCAGGTCCTGTGGAACAAGGCCGGCCAGCCCGTCGCCGTCGACCTGACCACCTCCCCCGTGCGGGACGGCGAGCAGCTCGTCGGCGCCGTCATGACCTTCACCGACCGGCGGCCGTACGACGCCCTCGCCGCGCGGCACGCGCAGCTGCTGGCCGTCCTCGGCGACTCGCTGCGCGGGCCGCTGGACGAGCTCCGCGGGGAGCTGGCCACGCTCGCCGCCGATGACGCGGGACAGCTGTGGCCCGAGGCCAACCAGCTGCTGCACCACCTGGCCGCCGGGTACTCGCGGATGACCACGCTCGTGGACAACGTGCTCGGATTCCAGCGCCTGGACGCCGGCAGCGACAAGCTCAGCAAGAGGAAGGTCCTGATCAACGGCGTCGTCACGGCCGGCGTCGACGGCGCGGTCGAGCTGATCGGACCGGGCCGCGCACAGTTCGCCGTCCACGCGCCGACCATCGAGGCCGAGGTGGACGCCGAGCGGGTTGCGACCGCCCTCGCCCACCTGGTCGCGGACGTCGCCGGGGTGGACGCCACCGGCAAGACCCGTCAGGGCAGCGGGTACAGCGACTCGACGATCGTCGTGGCCGCCGCGCAGCGGGGCGATGTCGTACGGATCGAGGTGCGCGGGCCGTACGAGGGCGGCAACCCGGTGCACGAGCCGATCGTGCGGGGCATCGTGGCCGCGCACGGCGGTGTGCTGCAGACGGTGGAGGTGCCGGGTGCGCCCGGCGGGGCGTACGTGCTGGAGCTGCCGCTGGGCTCGGGAGCCGGGACGGTGACCCTGCCGGAGCCGGCGGAGGAGCCGGAGCCGGCGGCGGGTCCTGGCGGGGGCTTCGCCGGGGGCGCGGCCCCCGGGAAGGTCTCCGGCGGGCGCCGGGGCCGGCGCGGTGTGGACGCCTTCCTGGAGGACGAGGCCGCGGGCCCCGGAGCCGCGGAGTCCGGCCAGGGCGCGGGCGCGCTGGCACTGCCGTCCGGGCGGCGGCGCGGGGCCGAGGCCCCCGCTCCCGACGCAGCGCCGGAGCTCGCGCAGTCCCCGGTGAACCCGGCGGGGCTGGGCACCGGGCGCAGGCGCGGCCGCGCCGGGGACGGCAGCGGCGAGGACGGGGCCGCCACGGGCATGCCGGCCGCGCCCGGAGGCCCGGGCGGCGTCGTGGCACCCGGCGGGATCGGAGCCCAGGGCGGACCCGGCGGCGTCGTCGCACCCGGCGGGATCGGAGCCCAGGGCGGACCCGGCGGCGTCGTCGCACCCGGCGGCATCGGAGCCCAGGGCGGACCCGGCGGCGTCGTCGCACCCGGCGGCATCGGAGCCCAGGGCGGACCCGGCGGCGTCGTCGCACCCGGCGGCATCGGAGCCCAGGGCGGACCCGGGCAGTCCGTGCCGCCGCAGGGGACCGCGATGCCCGCGCTGCCTCCCGTACCCGCGACGCCCCCGGTCCCCGCGACCGGGCACCCCGCCGGCCGGCGCCGCGCGCTGGGTCCGGCCGGTCCGGCGCAGCCCGGCGGCCCCGTGCCCGCGACCGGACTCGGCCCGGCGCCGGCTCCCGCTCCCGCCCGGCCCATCGCCCCCGAGGGCGGCTTCGCCCTGCCCGCGGGCCCGACGCCCGCCCCCGCGATGGCCGGTCCGGCTCCCGCTCCCGCTCCCGCCGAGGCGGACCCCGAGGCTCCGGGCGGACGGCGCGGGCGCCGGGTGCTGGGATCGCCCGCAGCCGCGCCCGAAGCCGCGGCCGCGGGCGCGGGCGCGACGGCGGCCGCCGAGGAACCCGTACCCCCGACCGGGCGGCGGCGTGCGCTGCCCGGCACCCCTGCATGGCCGGTTCCGGCGGCCCGGACGGCGCCCGAGGAGGGCGAGTCGGGCCAGGTCGCGCTCCCCGGGGCCCGGCAGCCGCAGGACACCCCGGCGGAGGGCCAGGCGGGGCCTGCGATCAACGTGCGCGCCCTCGGCACCCTCGGCCAGGGCATCTCCGTCGACCCGAACGGGACCGGTTCCGGCTCCGGTTCCGGTTCCGGCCGCCGTCGCCGGCTCGCCGAGCCCGCACCGCAGGGACGGGCCTTCGCCATAGGAGCGCCCGAGGCGGGCGCCGACGAGGGCCCCGAGCCGCTGGACGGCCCGGGCGGCGCCGTCGAGGTGGTGAACCGGCCCGCGCCCGCCCCCGTGGACGACGAGCTCCCGCCCGAGCCGCTGGACAACCCCCGCCGGCTCCTGGTGTGGCCCGCGCCCGACGTGCAGACCCAGCAGGCGCTCAGCGACCGCGGCTACCGCCCGGTGATCGTGCACTCCCGCGAGGAGGTGGACGCGCAGATCGCCGCGTTCCCCGCCGCGCTGTTCGTGGATCCGCTGACCGGGCCCATCACCCGCACCGCCCTGCAGTCCCTGCGGCAGGCCGCGGTGGCGGCCGAGGTGCCCGTACTGGTCACGGCCGGGCTGGGCCACGCCGCGCGCGAGGCGGCGTACGGAGCCGATCCTGCGGTCCTGCTCAAGGCGCTGGCGCCGCGCGACAGCGAGCAGCACCCCTCCCGGGTCCTGCTGATCGAGGAGCGCGACGAGATCGCCGCGGCACTGACCACCGCCCTGGAACGGCGCGGCCTCCACGTCGCCCGGGCGGGCGCCGACACCGACGCGGTGGAACTGGCGACGCAGATGCGTCCCAACCTGGTGGTCATGGACCTGATGCAGGTACGCCGCCGCCGGGCCGGGATCGTGGACTGGCTGCGCGCCAACGGGCAGCTGAACCGCACCCCGCTGGTCGTCTACACGGCGACGGGCATCGATCCGGCCGAACTGCCGAAGCTGGCTTCGGGGGAGAGCGTGCTCTTCCTCGCGGAGCGGGCGACCACGTCGGACGTACAGGGCCGCATCGTGGACCTGCTGGCCAAGATCGGCACCAACTAGCCATCCTGGGCCGATGGCCATCATCGACACGACCGAGCACACCGTCCCCGCGGACAACGGGGAGGTGAACCTGCTCATAGCCCGTCAGGTGGAGCCCGGGTACGAGGAGACCTTCGAGGCCTGGGCCCACGGAATCCTGGAGACGGCGGCGGGCTTCCCGGACCACCTGGGGTACGGGCTGTTCCGCCCGGCGACGGAGGGCGGGCCGTGGTTCCTGGTGCACCGCTTCCGCAACGAGGCCGCGTTCCAGCGCTGGCAGGACTCGCCGGAGCGGGCCCAGTGGTTCTCCAACTGCCTGGGCCACCACCACCAGGAGATAGCCCGCCGGGAACTGCACGGCATGGAGACGTGGTTCGCCAAGCCGGGAACGACCCGGCCCGCGCCGCCGCGGTGGAAGATGGCGATCAGCTCGGGGCTGGCCATCTTCCCGATCTCGCTCGTCGGCAACGCGGTGCTCGGGCCGTTCCTGGTGGACCTGCCGTTCGTGCTGCGCACGGCCGCCTTCACCGTCGTGTTCAGCACGCTGATGACGTACGTGGCCATGCCCACCGTCAGCAGGCTGCTGCGGCCGTGGCTCACCAAGGGGTGAGCCCGGCCGCCATCGCCGGGGTCCCGGTCAGTCGAGCTTCGTGACCTCGAGCTCGCCGTCCGCGTACTGCCTGCGGATCACCTTCTTGTCGAACTTGCCGACGCTGGTCTTGGGCACCTCCGCGATGACCGTCCAGCGTTCCGGCAGCTGCCACTTGGCGATCGACCGGCCGAGGAACTCGCGCAGGCCCGCGTAGTCCACGGTCGCCCCCGCCTTGAGCACGACGGTGGCCAGGGGGCGCTCGCCCCACTTGTCGTCGGGGACGGCGACCACGGCCGCCTCGGCGACCTCGGGGTGCGCCATCAGGGCGTTCTCGAGCTCCACGCTGGAGATCCACTCGCCGCCGGACTTGATGACGTCCTTGGCCCGGTCGGTGAGGGTGAGGTAGCCGTCGTGGCTGATGACGCCGACGTCCCCGGTCTTGAGCCAGCCGTCCGCGCTGAACTTGTCCTCGGGGCGGTACGGTTCGCCCTTGGCCCCGCCGAAGTAGGCGCCCGCGATCCAGGTGCCGCGGACCTCCAGCTCGCCCGCGGACTCGCCGTCCCAGGGCAGGTGGTCACCGCCGGGGCCGACCAGCCGGGCCTCGACGCCCGCCGGGAAACGGCCCTGGGTGATCCGGTACGGCCACTCCTCCTCGGCGCCCAGACCGGCCGGCGGGTGCGCCATCGTGCCGAGCGGGGAGGTCTCGGTCATGCCCCAGGCGTGGCAGAGGCGGACGCCGATCTTGTCGTAGGCCTCCATCAGGGCGGGCGGGCAGGCCGCGCCGCCGATGGTGACCTGCTTCATCGAGGTCAGGTCGCGCGGGTTCGCGGTGACCTCGGCGAGCAGGCCCTGCCAGATGGTGGGGACGGCCGCCGCGTGCGAGGGCTTCTCCTGCTCGATCATCTCGGCGAGCGGGGCGGGCTGGAGGAAACGGTCCGGCATCAGCATGTTGATGCCGGTCATGAAGGTGGCGTGCGGCAGGCCCCACGCGTTCACGTGGAACTGCGGGACCACGATGAGGGTGGTGTCCGCGTCGGTCAGCCCCATCGACTCGGCCATGTTGACCTGCATGGAGTGCAGGTAGATCGAGCGGTGCGAGTAGGCGACGCCCTTGGGGTCGCCCGTGGTGCCGGAGGTGTAGCACATGGCCGCTGCCTGGCGTTCGTCCAGCTCGGGCCAGTCGTAGGTGACCGGGCGGCCCGCGATCAGCTCCTCGTACTCGTGCACGCGGACGTTCAGGCCCTCGAGCACGGAGCGGTCGCCGATGCCGGCGACGACGACGTGCTCCACGGTCGGCAGGTGCGGCAGCAGCGGCGCGAGGAGGGGCAGCAGGGTGCCGTTGACCAGCACGACGCGGTCCTCGGCGTGGTTGACGATGAAGACCAGCTGCTCGGGAGGGAGCCTCAGGTTGAGGGTGTGGAGGACCGCGCCCATGGACGGGATGGCGAAGTACGCCTCGACGTGTTCGGCGTTGTTCCACATCAGCGTCGCCAAAACACTTCCGGGCTCGACGCCCAGTTCGTCGCGCAGGGCGTTGGCGAGCTGGGCGGCGCGGTCGCCGATCTCGGCGAACGTCCGGCGGTGCGGCTCAGCCTCGCCGGTCCACGTCGTCACGGTCGACCTGCCGTGCACCCTCCGACCATGCTCCAGAATCCGGCTGATGGTGAGCGGCACTTCTTGCATGGTGCTGAGCACGGGCGTCCTCCCGATGGGCGCTGTCACTCGTCTCGACGGTGGGAGAATTCTGCGCACGTACCGAGCGGTATGTCACTACGTCCCGGTAGCTTTCTTCGGCTCCGCCCACGGGTCCGGTTCCCACAGGGGGTGGACGTGGATCTCGTGGTTCTCCGGCCCGGGGCCGTTCCGCACCACGGCCACGCGGCGTATGAGCTTGCGCAGCATCATGTTCCGTTCGCGGGTGCTGAAGGTCTCCCACTCCTCGACGGTGCCGACGATCAGCGGTACGAATTCCGCCCGGCGGGGCGGCGGCGCCGCCTCCGGGATGCTCTCGAGCAGCCGCTGCGCCTCCGCCCGCCTCCTGCGGATGAGTTCGGCCGCCTCCTCGTACTCGCCGGGCCCGAAATCGTCCGGGTCGGCCGCGTGCTCGGCGCGCAGCCGGGCCAGGGCCCGGCGCTGCTTGTCGACCTCGGCCCGGGCACGGGCGCGGGCCGTCACGTTGGCGGCCTGCTCGGCGGCCTGCTCTACGGCTTGTCCGGCTCGTTCGGCTCGTTCGGCTCGTTCGGGCGCGTGGTTGCGCGCGGGGGCGGTCCCGGCCGTCGGGGCGCTGTCGATCCCGGCCGCGGCCTCGCGTCCGAGCCAGGCGAAGACCGCCTCCTCGACGATGCCGCGCTCGAGGAGTACGCCTTCGCACGCGGTCGCCCCCGACTTGGCGCGGGCGCTGCAGCGGTAGGCGAACCCGGTCACGTTGGCTCCGTCGCGGCGTGCGGTGTTCAGACTGGTCCCCTTGCGGCAGCCGGAGCACTTGCACAGACCCGTGAGTTCGTAGACGCCCTCGCGGGAGCGCGGCGGGGTCGCCCGGACCTCCTTGCGGCGTCGCTGGTACGCCTCCCACAGGCCGAAGTCGATCAGCTCCTCCTGGGCGCCCTGGATGTGGATGCGGTTCCTGCAGGTCCCGTCGGTCTTCCGGCACCTGCACGCGGGGTCGTGCACGCTGAGCAGGCCGGCGGCGAAACCGCTGTCGAGGTAGCGGGTGAGGGTCTCGGCGCTCCACGGGCCGCCCTGGGTGGTGCGGTGTCCGGCGCGGTTGAGGTCGCCGCACAGCACGCCGAATCCCGATCCGTCGACGTACGAGCGGTACAGCGCGGCGACCACGGGTCCCGTGCCCGGGTCCGGTTCGTACCTCTCCTGCCCGAGCCTTCCGGTGGCCCGGTCGAACCGGCGGTGCCACACGTACCCGAAGCGCTTGCGGCCCTGGGCCGGCAGCCGGAGCCGGTGGCGGCGGTGGTCGTGCGTCTCGCGCCACTGCTCGCCGGCGCGGTCGCTCTCGAAGGCGCTGAACTCGAGGATCATGCCGCGCTGGAACCGGCCGATGGCCGTCGAGGCGTCGACGGGTTCCGTCGCCGATTCCAGCTCCCCGCCTGCCTGCTGGAGCCGGGCGAGGTTGATCGCGTTGCCGGTCCGATCACGGCCGAAGCGGGAGTAGCGCCAGACCGCGACGCCGCGCGCCTCGCCCGCTTCCACCCGCTCGATGCACGTCATGATCCTGCGCTTGAAGTGGCGCCCGGAGACGTCGAGGTCCTCGACCCAGCCGATGATGCGGCGGCCGGTGCGCCCGGCCCACCGGGTGATCGCGTCCCGCTGCAGCTCCGGGCTGATCTTCTCCTCTTTCCACGTGGACACGCGGATGTAGGCGAGCCACGGCTCGCCGCCCTCATCGGCCGGGTTCACTGCCCCTTCGACTCACGCAGCAGGGTCTCGGTCATGGACAGGAAGACGCGCCGCGCCTGAGGGTCCGTGAGGCCCAGCTGGTCGGCGGCCTGCTCGGGAGTGATGCGGCGCGGTGCGGCCCCCGGGTCCTCGGCGGCGGCGAGGTCGGGCCGCTCGATGATCCCGGCGTGGACGAGCACCTCGGGCAGGGGGAGGTGCAGCGCGTCGGAGAGGAGGCCGAGGACGCGGGTGTCCGTGGCGCCCTGGCCGCTGAGGATGCGGCTGACGGTGGCCCGGCCGATGCCCGAGTCCTCGGCGAACTTCGTCTGCCCGCCGCCGCGGGGGCGCAGGTCGTACTGCCGCCCGATGAGCTCGGAGCGCAGCCAGTCGGCGAATTCCTGCGGCGTGAAGCGGTTGCTGCTGCTGTTTCGTTCCATGGATGGAACATACCGCACATGGACGGTACGTCACACCCTCCACGCCAGGGATCCCCGAAATCCGATCGCCCCACCCGATCATGGTGCTAACGTTCCACTCGTGGACGGAAATTATCCACTCACGGAAGGACGACATCTGTGTACGACAGGACTGTTCTCGTCGCCGCGGCCCGCACCGCGGGGGACCGCACCCCCTCGGACACCGCGCGGCGGCTGAAGGTCGCACGCAACACCGCATGGCGCCTCTGGAACGGACGTACCGCTCCGAGTGCCGTACTCGCAGCACGGGTCGAGCACCACTACGGCGTCTCCGCCGGCCAGCTGATCAAGCAGGCCGCGGCATGAACGGCGCGGTCATCTCCCGCGAGCAGGCGTTCGCGGACGCCCGCCGGGTGCTGGACGCCGCACGGGCCCGCCGCGACCGCGACCGCGCCGCCGGCCGCCTGGCACCGGAGATCGAACTCATCTGCCGCCGCCTCGAGCGCACCGCCCCCACCGCCCGCACGGACCGGGCCGGGCAGGACGGCCGGCACCGGGCGGCCTGACCTCGCACCACCCGCCGGCCGCCGGCACCGCCGTCCGCCGCCACCGCCGGCCATCCGCCACCGCCGGCCGTCCGTCACCCGTCATCCGCCACCCAGCAGAGGAGCAGTCGTGGGCCACGACAGCACCCCCGTACACCGGGCGATCCGCCCGCAGCTCACCGCGGACGGCCTCGCCGTCCGGCTCCCGGTCGCACACCGGGCCGACCCCCTGCTCGACGAGCTCGCCCTCGCCTACGCCGAGACGCCCGAGGCCGTCGGCCTGCTCCTGGCCGAGCACGCGGGGAACGTCCTCGCCCTGGACTTCGCCGTGTGCGGCGAGGACGTGCCCGACCACGAGCGCGCCATGAGGGCGGCCGCCGCCGACGGCACCCGGGACGCCCTGCTCGACGAGATGCCGAGCGCCGACCACCTCGACGACACCCTCAGCGCCGCGTCCGCGATCCGGCTCGCCGGCGAACTCACCGCCCTCGCCGCCCGCATCGGCCCCGCCGTGAACGGAGACCGCCCGTGACCACGCCTCCCGCTCCACCCGCACAGACCGCCCCGACCGCCCCGACCGCGCCACTCGCGTACGAACCCGCGCCCCCCGGCTCGCCCGCGGACGCGCCGCGCGTGTTCTCGGTGATCCAGGCCGTCATGCGCGACACCGTGCCCGTAGGCAAGGACCAGCGCAACGAACAGCAGCGGTACCGGTTCCGGGGCATCGACGACGTCATGTCCGCCATGGCGGGCCCCATGCGCACCCACGGCCTGATCATCGTCCCGTCCCTCGACGAGCACCTGCAGGAGCGACGGGGCGAGAAGATGACGCACACCGTGATCAGGATGCGCTACCGGATCTACGGGCCCGCGGGCGACGCACTGGTCGCCACGGTCCCGGGCGAGGCGTCCGACTTCGCCGACAAGGCGACCAACAAGGCCATGTCGGCCGCGCTCAAATACCTGCTGTTCCAGGTGTTCATGATCCCCGTCGACGGGCGGAGCATCGAGGACGGCGACCGCCACCACCCCGAACCCCCCGCCGAGCACCGCACGGAGCAGGCCGAGCGGGCCGAACAGGCCGGACGGCAGCGACGGGAGCGACGGGAGCCGGACGCGCGGCAGGCCGGTCCCCAGCGGGACTACCTGGCCGACGCCGAACAGGCCGACACCCCGGCCCGGTTCGCGGCAGTGCGGGCCGCCGCCGTCACCGCGGGCGCGCCCGCCGGTTACCTGGCGCGCCTCGACGCCGTAGGGGCGCGGAAGCGGTCCGCGGCCCCCGGGCACGCCGCCGCCCTCGGCGACCTGTACGACGCGGCCAGGACCGCGGGGCTCGTGGACCGCGCCGAGGCCGAGCAGACGTTCGCCAACCGGTACGGCACCCCGCCGGCCTCCGGTACCGTCGCGCAGCTGCGCGAGCTGACCGACGACCTCCTCGACGCGGCGGGGGTGGCGTGATGGACGCCGGCGCGCAGGCCGAACCGGCCCTGGAGTCCCTGCTCGACCTCGCCCGCGAGGCCGCCACCCTGAAGCTGCTCGCGGAGCGGGTGACCGCCGCGCAGAGGAGCGTGAAGGCCCGTACGCAGGCGGCGCTCGACCTGGCCTCGCGGCGCGACGGCGTCGAGCGGATCGCCGCCACCCTGCCCGGCGGCGAGACGGTGGCCACGATCTCGCTGCGCCGCGGTGAGACCGGGCCCGTCGTCGTCGACGAGGACGCCCTCGCCCGCTGGGTGCGCCGGACCTACCCCGACGAGGAGTGGACGACCACCGAGGTCGTGCGCCGCGTGAAGCCGTGGAAGGCCGCCGAACTGCTCGCCGAGATGGAGGCGGCCGGCGCCCCGCAGATCGCCGACCGGGCGACGGGCGAGGTGCACACGGTGCCCGGGGTCGTCGTGAGGCCGACGCGCGCCCGCACGCACGCCCTCACCTGGCGCAAGGGGGGCCGGGAAGCGACCGCCGCGGCATGGCGCACGGGTCAGCTCACCGGGCAGCTCGCCGCCCTCACCGCCGGCGGCGACGCCGAGGACGCCCCCGTCTGACCCCCGCCGCGGCACCCACCCGCTGCCGCCGCACCCGCTTGTAGCCCTGCCGCGCACGGTCCCGACACACGCAGCCCTGCACGCGCGGCCCCGCCGCTCCCCGCCCTCGCCGCCGAGGGCGGGGTACAGAACGGAGACACCCGTTGACCCTGGCCCCCGCGGCCGCGCTCGACCGCGCCGCCCGCCTGCTCGGCACCCCGCCGGCCCCGCCCCTGCCCGGCCGACCGGCCGTGGACTGCGCCGTCCCCGCACCCGCAGCGGCGGCCGGCCTCGCCGGCGCGTTCGCCGCCCGCACCCGCCCCGTCCCGGGCGGACACCGGCTGTGGGCCGGCGGCGTCAACGCGCACGGAGTGGGCCGCTTCCAGCACGCGGGCACCCCGTACACCGCCCGGCAGGCCGCCTTCGTGATCCGTACCGGCCGCCTTCCCGTCGGACAGGTGCGCCCCTCCTGCGAGCTGCCGGAGTGCTGCGAGCCCGCCCACGTCGACGACCGGCCGACCCGTCAGCGCGACCGCGCCGCCCTCGCCGCCGTGCTGGGCCTGGCCCACCGGGCCCCGGCGTGCGGGCACGACCAGGCCGATCAGGGCCGCCACCGGGCCGACGGCCGCCGGTACTGCAACGCGTGCAACAACCCCCGTACCGCCGGGTGCGAGCACGGCAACCCGCAGTGCGGCGCCGCCGCCCGCCCGTACCCGTGCGGCCCCCGGTGCGACGAGCACCAGCCCGGCAGGACCCGCCCGTTCTACTCCCCCGCCCCGTAAGGAGCAGAGAGCACCGTGCCCTGGTTCAGGATCGACGACACCTCCCACGCGCACCCCAAGATGCTGAAGGCCGGGAACGCCGCCATCGGCCTGTGGATGCGCACCGGCGCCTACGCCGCGCAGCACCTCACCGAAGGCGCCGTACCGGGTGTGATCGCCCAGCTCTACGGCACGCCCGCGCAGGCCCGGAAGCTCACGGCGGCCGGCCTGTGGCACGAGCAGGGCCACGGCTGCGCACGCTGTCCGCAGCCGCCCGCGGGTGACTACGTGATGCACGACTACCTGGTCTACAACCCGACCCGGGCCAAGGTCGAGGACGACCGGACCCAGGCCGCGGACCGCCAGAAACGGGCCCGGGAAAAGGCGGCGGAGCAGCGGAACCAGGTGCGTAATCCGCGCGGATCCTCGGGGAGTCGGTCCCGCACGGACGACGACGCAGTGGCGGAGCCGTGGGGAAGCGGCTCGCACCAGATCGCGTTTCCCGACGACATCGCAGCTCAGGACCGGTCGTCACGGCGTGACGCGCCGGATGCGTCACGGTCCCCCCGTCCCGGCCCGTCCCCTGTACCTCCTCCGGAGGTACAGCCGGTCAGCTCGGGTGCGCGCGTCCCCGCGAACGTCGAGCCGCTGCGCGACGCCATGACGGCCGCCGGGATCGTCGTCCCGTGGGAGCTCTCCACCGCCGACTGGTTCCGGCTCGAGGCGGTCCTCGCCCGTACGTCCGTCGCCGCGCTGGTCGACCACGCCCGCGGCGCGTGGCACCACGCCCGCAGCCGCCCGCGGTCCGTGCGCTACTTCCTGCCCGGCTGGACCGCCCTCCCGCCCGTGCCCGAAGGCACGCCCACCTCGCCCAGCGCCGACGTCATCCCCATCGGCGCCGCCCGCCCCTCGACCACCGACCAGCGCGTCGCGGCCGGCATGGACCTCGCCGCCCGCCTGCGCGCACAGGAGAGCCCCGCATGACCCCCGCAGACGCAGCCGAACTGCTCACCCTGGCCGCCGCGTTCGACCGCCGCACCGTCGGCGAGGCCGATGCCCGCGCGTGGGCCGCCGCCCTGCACGCGATGCCGCTCGACGACGACGCCCGGGCCGCGGTCGCCCGCCACTACAACGAGACCGACAGGTGGATCACCCCCGCACACGTCCGGCAGCACCGCGCCAGGATCCGCGCCGCGCGGCTGGAGACCTCGAACGTGTTCTACGACGGCCGGCCCGACGAGTCCCCCGCCGAGTACCTGGCCCGCCGCCGCGCGCTCGAACAGGCCGTGGCCGACGGCCGCATCGCCCCGCAGACGGCCACCCAGGGGGTCGGCCGTGCACCGGGCAGCGCGCCGCGGGCCCTCACCGGCGGGCCCGCACCCGAGGTCGCCGCGCGCCTGGCCGCCTTCGGCCGCACGATCCCCGAGGCGGCTGCGGCCCGGCTCGCGCCGTTCCGCACGGTGCGCACCGAACGCGAGTCGCTCGCCGCCCACGGGCAGCCCGACCCCCTCGACGTGCCGTGTCCGTACGAGGCGTGCCGCGCCCGTCCGGGCAAGCCGTGCAGGCAGGGCGGGCGCAAGCGCCACGAGCGGTCGACTCCCCATCCCACGCGCCTCGATGCCGCCGCCGCGCAGCTGCGCGCCCGGCAGGCCGCCTAAGCAGTTCCTTCCGGACGGGTGGGGGCCGGAACGCGGAGGCCGGTACCCCCTGTCAGCTATCTTCCATCCATGGACGGACACAGTCCGTCCATGGAAACAACATTCGGATCAACACGTCCCGCAGGAGGTACCTCCCGATGGCCAGGAAGACCCCCGCCGAGCGGTTCGCCGCCAAGGTGAACACCGCCGGTCCCCTGCCTCTCGTCCGCGGGGTCCTCGGCCCCTGCCACCTGTGGGACGGCAGCACCAACGCAGCGGGATACGGCACCTTCTGGGACGGCCGCACGGTCAAGGCCCACCGTTTCGCCTACGAGCAGGCCCTCGGCCCCATCGGGGACGGCCTCGAAGTCGACCACCTCTGCCGCCGCCGCGACTGCGTACGCGTCTCCCACCTCGACGCCGTCACCCACCGCGAGAACATCCTGCGCAGCGCCAACCACGTCGCCCGGCGGGCCGCCGTCACGCACTGCCCGGCCGGCCATCCGTACGACGACGCCAACACCTACCGGGCGCCGAACAACACGCGTAAGTGCCGTGCCTGCAAGGCCGCGCGCTCGCGCGCCGGCCGCGCCGCCAAGCGCGGGGAGCCGCTCGCCCCCGTCGCCCGTATCCGTCCCACCGTCCCCACCCTCGAAAGGGCCGCGTAGCCATGTCCGGCGAGACCACCATCACCGTCATCGGGAACGTCGTTGCCGACCCCGAGCTGAGGTTCACCCCGTCCGGGGCCGCCGTCGCCAACTTCCGGATCGCCTCCACCCCCCGCAAGTTCAACAAGCAGAGCGACGCGTGGGAGGACGGCGAGCCGCTGTTCCTGTCCGTCGCCGTGTGGCGGCGGCAGGCCGAGCACGTCGCCGAGTCCCTCACCCGCGGCACCCGCGTGATCGTCGTCGGCGTCCTCACGCAGCGGCAGTACGAGGCCGGCGACGGTACGAGGCGCAGCAGTTACGAGATCCAGGCCGAGGAAGTGGCCCCCTCGCTGCTCCGCGCCACGGCCGCCGTCACCAAGGCCGGCGGCGCCACCGTCCAGGGCGCCCGGCAGCCGGACCGGAACGCCGGACACGGCTACGCCCCGCCCCAGGAGGACCAGTGGGCCCAGCACGACGGCGGGTTCGACGGCAGGCCCCCGTTCTAGACCGCCTGCCGGATCCCGCCCGACCGCACCGCCAGCCCCGACCGAGCACCAGGAGCAACCCCCGTGACCAGCGCCCCCGCCCACGCCGTCGCGCCGACCGGCCACCGCGCCGCCCACGACCTCGCCGCCGTACGAGAGCAGTGGGGCGACCTGCTCGCCGCCATCGGCAGCCCGCCGGCCGCGGAGTGGCCGCCCCGCGACTCCCGCGCGTACATCGACGGCCGCCTCGCCGACGACGTGTACGGGGAAGAGGAGCACGAGTCTCCCTCGCTCGGCCGCATGCCGCTGACGCTGCGCGAACACCCCGCGCCCATCGACCTCACCGCCCTCGACGCCGCCCTGGAGGTCGAACGCGATCTGTTCGACCTCGCCGACCGGGTCGCCGCCGCGATACAGCGCCCGATCAGCCCCGCCCTCGACGCCGACGGCCGGCACCTCGCCGAGCAGCCGGACGCGACCGACCCCGCGCGCTGGCACTTCCAGGCCCCGGGCTCGCCCGGATCGCGCGCGTACGGGCTGCACTGGGCCGCCCTGTGGATCGCGGGCCGCGCCCTCGGCGAGATCGAAGGCGACCTGTTCACCCCCCTGCCCGTCCGCCTGCTCGACGAGGTCACCGGCGCCGCGCACCGCGCCCGCAGGACCGTCGAACGCGCCCTCGGCCGTGACGCCCGTACGACCGCGATCGACGACCCCTGCCCGTGGTGCGGCGGGCAGCTCACCGGCCACGCCCGCCCGGGCGGCGAGTGCGCGGTCACCTGCTCGGCCGGACCGCAGTGCACGGCGGCGGCACCGCTCGACGACCGCCGGCGCCGGGTCTGGCAGGGGGCCGACCTGGTCCTCCTGTGGACGGCCCTCGACCGTGCACGCGGTGAACGGGGATGATGGCCCCCCGTCGTACCAGTGGCGCAGCACGCCCGACCCGCACGCAGAAGAAGGAGAACGGCATGTCATTCATCGTTCGGAACGGCGACCTGATCGCCGTGGCGGCCGGCGGCGTCTTCCTCGGCGTGGCCGACGTGACGGGCCACGTCGACCCGGTGTGGTGGATCGTGTGGGGCGGGCTGTCGGCACTCACCCTCGTCATGCGCGGCATCCGCATGCGGATGGAGCGGCGGGGACGGTCGTGAGCGCACAGGTGCACGGAACCGCTTGCGCCGTGACCTTTTCGTGACCTAGAGTCGGGGGTGACCCCGGCATGCCCGGAAACGATCGCTCCACATCAGCGCCCCGCCTCCCCCCGGCGGGGCGCTTCTGCGTCCCCGCAGGAGGTGTCGATGGCGACCGGTCCCGGCCTGTCCGCGAAGCAGATCGACAGCATCGTCGAGGCCTCCGCGTTCCTGAACATCTGGGAAGGCAGCGTCCGCAGCGGCAAGACGATCGCCAGCCTCCTGCGGTGGCTGGGGTACGTCGCCGACCCGCCCTCGGGCGGGGAGCTGGTGATGGTCGGGCGCACCCGCGACAGCCTCGCCCGCAACGTGTTCGGGCCGCTCATGAACCCGGACGTCTTCGGCGGGATCGCCCAGGACGTCCACTACACCAGCGGGGCCCCGACCGCGACCGTCCTCGGCCGCACCGTGCACGCCCTCGGCGCCAACGACGCCCAGGCCGAGCCGAAGGTGCGCGGCCTCACCTGCGCCGGCGCCTATGTCGACGAGGCGACGACGCTGCCCAAGTCGTTCTTCGACCAGCTGACGGCGCGTTGCAGCGTGCCCGGATCGAAGATCTTCGGCACGACCCTCCCGCCGTGCCCACACCCCCGCACGGAGCGGCCCCGGACGGCGCTCCGGCGCCCGGACGGTCCCCCGGTCCCCCACCCCCAGCAGGAGGGCGAGCACCCATGAGCCAGGCCACCGGCCGCCCGCTGCGCGCAGTGATCTACGCGCGCGTGTCCAGCGATCCGACCAACCGGGGGAAGTCGGTCACCGACCAGGTGGCCGAGTGCCGACGCGAGTGCGCGCACCGGGGCTGGGACGTCGTGGAGGTCTTCGACGCGGACAACGACCGCAGCGCCTCGCGGTACGCGACCAAGGAGCGCAAGGACTACGCGCGGCTCGTGGAGTACCTGCGCGCGGGCCGCGCGGACGTGCTCGTCACGTGGGAGTCGTCGCGTGCGCAACGCGACCTGGAGGCGTACCTCACCCTGCGGAAGATCGCCGAGAGCAACGGCGTCCAGTGGTCGTACAAGGGCCGTCTCTACGACCTGTCGCGCACCGATGACCGGTTCTCCACCGGCCTTGACGCGCTCCTGGACGAGCGGGAGTCCAGCATCACCCGTGACCGCGTGCTGCGCGGCAAGCGGTCCAGCGCCGAGCAGGGGCGGCCCAACGGCCGGAAGCTGTACGGCTACGCGCGCGAGTACGACCCGCGAAGCGGCGAGTTCGTGCGGTCCGTGATCCGCGAGGACCAGGCCGGCGTCACGCGCGAGGCCGTCCGCCGCGTGGCCGGCGGGGAGACGCTGACGGCCCTGTGCAAGGAGTTCAACCGGCGCGGGCTGCGCACCAACACCGGGGGCCCGTGGCAGGCGTTCACGCTGCGGGCGATGGTGACCAACCCCGGGTACCTGGGCAAGCGGGTCCGGCACGGCGTCGTCATCGGCGACGCCGAGTGGCCCGCCATCCTGGCGACGGGCGAGGAGGTGCAGGCGTTCTACGCCTGCGTCCAGCGGC
The DNA here is from genome assembly GCF_044541755.1 of Streptomyces sp. NPDC085524. Taxonomy (NCBI): domain Bacteria; kingdom Bacillati; phylum Actinomycetota; class Actinomycetes; order Kitasatosporales; family Streptomycetaceae; genus Streptomyces; species Streptomyces sp. NPDC085524. The sequence goes on from NZ_JBITTH010000004.1 coordinate 123,013, forward strand.
TCGGCGACCCCGGGCGCACGACCACCCGCCCCGGCGGCATCCGGCACCTGATGAGCGGGCTCGGCACCTGCGGGGTCTGCGGCGGCAGGATCGCCGCCTCGTACCGGTCCCGGACGGCCGGACCGGACGGCGAGCGGGCCACCCGGTACGGGTGTCGGACCGGCGCCGACGACGGCGGCGGGTTCTGCGTGTCCATCGCGAAGAGCGCCCTCGACCGGTACGTCTCCGACCTGGTGGTCGCGCGGCTCTCGCGGCCGGACGCCGCCGAGCTGCTCGCCGACGGCTCCGGGCGGTCCGAGGAGTCCGGGGCGCTGCTCGCCGAGGCCGCCGAGAAGCGGGCCATCCTGGACGAGACCGCCGACAACGCGGCGTCGGGCGCGATCAGCCTGGCCATGGCCGCGCGGATCGAAGCCACTCTGCTGCCCGAGGTGGAGGCGCTCGAAGCGCGCGCACAGCAGCTCAGCGCCGGGCGCGTGCTGCGCGGGCTCGTACGGTCCGACGCGTCCGCCGTCTGGCCCGACCTGCCGGTCACCCAGCAGCGCGAGGTGATCAGCGCCCTGATGGACGTGACCCTGCTGCCGTCCGGGGTGGACGGTCCCGAGGACGCCCGGCGCAAGCGCGAGGAACTCGGGCTGAGGCTGCGCGGACTCCGCAAGGGGTGCGGCCCGTCGGGCATGGGCGTGCGGCAGCTCGCCCGGCTGGCCGGGTGGAGCGAGCACAAGGTCGGCAACGCCGAGCGCGCCAAGCAGACCCCGACCGCCGAGGAGGTGCGCCTGTGGTGCCGCCTGGTCGGTGCCGAATCCCGCGCGGACGAGCTGGCCGCCCTGGTGCCCGCGCGCCGCGCGCGCCCCGCCGAACGCGTCCGCATCACGTGGAAGCACGAGCTGTAGATCCCCACCCCCGTACGTCGGCCGGCCCCGGACCCCCAGCGGTCCGGGGCCGGCCCGCGTGCCCGGACCCACGGAGCCGACCACCCATGAGCGACACCCCCGCGACCGACGACGCCGACCGCACCGACCGCTACGCCGCCGAGCTGCGGGCCGTGGTCGAGGCCGCACCCCCGCTGAGCGCGCGGCAGCGCGAGCGGCTGCGCCTGGTCTTCCGCGCCCGCCCGCGTGCCGGTACCACCACGGGAGCGCGCGGTACCCGCCGCGACGCGGCATGACGGCCGACCCGCCGCAGCCGCCCGAGGCCGTCGTGCACGATGCGGTGGCGCTGTGGGCATCGGCCCAGGCGACCGCGCTCGGCGGCGGCGACGCCCCCGCATATGGCGACCCGGCATGGCGCGCGCTGGCCGCCGCCGACCCGCGCCGCACGGTGGCGATCCTCGCGGCCGCCGAGCAGTGGCGCCGTCACGCCGCCCGCGAGGCATGGCTCGACCACCTGCTCAGCACCGACCCCGACCGCTGGTACGCGGTGGTCACGGCGGACGCCAACGCGCACGCCCGCACCATCACGGGCGACCTCGCCCGCCGCCCCACCCTCGCCGAGCTGCGCGCCCGTCGCGAGCGCGCCGAGCCCGCCCGCGCCTGCCCGGTGGCCGCCTCCCCCGGCTGGCCGCCCGTCGCCGTCCCCGGACGTCCGGGCAGCTGGCGCCACCGCCTCGCCGACGGCAGGCAGGCCGACCTCGCCCACAACCAGCCCCAGGAGCCCCCGCGTGACCACGCCCCACACCGCACCCGTACCGGCGGACGGTCCACCGGTGCCGCTTGATCCGGCGGTGCGGCTGCTCACCGCCCCGGCCCCGTACGACGCGCCCCAGGCAGCGCACCCGGAGCGGCACCGCGGGCACCTGCGGATGGCCGAGCGGTTCGTCGCGGAGCACGCCGGCCACCTGCGCCACGTGCACGGCATCGGCTGGCACCGGTGGGACGGAGCCCGGTGGGCGGTGGACGAGCAGCGTGCCGACATCGAGGCCGCCGTCACCACCGTCAAGACCGCGCTCGGCGAACTGGACCACCTCACCGGCCAGGACCGCGACGCCCTGTTCAAGGACATCCGCCGGTCCGAGTCGGCGACGGGCATCGAGGGCATGGTCCGCATCGCGTCCGCGCTGCCGCCGATCTCCACGCCGTCGCGCGCGCTGGACGCCGACCCCCGCCTGTTCAACACCCCCGCCGGAACCGTGGACCTGCGCACGGGCACGGTCCGCGCCAACGACCGCGCCGACCTGCTGACCAAGGTGGCCGGTGGTCCGCTCGACCCCGAGGGCGGGGCGGAGTGGCTCGACTTCCTCGCCCGCGTCCTGCCCGACGAGACCGTACGGGCCTTCGTCCAGCGGCTGTTCGGCTACGCCATGCTCGGCGAGGTCACCGAGCACGTCATGCCGATCTTCACCGGCAGCGGGGCCAACGGGAAGGGCACCCTGCGCGACGCGCTCATGTCCGCCTTCGGGGACTACGCGATCGAGGTGGACCCGGCCATCCTCATGGAGTCCAAGCACGAGCGGCACGGGGCGTTCAAGATGCGGCTGCGGGGCGCGCGCCTGGCGTTCTGCTCGGAGACGGACAAGGGCCGCCGGTTCGCCGAGGCCACCATGAAGCGGCTCGTCGGGGGCGACCCGATCGAGGCGAACCTGATGCACCGCAACCCGATCACCTTCGACCCGTCGCACACGCTGGTCATGCTGACCAACTTCCTGCCCGCCGTCTCCGGCGACGACCCGGCGGTGTGGCGCCGCATCCTGGTCGTGCCGTTCGACGTGACGATCCCCGAGCGGGACCGGGACCCCGGCCTCCCCGACCGGCTCAAGGCCGCAGCGCCCGCCGTCCTCGCGTGGGCGTACGCGGGGTGGCTCGACTACCGGCGGCAAGGGCTGAACCCGCCCGAGGCCGTACGCGTCCGTACGGCGGCCTATCAGGCTGCCAGTGATGTCCTGGCCCGCTTCCTCGACGAGCGGACCCTCACGTCCCCGCACGCGGTCGTCAAGGCCCGTGACCTGTTCACCGCGTGGTCCCGGTGGTGCGCGGACAACGGCGAACAGCCGGGCAGCGAAGCCACGTTCGCCGAGTCGATGACCAAGCGCGGGCACGGCAAGACCCGGCGCAGCGCGGGCCAGTTCTACCTCGGGCTGATGCTCGCCGCCGACACCGACGACGAGCCGCTGTGACCGGCGTGCCCACCGGCGCACCGAGCGACCCGGGTGCAGGACCGTGCAGGGCTTTCCGAAACTCCCTCACGCGGGTGAGTACGGGGATCACCGGGAAACCCTGCACACCCCTGCACTCCGCGCTCCCCCTCTCCCCTCCCGATGTCCGTCCGCGTCGCACCGCGTCTCGCGCACGCGCGCGAGGCCGTGCCGTAAGGAGTTCCCCATCGTGACCGCCAAGCACCGCCCCGCCGCCGTCCTCGCGCTCGCCCAGGGCAGCACGACCGGGCAGGCCGCCACCGCCGCCGGAGTGTCCGGGCGCACCATCCTGCGCTGGCTCGACGACCCCGAGTTCCAGCGGGAGGTCGCCGACATGCGCACCGAGCTGCTGCGCCTCGCCGTCGGGCGGCTCGCGGCCGGCGCGACCAAGGCCGTGGACGCCCTGGTCGACGCCCTCGACACCGAGAAGGGACAGGCCCGCGTGCAGGCCGCGCGGACCCTGCTCGACGCGTGCCTGTCGCTGCGGGAATCCCTCGACCTCGAACAGCGCCTGGCCGCCCTCGAAGCCGACGAGGGGGCCCGCAGCCGATGAGCCGACCCACGTCCCTCACGCGCCGCCTGCACGCCGTGGAGCAGCGGCGCGACGGCCGCCGCCTCGTGCACCCGTACCGGCTCGCCGACGGCAGCGCGGTGCGGCTGTCCACCCTCGACGTGCTCGCCGCCCTGCGCGACGGTCTCGCGCTGCACGGCACGCACGTCACCGCCCCGCCGTCCCCGGTGGTGCGCAGCCTGGCCGCGCTCGACCCCGCCGACGACACGTCGATGATGGGGCGCACCGTGCGCGCCGTGGCCGCCGAGTGGTGCGCCGCGTACGCCGAGGGCCGCCCGGTGGCGCTGCACGCGCAGGGGGCGGCCGGGTGACCACCACCGGCCCCGGGCACCCGGTACGCGCCCGGCCGTCGCCGAGCCTCCCTCGTGGACGCCCGGAGGGGGCGACTCGCGTCGCCCCCTCCGACCGGTTCAGCGGCGGTGCTTGCCGCGACGCTTCACAGCCTCGCGAGCGAACCACGCACCGATCACGCTCCCCAGCGCGCCGATCCCCGTGAGGACCGCACCCGCGATCGTCGCGATGAAGGCCACATCGTCCCTGCTCATTTCATTCCCCTTTGAGTTGAGATCCGTTCGCCGTCCGGGGTGCTCGCCCCTTCCGACAAGAACTACTTTACAAGCTTGAGTGCACACATTGCAAGTCCCGATGCGGATTGGATCCCCGTTCGCGAACAAGCGGGAGGCGACGGCGGGCGCAGCAGGCGCGGCCGCCCGGGACAAGACGGACTTCCGTGCGGAGCTTGGAATGTGTGGCGCGACAGCTGTAAAATGGCCCCTGCGAGCCCTACGCGTCGGCGTGACCGGCGACCGGCTTCACGGGCGGGGAGATCGCGGCCCGAGACGCAGAACGGCCGACGGGGCCCGGTCCGAAGACCTCCGCCCAGGGGCGGTGAGCAAACCCCGTCGGCCCAACGAATCCCCTCAGAGGAGATCGCCCCCATGGTAACGAACAGCGCCCCCGTCCCGCCCCCCGGCCGCGACGGCGTCACCTTCTCCGAGATCGCCGCCCACTACGGCAAGAGCGCCCGCTACGTCACCGGGAACCCCCGATGGGGCCGACACCCCGAGTGGCCCGCCCCTCTCGGCAAGCGCGGGCGCAGCTTCGAGTACGCCCCGGACGCGGTGGCCGCGTTCGTCGCCGCACACCACACCCGCGAACCGGCACCGCTGGAACCGGCCCGCCTCTACACCGTGACCGAGATCGCGACCGCGACCGGCGTCCAACCCGTCACCATCTGGGCGGACATCAGCCGCGACCGGTGGCCGTCGCCGGACGAGGTGAGCGAGGACGGCACGAAGCTCTGGTGGGGGGCGACCGTCATCGAGCACCTGGCCAAACGGCGCAGCTACCGCCGGGCCTGACGGCGGGGCCGCCTGCGGCGGCCGATGACCTGAGATGATGGGGTGGCCCGGAGGGGGCGACTTGCTCTCGCCCCCTCCGGCCCTTTCACCGGCGGTGCTTCCCGCGACGCTTGACGGCCTCGCGAGCGAACCACGCGCCGATCACGCTCCCCATCGCGCCGATCCCCGTGAGGACCACACCCGCGATGGTGGCGATGAAGACCACATCATCCTTGCTCATTTTCTCCCCCCTCTCCCTCTCGGTGTGACACCAGTTTAGGGGTACCCCTAACCCCTTGTCTAGGGGTAGCCTTAAATTCATGACCGAGACTTCCCCCGCCATCGACGCGATCCGCTCCGTGATCGCGAACCTCGCGACCATCCCCGACCCCGCCGTCCGCGCCCGCGCGGTGGGTACGGTCCTCGACGCCGTGCCCGAACTCCAGGCCGAGCTGCGCGCGACCAGGCAGGCCGCCGTCGTCGAGCTGCGCACCACGCGCTCCCTGGCCGAGGTGGCCGACCTGCTCGGCATCTCCGTGCCGCGCGTCTCGCAGATCGCGTCGGGCGTCAGCCGCACCGCGAAGAAGTAGCGACGACCCACCCACGCGCGTTCCACGGCGGCATCTGTACCCGGCGGGCGTCCGGCGACGGGGTACCTGCGGCTCGGCCACACCGCGCCCGGTCCCGTCGGCGGACGGCCCCCGGCCGCTACGGCGTCACGTCCGCCGGGATCGCCGCCCACGGGCTCGGCACCGTGACGGAGATCGCGGCCGCGACGGGCGTGCAGCCCGTCACCATCCGGGCGCACATCAGCCGTGGCCGGTGGCCGTCGCCGGACACGGCGCAGGAGGACGGTACGAAGCTCCGGCGCGGCGCGACCGTCACGGAGCACCCGACCGGGCGTCGGGGCTACCGGCAGGCCGACTGACGGGTGCCGTCAGGGCACGCGAGCGCATGGCCGGGACGCTCGGCCATGCGCTCGCGGAGTTCTGCGCGATCCAGCTCGTCCGGGTCCTCAGTGCCGGTAGGCAACAACGAACCCCGACAACCCCGCGCACTGGCTGCGACGCGACTACCTGCAAAGACCCGCAGAAGCCCGCCTGAGGTCATGGCACTTCCAGCTCGACGACAACCCAGGTCTCGACGAGGAATACAAATCCAGAATCAAATCCACACACACGGGTCTTTTCTACAAAAGAAATGTGCTCGGAATGTGGGTGCAGGCCGAAGGCGCCATCTACGACATGTGGGACGAGGCCGAGCACGTCGTCGACGAGCTGCCGGAAATGCGCCGGTATTGGATCGGGATCGACTACGGCACCGTCAATGCCACGTCCGCGATCCTCCTCGGCGAAGGCGTCGACGGCCTCATGTACGCGTGTGCCGAATGGCGCCACGACTCCCGCACCGCGCGCCGGCAGCTGACCGACGCCCAGTACTCGGCCGCACTGCGCGAATGGGTGGCCGAGCTCGGTGTCGTCCCCGAGTGGACGTTCGTCGACCCCAGCGCGGCGAGCTTCATCACCCAGCTGTGGGCCGACTCCTACCCGGGCGTGACCCGCGCCTCGAACGAAGTCGTCGACGGCATCCGCTCCGTGGCGAGCCTGCTCGGCGCCGGCCTGCTCCGCGTCCACCGGTCGTGCCGGGGTCTCCTCGACGAACTGCCCGGATACGTCTGGGACGAGTCCGCCGCCGACCGGGGCGACGACAAGCCCGTCAAGAAGAACGACCACAGCTGCGACGCGCTGCGCTACGTCATCCACTCCACGGTCCGCGAGTGGCGGCACCTGCTCACCAACACCGCGTAAGGAGGCCGCCGCATGACGACGCCCACCCTGCCCGTACGGCTCACCGTCGGCGACCACACCGTCGACATCGGCACCGTCGCCCTCGCCCCGGGCGAGCGGCTGCTCACCCACCTCGCCGCCCTGTTCCGAACGGCCGCCGACGCGTGCGAGACCCGGACCGGGGCCCAGACCGAAGAGGACACCACCCATGGCACTGCCTGAGAACAATGCCCCGTGGCCGCCCCCGGCATGGGCCTCGCACTACGCCGCGATGCGCCTCGACGACGCCTGGTACACCGGCGACGCCGCGCGCCTCGCCCGGATCTACGGCCACCACCCTCAGGCCCCGGAGCGCCGCCGGCTGTGGGGGCGGGCCTCGGCCGAGCAGCGCACCGGCCGGCGCGACCAGCGGCTGCACGTACCCCTGGCCGGCGACATCGCCTCGACCTCCGCCGACCTGCTGTTCGCCGACATGCCGGCCGTCACCGTCGAGGACCCCGCGACGCAGGCCCGCCTCTCGCAGCTGCTCGACGAGGGCCGCGTGCAGAGCACGCTGCTCGGCGCCGCCGAGCAGGCCGCCGCGCTCTCCGGGGTGTTCCTGCGGGTGACGTGGGACCGCGACGTCGCGGACCGGCCGATCCTGTCCGTGATGCAGCCCGACGCGAGCATCCCGGAGTTCCGGTTCGGCATGCTGCGGGCCGTCAACTTCTGGCGCGAGCTGGACGGTTCCGGCGAGTCGGTCGTCTGGCGGCACATCGAACGCCACGAGAGCGGCCGCATCGTGCACGCCCTCTACGAGGGCACGGGCACCAGCATCGGCCACGCGGTCCCGCTCACCGAGCACCCCGACACCGCCGAGTTCGCCGACTCCCTCGACGCCGACGGCGACGGGCAGTCGATCAGCACCGGCATCCGCGACCTCACCGCCGCCTACATCCCGAACATGCTGCCCAACCGGCTCCACCGGGCGTCGCCGATCGGGCGCAGCGACTACGCCGCGCCCGTCCACGACCTGTTCGACAGCCTCGACATGGTGTGGACGAGCTGGATGCGCGACATCCGCCTCGCCCGCGGCCGGCTGATCGTCCCGGACGGGTACCTGCGCAACGAGGGCCCCGGGGCCGGAGCCTCGTTCGACGAGGACCGCGAGATCTGGCACTCGCTCAAGATGCCGCCGAACGACGGCTCGACGATCACGCTCGCCCAGTTCGACATCCGCGTCGAGGAGCACGCCCGCTCCGCCGAGGCGATCGTCCGGCAGGCCGCGCAGGCGGCCGGATACTCGCCCCAGAGCTTCGGCCTCGACGGTGGCGGCCGGGCCGTCACCGCGACCGAGGTGGAGAGCCGTACCCAGCGCAGCATGGTCACCCGGAAGAAGAAGGCCGGCTACTGGCGGCACGGCATCGCCGAGATGACGCACGTCATGCTGCAGCTCGACGCCGGTCTGTTCGGCCGGCCCATCACGCCGAGCAGGCCCCGGGTGGAGTTCCGCGACGGGGTCGCCGAATCCGAGCAGTCGACCGCGACCACGCTCGACCTGCTGTCCCGCGCCGGAGCGGTGAGCACCGGCACCAAGATCAAGATCCTGCACCCGGACTGGGACGACGCCCAGGTCGAGGCCGAACGCCTGGCCATCCTCGCCGAGACCGGCGCCGACGTCCCCGATCCCGTCGGGTCCTTCCCGATGTAGCCGATGCAGGGGGTGGACGTGGCGATCCACCCCGGCATGGTCGAGGACCTCGCCACCGGCACCCGCGACCTGTACGCACAGGCCGAGCTGCGGCTGATCGTCGTGATCGCCCGCCGGCTCGCCGACGGGCTGGAGGCCCCGGACTGGGCCGAGCGGAAACTCGCCGCCGTGCAGCAGCTGCGCCGCGCCTCGCAGTCCGTCGTCGACGAGCTGGGCGACTCCGTCTCGCAGGAGGTCCGCGACGCGGTGGCCCGCTCGTACGACGAGGGCCACCGGGCGGCGGTGGCCGAGCTGGGCGCCCTGTCCGACGACGCGCGCCGGCTCGTCGACGACGCCGTCCCCAACGCGCGGGCCGTCGACCGGCTCGTCCAGGAGACCGTCGGCGTCGTCACCTCGACGCACCGCTCGATCCTGCGCGCGGTCGAGGACACCTACCGCTCGGTCGTCGCCGAGGTCTCGGCCGCGCCGCTGATCGGCAGCGGCACCCGCGGACAGGCCGCCCAGGACGCCATGCGCCGCTTCGCGGACCAGGGCATCAGCGGCTTCACCGACAAGGCCGGCCGCCGCTGGCGGCTCGACAGCTACGCGGAGATGGCCGTCCGCACCGCGGTCGGACGGGCCGCGACCGAGGCCCACATGCGGACGCTGTCCGAGGCCGGGATCGAGCTGGTCGTCGTCAGCGACGCCCCGCGCGAATGCCCTCTCTGCCGCCGCTGGGAGGGCCGCGTCCTGGCCCTTTCCGGACCCGCCGGTGCGCGGACCGTCGAGGTCGAGCACGCCATCGAGGACGGCCGCATGGTCTCCGTCGAGGTGGCCGGCACCTTGGACGAGGCCCGGCTCGCCGGATTCCAGCACCCCAACTGCCGCCACAGCGTGAGCGCGTACACCCCGGGCGTCACCCGGGTCCAGGAGCCCGCGAACGACCCCGACGGCTACCGCGCCGGACAGCGCCGGCGCGAGATCGAGCGGAACATCCGCAAGCACCGGCGCCGGGAGGCCGCCGCCGTCACCCCCGAGGCCAAGAAGGCCGCCGCCGCCAAGACGCGCCAGTGGCAGGGCGCCCTGCGCGAGCACCTCGCCGCCCGTCCCGAGCTGCGCCGCGAACGCGGGCGCGCGCGGGAGGGCGCCCCGAAACCGCCGGCGCAGCGGGAGGCGACCCGCGACGCAGCGGAGCGGGTCGAGCCCGACGGCGGCCCCGACGCGGACCACGCCGCCGCACGGCGGCCTCGTGAACTGATGCCCGGAAGGGCGACGCGCACGCTGCGGCAGATGCGGGCCATGCCCCACGGGCGGGAACGGTACAAGGGTGCCGAGGACTACGTTCGCGGCCTGGCGGGCGGAGCACCCGAGCGGCACTACCGCGTGCCGAAGAACGACCACCAGGACCACCCCGTGGACACGCCGGGCGGACGCCACGTCGACGTCCCGGTGGACATGCCGGACGGGCGCACCCTGGCCGTGGAGGTCAAGCACTACCTCGAGTGGAGGACGATCACCCTCGAGGACGGTTCCCAGCGCACCGTCAGGGGAGAGGTGCCCCTCAGCGCCGGCATCAAGCAGCAGATCCACAAGGATCTGGCGCTCCGCCGCGCGAACCCGCGATTCGATCCACGCTGGGTCTTCGTGCACGCACCCCCGTCACAGGCTCTGCGGGACTATCTGATCGAGGCCCGCATTATCTTCGTCGAGTACGGGCCCGCCCCCAGGAAGTAGACGGCCGACGGAAGGCTACGCGCATGACCGAGGCAAGCGAACCGGACCTCCAGGAGTGGGCCGAAGGGCTGCGTCACAACGCCGTCGACTTCGCCGACATGCTCGGAGTGGCGCCCGAGGTCTACTCCCGCGATCCCATCAGCCTCGTTCCCGCCCTCCAGGACTACGTCGACCGGGCCCCGCTGGACGAGTTCGAACCGTCCGACTGGATCACCTTGCACAGCGACCTGATGGCCTACGTCGCCGATTACCTGATCCAGAAGTACGGCGCACGGTGGGACGTGGCGCCCGACCCCGGTGCGCCCCGCGGACACCGCTATGTGATCGAGGCGACGGGTCGGGAAGGCACCACCCGTCGCGTCGACCCCGTCGAGGTGGTCAGGAAGGAATTCGCCGGCCTCCCGATCGAGATCCCCCGCATGCTGGCCAGCGCGGAACTGACTCTGCGTCTGGTCTCGGAGGTCGACGACGACGCATGAGGCGTCCCGGCGGACAGGTCCGCCGGGAACCGGTCCCGTGCCCGCCGCGAGGCCGGGCCGGGGCAGCCCGCCGCCCAGCGCTCACGCACCACCCGCACCACCTGCACCACCCGAGGGGCCCGCCAGGCGCGGGCCCCTTCCGTATGCCCCGAAGCCCGCCAGGAGCGGGCCCGACGGCCCCAGGAGGACACCCGATGACCACCGACAGCACCGGTTCCCACACCGCAGCCCAGGGCGGACCCGAGGGCTCCGACCCGGGCGTCGACCAGGAACGGCACGGCGAGCCGGGCGCACCGGCCGGCCAGGACCCGGCCGGCACCGCGCCGAAGCCCACCGCCCCGGCATCGGGCACCGGCCCGGCGGCCCAGGACACCGCCGACACCATCGCCCGCCTCGTGGCCGACCTCGCCGCGGCCCGCGCCGAGGCCGGCAAGACCCGCGTCACGGCCAAGCAGAAGGCCGCCGACGAGGCCCGCGCCGAGCTCGCCCAGCAGATCGGCCGGGCCCTCGGCCTCGTCGAGGCCGACACCCCGCCCGACCCCGACCTGCTCACCCGGCAGCTCACCGACGAACGGGCCCGCGCCCGGCAGACCGCCGTCGAACTCGCCGTCTACCGCACCGCGCGCGAGGCCGGCGGCGACCCCGAGGCCCTGCTCGACTCACGGGCGTTCTCCTCGTCCCTCGCCGGCATCGACCCGGCCGACACCGCCGCCGTGCGCGCGGCGATCGAGGCGGCCGTCGCGGTGAACTCCAAGCTCGCCGCCCAGCCGCCGGCCGGACCGACCCGCGGGGGCGCCGAGTTCACGCACCAGCCCCAGGGGATCACCCCCGCCCACTTCGCCGCCATGAGCTACGGCCAGCGCGTCCAGCTGCACCGGAGCGACCCCGACACCTACCGGCGTCTCGCCGGCACCTCGTAAAGGAGGGCCCACGTGCCCACGACCAACGCAGCAAACCTGATCGTCCCGGAAGTCTGGGGCGACCTCGCACAGGCCCAGTTCACCGGTTCCGTGCGCGTCCTGAACTCCGGCGCCGTCCTCGCCGCCGACACCCTCGTCGGCCAGCCCGGTGACACCGTCAACTTCCCGAAGTGGGACGCCCTCGGCGACCTCGACGACCTCACCGAGGGCGTCGCCATGACCACCGCCGTGATGGGCCAGCGCTCCAGCACCGCCAAGATCAAGGAGGCCGGCAAGGCCGTCGAGATCACGGACAAGGCCCTGCTCTCCGGCCTCGGCGACCCGAGCGACGAGGCCCAGCGCCAGTTCGGCATCCTTGCCGCGCGCAAGGTCGACGCGGCCCTGATCGCCCAGGCGCAGGCCGACGAGACCGCCCAGGGCGGCGGCACCCCGTACAGCTTCACCACCGCGGCCGGCAAGACGAAGTTCACGTGGGCCGATGCCGTCGTACCCGCCCTCGCCAAGTTCGGCGACGAGTGGGAGCCGTCGGAGTTCGCCGGTCTGTTCCTGAACAGCGCCCAGCACGTCGAGGCCTCGCTCGACCCGCAGTTCGTCGACGCGTCCAAGCTCGGCGGCGAGACGGCCGTCCGTACGGGCATGGCCGGCACCATCGCCGGAATGCCCGTCTTCATCAGCAACCGCATCCCCGCGGGCAAGTTCCTGATCATGAAGCGCAACGCCCTCGGCGCGGTCTACAAGCGGCGCCCGATCGTCGAGACCGACCGCGACATCCTCAAGCGCACCACCGTGATCACCACGAACGTGCACTACGCCGTCAAGCGCCTCGACGACAAGGGCGTCTGCGTCGGCACCCTCTCCGCCACCTGATCCGGAAGGAGCCCCCGGTGCTGCTGCGCCGCCACTACGAGGCCGACGAGTCCGGCGCCGAGCCGGACACCGCGTCGGACACCCCGGCCATCGCCCCGCGGACCAGGTCCGCGGGGCGTTCGCCGTCCAAGGCCAAGACGGAGGAGTGACCTGTGGGCCGTGTCTACGCCACTCCCGAGCAGCTCACGGCGTGGACCGGCCAACCGGCCCCGCCGGGTGCCGACCGCCTGCTCGCCCGCGCGAGCGAGGACGTCGACGACGCGCTGCTGACCGCCCTCTACGACACGGACGCGGCGGGCATGCCCACCGATCCGAGGACCCAGGCCGCCCTGGCCGACGCCGTCTGCGCCCAGGTCGAGTACCAGCAGGCCACCGGCGACGACGGCACCGGCGCGGCCTCCCGATGGGACAGCGTGTCCATCGGCCCCGTGTCCCTGTCCGGCCGCAAGGACGGACCGCACGTGGCCGGTGACGTCGACCTCGCCCCCCGCGCCACCCGCGCCCTCACCCGCGCGGGACTCCTGCCGGGGGTGATCCTGTGAACGCCCCCGGCTGGCTCATGCGGCACCGGATCACCGTCGAGCCGTACCGCGGCGAGACCGCCTACGGGCCTTCGTACGGGCCGCCGCTCGGTGACGTGCCCGCACTGGTCTCCGAGGCCGTCCGGACCGTCCGCGACCGCGAGGGACGCGAGGTCACCAGTACCGCGCAGATCATCTGCGCACCCGGCCTCGACTGCCCTCCCGAGTCCCGCATCACCCTGCCCGGCGGCCGCACCGCCCGGGCGCTCGCCGTCGCGCGGCACACGGCGCCGGGCCTGCCCGTGCCCCAGTCCACGGAGGTGAGCGTCGAATGACCCGTCGCTCCCGCCTGGACTGGAACGGCGACGCCGCCCTGCGCGGCACCCGGGACGGCGCCGTCCGGGGCCTGCGGCTCGCCGCCGAGCACGTCCTCACCGAATCCCGCAAGCGCGTCCCGCTCGAAGAGGCCACCCTCGAACGCAGCGGAACCGCCACCGTCGACGAGTCCCGGCTCACGGCCGCCGTCGCCTACGACACCCCGTACGCGGTCCGGCAGCACGAGGAGCTGGGCTACCGGCACGACGCGGGACGCACCGCGAAGTACCTGGAAGGCCCCCTCACCGAGGAGGCCGGCACGGTCGCCGCGATCATCGCCGCCCAGCTGCGCAGGTCGCTGCGTGACTGACCTCCTCGACGGGATCGCCCGTCTGCTCGCCGCCGCCGGACACGCCGCGTACGACCCGGCCGGCACATCCGGCGACCTGTTCATCGAGAACATGCCGCCCGCCCCCGACGCCGCGGTCGCACTGTGGCTGTACGACGGCGAGGCTCCCGACGCCCGCAGCGCGTACGACCGCCCGCGCCTCCAGGTCCGGGTGCGCGGCGGGCCCGACCCGCGGACCTCCCGCGCCCGTTGCCGGGCCATCTACGGCGAGCTGCACGGCCTCGCGGGCGTCCGGCTCGCCGACGGCACGTGGCTCGTCCTGTCGGCCGCCCGCGGCACCCCCGCCCCCTTGGGCCCCGACGCATCCGGCCGCCACGAACACGTGGTCAATTTCGACCTCGACGTGTCGGCCCCCACCACACACCGCACCGAATAGGAGACACCCATGGGACGGCCCATCGACGCGCGCGGCTGGGAATTCGAGGTCGAGGGCGGTACGCCCAACACCTTCCTGCGCCTCGCCAACCTCCAGTCCTGGACCGAGAATCCGGGCGAGAACGAAGAGACCGCGGACACGACGAACTTCGATTCCGACGGGTACTACGAGCAGGACATCATGCAGCGCGGCTCGACGATCGAGGTCAGCGGCCAGTACTCCTCGACCGCCGGCACCCGCGACGCCGCGCAGAACTACATCGACAAGACCTGGGCCTTCAAGTTCGGCGAGGAGTCCCGCGGCCGCATGCGCTACCGGCACGTGTCGCAGACGCAGTGGACCGTGTGGGAGTGCACCGTCACCCCCGGCGAGCGCGGCGGCGAGACCAACGCCATGACCTCGTGGTCCGCGACGTTCACGCGGTGCGGTGCCCCGACCACGGCGGCGGTGACCCCGTGACCGAAGCCCTCGACCACGAGGCTTCCGAGGCCGGGGCCGGCTTCGAGGACGGGGCCGGCTTCGAGGACGGCGCGGAAGGCGGCGTCGAGGTCGCCGACTTCGACGCCTTCTTCGCCGAGCAGGCCGAGCCCGCCAAGCAGGGCGTACCGCTGCGCCTGTACGGGCGCACCTACACCCTCCCGGCCAGCCTCCCCACGCTGTTCACCCTGCAGTTGCAGCGCGTCCAGCACTCGGCGCGGCCGGAGGACATCCGGCGCCTGCTCGGCTCCCTGTTCGGCCCGGACGCGGTCGACCACTGGACCGAATGCGGCATGGACGACCGCCGGCTCGGCATCGTCCTGCTGTGGGCGACCGCCCAGACCGCCGAGGCGGGCACCGTGTCCATGGAGCGCGCCGCCGAACTGTACGACCAGCGCGAGGCCGTGAAGGCCACCGCGGGAAAAGCGGGTCCGCGGCAGGGTCCGGCCCGGCCCAAGGCGAAGGGCAAGGGGAAGCCGCGGAGTTCTGGCACGCGGTCCTGACCCACTGGGCGGCCGTCGAGGCCGACCTGGCCCGCGAATACGGCACCACCCCAGAGGAACTGGCGCGCATGTCCACGCGCCGGTTCCTCGTACTCCTCGCCGGACTCCCCTCGGAATCCCGGTTCGCGAACGCGTGGCGGAACACGCCCCGCCTGGTCAGCGACCCGGCCGAGATCGCCCGGCTCACCGGCCAGCAGGCCGACCGAACAGCGACTCGAACTCAATAGACACGGATCAGGGGGTGTTTCATGGCCCTCACGATCGGCGAGCTCACCGGCTACATCGACCTCGACGACTCCGGTGCACAGGCCGGAATCAACCGAACCGAAGCAGCGCTCGACGGGCTCCAGCGGGACGCCGACGGCCGACTGAGCGAGATGGAAGGCCGGTTCGCCGCCGCGGGCGACGAGATGGGAACCGCCCTCGGCGACGGCGTCGGCGGGGGAGCGGAGAAGGCCGGCCGCGGTCTGGCCGGCATCGGCCCGCTCATCGGCGCCGCCGCCACCAGTACGAAACTGCTCGCCGGCGGCGCGGTCGTCGCCGCCGGTGCGCTCGCGGCCGTCCCGCTGGCCGTGATCGGCCTCGGCGCGGCGGTCCTCAAGGAGAACGAGCAGGTCAAGAGCGCCTTCTCGGAGATGGGCGAGCACGTCAAGGGCAAGATGCAGGAGCTTGCCGCCCCACTGGTCAAGCCGTTCGCCAACGCGGCCGGCCAGCTCAGCGGCATCTTCGACAAGCTCGCCCCGCAGATCGGCGCCCTGTTCCAGGGCGTCGCTCCACTGATCGCCCCGCTCGTCTCCGGTATCGGCGCCCTGGCCCAGGGGGCCATGCCCGGACTGGTCGCCGCCGTTCAGGCGGCCGGGCCGGTCGTCCAGGCCCTCTCCACCGGTCTGGGCTCCCTCGGCACCGGACTCGGCGGGTTCTTCCAGGGCGTCGCCGGCGGTGCCGGGGGTGCAGCCCAGGGTCTGGGCGCGCTGTTCGGTGCCGTGGGCGAGATCCTGCCCGCGCTCGGGCAGCTGATCGGCGCCCTCGCGACTGCCGGTGGGCCGGTCCTGGCCGCGCTCGCGGGCGCGCTCGGCCCCCTGGTCAAGTCCCTCGCGGGCGCCCTCGGTCCCGCGCTCGCCTCACTCGGGCCGCCCCTGGCCGGACTGATCGCCTCCCTCGGCAAGGGCCTCCAGCCGATCGTCGACGCGCTCGGACCGGTGCTCGCCGCCGCCGCGGACGCGTTCGGGATCCTGATGAAGGCCGTATCGCCCATCCTGCCGGTCATCGGCAACCTCGTCGCCAAGCTGCTGCCCGCGATCACGCCGCTGCTGCAGGCGGTCGGCACGGTCATCGCGCAGCTGGGGCCGGTCATCGGCATCCTGGTCGACGCCCTGGCCGGTGCGCTGACCCCCGTCCTCGACCAACTGCCCGCTCTGATCACCCCGTTCGCGCAGGTGCTGGGCGAACTCGCGGCGACGATCCTGCCGATCTTCGCCCAACTCCTGCTCGCGCTGGCCCCGTCGCTCGCGACGATCGGCCAGGCATTCGGGCAGATCCTCGTCGCACTCGCCCCGCTCCTGCCCGCCATCGGACAACTGCTGATCGGTGCGATCAACGCCCTGATGCCGCTGATCACTCCCCTGATCGAGCTGGTCGGCAAGCTCGCGGCCATCTTCGCCAACGGCCTCGCCGCCGTGATCGAACAGGTCGTCATACCGATCATCGGCGCCATCGTCGCCCTGCTGCAGGGGGACTTCGGCAAGGCCTGGGAACTCGCCAAGGGCGCCGTTCAGGCGGCCGGTGAGCTGATCGGAAAGATCGCCGGCCAGATCGCCGAATGGGTGGGCAACGGCATCAGCGCCGCCATCGACTGGATCACCGGTCTGCCCGGCCGGGCCGCCGAAGCGCTCGCCCCGTTCGCGGGGCGGATGCGCGAGCGTGCGGTCCAGGCACTGAGCGACTTCCGCGATTCCATCGTCACCAAGGCCGGCGAAGCCGTCGACTGGATGCGCGGCCTTCCCGGCCGCATCGCCGACGGCATCGGCGACCTCGGATCGCTGCTCGTCGACAAGGGCCGCGACGTCGTGCGCGGCCTGTGGAACGGCATCCAGGGCATGGGCTCCTGGCTCAGGTCCACCCTGACCAGCTGGGCCAAGGACCTGATCCCCGGACCGATCGCCAAGGCCCTGGGCATCCACAGCCCCTCGCGCGTCATGGCCCGCGACGTCGGCCGGTGGATCCCCGCCGGTCTGGTCAAGGGCATCGAGGGCGGTGCGGGTGCCGTCGACCGCACCATGCGCAACCTCATCACCCCGCCCGCGGTACCCGCCTTCGCCCAGGCCTTCGCGGGCGCAGGCACCGGCGGGTTCGGCAACCCGTTCGCCGCCGCGGGCGGGGCGGGCGGCGCCATGGTCCACATCGAGAACTGGCACGCCGCCGAACAAGGCAGCCCGGACGACAACGCCCGGGCCCTCCACTGGCTCGCCAAGGCAAGGGGATGACCGTGGCTCCCGGATCACTGATCACCCGCCCCGGACAGGTGCAGTACGGCAACCTCCTGCTCGGCGCCGGCACCCCCTACCTGTGGCGTTCCCTCACGGGCTGGGAGGAGCTCCCCGCCCTCGACTCCGGCTCCGTCGCGCGCAGCGACGCGCACGGCGAGCTGCCCGGCACGCTCCTCGCACAGGCCCGGACGATCGGCCTCGACGGCCTGATCGTCCGGGCTCCGCGCGAGCGGATCGGCGCCGTGGTCGGCGCGTTGAACGCGGGCACCGCCCCCCGGGTGGACGAGCTCCCGTTCGTGGCGTGGCTCGACGACCGCGGGCCACTGCTGGCCTACGCCCGCGCGACCCGCCGGAGCATTCCGGCGGGCATCGGCTACCGTCTCGGCACGATCACGGGCGGCGCGGTGCAGTTCACCGCCTCCGACCCGCTGAGGTACGAGCTGGTCGAGCGGGTGGTCACGGCCTCGCTGCCCACCCCCGAGTCCGGTCTGCTCTGGCCCGCGGCCTGGCCGATGGACTTCGGGTCGTCGAGCAGCAGCGGTGCCCTGGTCGCGGTGAACACGGGCGACGCCCCGACGTATCCGGTCATCGAGTTCCGGGGCCCGATCGTCACCCCGTCCCTGGTCAACGTCGATACCGACGAGGTGCTGGAGTACGACATCCCGCTCGCCGCGGGTGAGGTCCTCACCGTGGACACCCGCGACGGAACCGTCCTGCTGAACCGGACCGCCTCGCGGCTCTACACCGTGACCAGCCGGTCCGTGCCCGAGCGGACCTTCACGCTCCGGCCCGGCGTCACGAACTTCATCTTCCGCGCGGGACCCGACAGCAGTCCCGACGCCACCGTCACCGTGCGCTACCGCTCGGCCTACTGGTAAGGAGAACCGCCCGTGACCGTGCGCTCGGCATGGCTGACACCCACCGGACAGACCAGGGAAGACACCCGTCTCGCCCCCACCGCCACCGTGATCCACGAAACGGAGATGCGCGTACGCGACGGAGTGCTCGCCGGAGGCGACCCGTTCGCCGCCACCGGGGCGGGCGCGATGACCCTGCAGATCGGCCCCGGCCGGGCGATCGTGCAGGGGACCGACGCCCAGGGCGCCTACCCGGTCGCCAACGACTCCGCGGTGAGCCTCACGTTCGCCGACGGGGCCGCGCAGAACGGCCGCATCGACTCCGTCGTCCTGCGGGTCAGCGACACGCTCTTCGGCGGAACGACGAACACCGCCGTCATCGAAATCGTGCAGGGCACCGCGGCCGCCAGCCCGCAGCCTCCGACGCTTCCGGCCGCGAGCCTGCGCCTGTGGGACGTCACCGTACCCGCGGGCACCAGCACGGGCACGGGCGGCATCGGCTGGGCCTCCGCCCTCGGCGACCGCCGCCGCTACACCGCCGCGGCCGGCGGGATCATCCCGCGCGGCTGGGGCCTTTCCTTCAACGGCGCCTACGACGGGCAGTACCGCGACACCGGCTCCGCGCTGGAACGCTGGAACGCCGCCGCCGGCCAGTGGCAGACCTACAAGCCGCCGCTCGAAACCGCGGTCAGCACGACCGGGACCGTCGTGGCGGCCGGGTACTCGTTCGTCTCCTACCACGCCCGCCGCGTCGGGGGCGTGCAGTCCTTCACCGTGACCGTCAACCGCACCGGCACGGCGATCACCGTGCCCGCGGACGGGAGCTTTCCCGACAGCCTGCTCGTGACCCTGCCCGCCGGATGGCGCCCCGTGTACGAAATGGAGCTCGCCGCGAGCGACGGGTTCGGCAGCGGCGTCGCCTATCTCAACCCCGCCGGCCAGATCACGCTGCGCACCTGGACGGGCGGCGGCTCGATCCAGAACGGCCGGAACATCCGGGTATCCGGCTGCTTCGTCGTGTGAAGGGAGGCGCTGTGACCACCCCCTACCGCCTGCTCTTCTGCGACCTGAGGTCGGACGAGCTGATCGACGTCCTGCCCGTGCACGGCGTCTCCCTCGACGACTACATCGGCAAGACGGGCCGGCTCACCGGCACCGTTCCGATCCCGAACGCCGCCATGGCCGAACGGGCCCGCAAGACCATCCTCCCCGGGCGCACGGGCGTATGGGTCGAGCGGGGGCGCGACATCTGGTGGGGCGGCATCGTCTGGACGCTGTCCCTCGCCAGCAACGCCCGCGGCTTCCTCGGCGCGCAGATCCAGGCCGGCGGTTGGGAGTCGTACCTCTACCGGCGCCTGGTCTACGACACCCAGATCGCCGACGACGTCGACCAGTACGACATCGTCCGGCAGCTGGTCGACTACTCCGCCGACACCCTCGGCGGGGACATCGGCATCACCTACGACACGGGGCTCTCCGGGGTCCTCCGGGACCACACCTATCTGCGGTACGACCTGCACAGCGTCGGCGAACTGATCGACGACCTCGCAGCGCTCGACAAGGGCTTCGAATGGCGCATCGCCAGCTACCGCGACGCCGACGGCAGGCGCACGAAGCACCTGCAGCTCGGGCAGCCGATCATCCGTACCGGCGCCGCCGACGTCGTCCTCGACCACCCCGGTCCGATCCTGGCGTACACGTGGCCCACCGACGCCACGGCCAAGGCGAACGCCTGGCAGAGCCGGGGCGCCAGCACCAACCGCAACCAGGCGGCCGAGAGCTACCCGATCACCTCACCCCTGCTGGTCTCCAAGGACGACCTCGACGCGGGGTGGCCGCGACTCGACGGGTACAGCGACTACTCGACCGTCAGCCTCCAGGCCACCCTCAACGCGCACGCCGAGGCCGACCGTCGGGCCGCCCTCGTCCCGGTCACCATCCCCGAGATCACGGTGGCGCTCGGCGGTGAGATCACACCCGCGCTGATCGGCGCGACCGTCCGCGTCCGCATCCGCGACCTGTGGCATCCGACCGCCCTGGACGCGCGCTTCCGCGTGGTCGGCATGTCCGTCAACCCGCCCGAGCGCGGCCGGTCCGAGACCGCCCGCCTGTATCTGGAGGTCCCGTAATGCCCAACATCCCGCAGGACGTGCTCGACCGCATCTCCCAGCTCGAACGGCAGGTGAAGCAGCTGACCGGCCGGGCCAACATCCGGCCGGCACTGAACCAGGTGCTGGCCGGCGACGTGGTCGTCGGCGAGGGCGGCCAGCTCAGCGTGAAGTCGGCGAGCGGGGTCGAACACTTCAAGATCGGCCATCTGGGCACCAACTACGGCGAGAACGAGTTCGGCACCATCATCCGCCGTCGCGACAACTCCCTCGCCCTGAGCATCTGGAACGGCGACGACAAGGTCAATCCCCAGGTGCTGCGTCTCTACGACGCCAAGGGGAACGAGATCTTCGCCGAGAACATCGAGCAGGGCGGCCTGCACCGGCCGCACCTCGCGCAGCCCTGGTTCGACGCGCAGCCGGTCCGCTGGCCCAAGACGGAGTCGACCAGCTTCGAAACCCTGCAGGAGGCGCACATCGAGACCGAGCACGGCAAGGTGCGCATCCTCGCGCACAAGGCCACGGTCGGCGACGGCGGCGAGCTCCGGCTGATCATCAACGGCACCGTCGTCGAGACCAGCGACAACATCGACGACACGTACACGATCCCCAACTTCACCTACGGCCAGCTCCTCGCCGTGGAGCTGCAGGCCCGACGCACGGGCGCCGCCCAGGGTGTCTGGGCGACGTTCAAGCGCGTCCACGGCGTCGGCTGACCCAACCCCGCAAGGAGCGCCGCCGATGGCACTGCCCGACACCATTCCCACCGTCACCGTCACCGGCCGCTACCTCGCCCCCGACGGAACCCCCCTCGCCGGCCAGGTCGTGTGGCGTGCGCCCGCGATGCTGACGTTCTCCGCGTCCGACGTGGTCCTCGGCGGGCCGGTCACCGCGCCGCTCGACGCGACCGGCCGGTTCGAGGTCGTCCTGCCGGCCACCGACGCCCCGGGCATGAGCCCGGGCGGCTGGTCGTACATCGTCGCCGAGCAGCTGACGGGCGTACCGGCCAACCGGTCGTACAACGTCCTGCTGCCCAGTGAGACACCGGTCGTGGACATCGCCGACCTCGCCCCGACGGACCCGACGACGCCCAATTTCGTGCCCGTGGTCGGCAGCCAGATCCTCACCGGGTCGGCCGCCCCGACTGCCGCCCAGGGTGTCAACACCGACTGGTACGTCCAGTACGACACCCGGACCCTGCTCGGCCTCACCCACACCACCGTCACCAACTGGCGCAAGACGAACGGCACGTGGGCGAAGGTCGGGGCGGACATCCACGGTTCCCAGATCTTCCTGAACAACGCGAGCACGCCGAGCTCCGACGCCAAGCCGGGTGACATCCTCATCCGGACCGACAGCGGCGACATGTGGCAGCGCGGAGCATCCGGCTGGGGTTCGTCCGTCGGCAACCTCAAGGGCCCGAAGGGGGACACCGGCCCTCAGGGCGTCCAAGGAATCCAGGGCGTCCAGGGGCCCAAGGGCGACCCCGGCAACGGCAACGTCAACACGGTCAACACGAAGCTCGGCCCGGACATCGTCCTGAGCGCCGCGGACGTCGGCGCACTGTCCGCCACGGGCACCAATGCGAACGTCGTCACCGTCTTCCGGGGCAACGGCACGAACGCGCCGCTGAACGTCTACGGGAACGGCACCGACCCCAACCGCTTCACCGTCCTCAAGGACGGTTCCTGGTACAGCAACGCCCTGGCCAACACCGCCTACAACATGGCGATCGGCGACATGGCGTCGGACTTCGGCGGGGGTACGTACGTCCTCGCCCTCAAGAACGCCTCCGTCGTGCCGACGGCCAACCCCGCCAACGGAGTCGTCGCGTACGCCGAGGGCGGCGTGATGAAGGTGCGGCAGGCCAACGGAACCGTCGTCACCGTCGGTTCCGGCGGTGGCGGCGCCGTGGCCTCCGTCAACGGGGCCACCGGAGCCGTGGTCCTGAACGCCGCCAGTGTGGGCGCGCTCAAGGACCCGGCCGGAGACGTCACCGACACCACCGGGACGCTGCGCATCAAGTACGCCGGTGCGGCTGCCGACGCGTTCAAGGCGTCCAACGCGGCCGACGCGCTGTACACGGCGATCAACAAGGACGGGCAGATCGTCACCAACACGCTGGCGAACCTGAACGGACGCGCCGTCGTCAAGGCCGACGCGTCCGCCACCGATCCGCTGCGCATCCTCAGCGACACCGACGCCGAGCTGGTCAGCTTCCGCAAGTCGGGAAGCGTCCGGTTCACGGCCGGCAACGGCTACGTCGACAAGAACCTGCGGGTCGGCGGCGCGGCCGGTGCGGTCGGCATCGGCGCCGGGGTCACCGGCGTCCTGGCCATCGACGCGGGCACCGGGCCCAGCGCGGCGAACACCGGCGGCGTGAACCTCTGGACGGCCGGCGGCAGCCTGATGGTCCAGGAGACCTCCGGCCGCACCTTCGCCGTGGGCTCCAACGGGCGCAACGCGTGGACGCCGCAGGCCCTGGGCTTCCAGGCCTGGTCGGTCGATCCGGCCTCGGTGGCCAACCCCACGACGCTGAAGGCCGTGGTCGTCGGCCGGATCTACTTCTCCGGAATGAACATCACGGAGAGCACGCAGGTGAACCACGTCGTGATCCACGCCCGCGGGTGGGCCGGATCCACGGCCGTTCCCGCCGCCCGTTTCTACGTCGGCATCTACAACGAGGCGGGCACCAGGGTGGCCACGTCCGCGCTCGTGTCGAACCTGCCGGCCGCCGGCCAGGGCACGGGCATGGCACCCGCAGCGGTGAACAGCCACATCGGCCCCGTGCCCGTCCCGCTCTCCGCGGCGGTCACGCTCGCTCCCGGCCGCTACTGGGCCGCGTTCCTGATGTCCGCCGGCGCCGCCACCGACTTCTACTACTTCCACGTGCAGAACGAGGCACCGGCCAACCCCGGCAACTTCAGCCTCGGAACGCACTTCCAGCGCCATTGGTGCATCCCCAGCGGCCAGACCTCCCTGCCGGCGACCGTGAACCAGTCGACCGGCGAGGTCGGACTCGATCCCGCGATCATGGCGCTAGCCATGCTCTAGCCGCTGCTCCCGCCCCAGCCGCTGCCCCGCCCCCACACGCGCACCCGCGCCCCCAGCACGCCCCGGCACCGCGCCGAGGGCGTTTTTCCATGTCCGGAGGACACCTCGCATGGCTTCCCCACTGTCCGCATCCACGTTCCTCGACGCCATCACCGGTGAGGGCGTCGACGTCGTCGAGGTCGGTTCCTGGCGCACCCACAACCGCGACCACAAGGGCCCCTGGGGCCCGTTGCACGGGGTGATGATCCACCACACCGTGACCGAGGGGACCGACTACTCCGTCGAGCTCTGCCGCACCGGATACAGCGAGCTCCCGGGCCCGCTGTGCCACGGCGTGATCGACAAGGCCGGCACCGTCCACCTGATCGGCTACGGCCGCGCCAACCACGCGGGCAGCGGAGACCCCGACGTCCTCGCCGCGGTGATCGCCGAGCAGTCCCCGCTGCCCGGGGACGACGAGGCGACCACCGACGGGAACCGGCACTTCTACGGCTTCGAGTGCATCAACCTGGGCGACGACGAGGACCCGTGGCCCGAGCAGCAGGTCGAGGCCATCGCGCGGACCGCCGCGGGTATCTGCCGCGCCCACGGATGGGGCGCCGAGTCCGTGATCGGCCACTCCGAATGGCAGCCGGGCAAGGTCGACCCCCGCGGCCCGATCGGCCACGAGGACGGGCCCGCGCTCACCATGGACACGATCCGCGGCCGGGTCGCCGAGCTGCTCGGCGGCGACCGGCCGGCCCCGGGCGAGCCGGCGCCGGAGCCCACTCCGGAGCCCGCGCCCGAGGGCGACGTCGTGTCCCTGTCCGAGCTGATCACCGCGGCCCGCCAGGACCCGCCGCAGAGCGGCACCCCGGTCAGCTACCCCGGCACCCGCACCGTCGAGGACGCACTGGTCGCCGAAGGCCTGCTGGAACAGGACTACGCCGACGGGCACTTCGGCTCGGCCACCGTCGACGCGTACGGCCTGTGGCAGCGCCGCTGCGGGTTCTCCGGCGCCGCCGCGGACGGCATCCCGGGCCGGGCCTCGCTCGACGTCCTCGCCATCCGCCACGGCTTCACCGTGGCCGCCTGACCTCACCCACCCACCCACCCACCAGGAGCCCACCATGACCCCTGCCCACAAGCGCACCGTCCGCACCCTGATCCAGGCCGCCGTGGCGTTCGCCGTCACCCTGCCTTCGATCGTCTCCGCGGCCGGCATCTCCGAGTCCCTGCCCTATGTCGCCGGCGCCCTCGCGGTCGCCGCCGGCCTCGCCCGCGTCATGGCCCTGCCGGGCGTCGAGGCCCTGCTCGACCGCGTCGGCCTCGGCCTGCGGGACGACACCGGAGCAGCCGAGTGAGCGCACCCGACCCCGGCGACACACCCGGCGTCGCCCTGGAACTCGAACGACTGCGGGCCGTCGTCGAGGTCGGCTTCACCCGCATCGACGGCAGCCTCGCGCTCCTCGTGCAGCGGTCCGACCAGACCGACAAGCAGCTCGCCGACCACGAGGCCAGGCTCGACTCCCTCGAGCGCAGCCGCTGGCCGCTCCACAAGGTCGCCGCGGTCGTCGCGGCCCTCGGTCTGCTCCTCACCCTCTGGCAGGCCGGCACCGTCCGCTGAAAC
Organism: Streptomyces sp. NPDC085524; assembly: GCF_044541755.1. Lineage (NCBI taxonomy): Bacteria > Bacillati > Actinomycetota > Actinomycetes > Kitasatosporales > Streptomycetaceae > Streptomyces > Streptomyces sp. NPDC085524. The sequence continues at coordinate 148,222 of NZ_JBITTH010000004.1, forward strand.
GAAGCCCCCCGCCCGGCCACACGGCCGGGCGGGGGGCTTCTTCTGCCGTCCGAGAGTGTTTTGGACACGGTGTCGCACATCAGAGTGGCCACTCGGCGGCCCGGCCGGATGGCCGATGTTTCACGTGAAACATCGCCGACGCCGGGGCGCCGCACGGTCGGCGCTCAGCGGACCGTGGTGAGCTCCGGGTCCTCGCGGAGCTTGCCCAGCGCCCGGGAGACGGCGCTCTTGACCGTGCCGACCGAAACACCCAGCAGCTCGGCGGTCTGCACCTCGCTGAGGTCCTCGTAGTAGCGCAGCACGACCATGGCCCGCTGCCGGTCGGGCAGCCGTGTCACCGCGCGCCACATCGCGTCCCGCAGGGCCTGCGCCTCCGCGGGATCGGCGGCCGGGACCTCCTCGGTCTCGGGGAGCTCGTCGCAGCAGAACTCGTCCACCTTGCGCTTGCGCCACTGGGAGGTACGGGTGTTGACCAGGGCCCGCCGGACATAGCCGTCCAGCGCGCGGTGGTCCTCTATGCGGTCCCAGGCCATGTACGTCTTGGCCAGGGCGGTCTGGAGCAGGTCCTCGGCGTCGCACGGGTTGGCGGTGAGGGAGCGCGCCGTGCGCATCAGGACCGTGCCGCGGGTCCGGACGTACGCCGAGAACGACGGGTACGGCGTCGGGTTCGAGGCGAGCGTGCACACAGGCGTGGTCATGTCTCCACGCTAGGAGCGCCCGCTCGTCATGGGATCGGCCGCAAGTGCCGAAGCGGGGTCCGTCTCAGGTTGTAGGAGTAGGGAAGGCCCCACCTCCTGAAGGTGGAGGAGGCGGGGCCCAACCGGCACGAATCCGTCAGCTGCGGGCGGCGGGCCCTCAGCCGTCGGCCCCCAGGATCAGCCCGGAGGTCGGCACCCCGGTGCCGGCCGTGACGAGTACGTGCTCCGCCCCCGCGACCTGGTTCACGGAGGTGCCGCGCAGCTGGCGCACCGCCTCGGCGATGCCGTTCATCCCGTGCAGGTACGCCTCCCCGAGCTGGCCGCCGTGGGTGTTGATCGGCAGCGCCTCCGCGGCCACGAAGTCGGCGGCCTCACCCGGCTTGCAGAAGCCGAACTCCTCCAGCTGCATCAGCACGAAGGGGGTGAAGTGGTCGTAGAGGATCCCGACGTCGATGTCCGAGGGCCGCAGCCCGCTGGTGCGCCACAGCTGGCGCGCGACCACGTCCATTTCCGGCAGCCCGGTCAGGTCGTCGCGGTAGAAGGAGGTCATGCCCTCCTGGCGGCGTCCGGCACCCTGCGCGGCCGCGGTGATCACCGCGGGCGGGTGCCGCAGGTCCCGGGCCCGTTCGGGGGTGGTGACGACGAGGGCCTGGCCGCCGTCGGTCTCCTGGCAGCAGTCCAGCAGCCGCAGCGGCTCGACGATCCAGCGCGAGGCGGCGTGGTCGGCGAGGGTGATGGGCTTGCCGTGGAAGTAGGCGGCGGGGTTGTTCGCGGCGTGCCGGCGGTCGGTGACCGCGACGTGCCCGAACGCCTCGGGAGTGAGGTTGTGGGCGTGCAGGTAGCGCTGGGCGGTCATGGCCACCCAGGAGGCGGGGGTCAGCAGCCCCCACGGCAGCGACCAGCCGAGCGCGGCGCCCTCCGCCGAGGGTTCGCGCTGCTGGACGCCGGAGCCGAAGCGGCGCCCCGAGCGCTCGTTGAAGGCGCGGTAGCAGACCACGACCTCCGCGACCCCGGTGGCGACGGCCAGCGCGGCCTGCTGGACGGTGGCGCAGGCCGCACCGCCGCCGTAGTGGATGCGGGAGAAGAAGGACAGGTCCCCGATGCCGGCCGCCTGCGCGACGGTGATCTCGGGGCTGGTGTCCATCGAGAAGGTGACCATGCCGTCGACGTCGGCGGGGGTGAGCCCGGCGTCCTCGAGGGCGGTCTGCACGGCCTCGACGGCGAGCTTGAGCTCACTGCGGCCGGAGTCCTTGGAGAACTCGGTCGCTCCGATGCCGGCGATGGCGGCCTTGCCGCCGAGCTCGTCGCGGGTGCGGACGCTCATGCCGGCACCTCCGCCGTGACCGTCCCCGACACGTGGTGGCCGATGCCGTTGGCGCCGAGGACACGGATCTCGACCGTGTTCCCGGAGACGGCGGTGACGGTGCCCGTGAGGGTCATCGTGTCGCCCGGGTAGTTGGGCGCGCCGAGGCGGATGGCCACCTTGCGCAGGACGGCGTGCGGCCCGAGGTGGTCGGTGACGTACCGGCCGACCAGGCCGTTCGTGGTCAGGATGTTCATGAAGATGTCCGGTGAGCCCTTCTCCCGGGCCAGCGCCGCGTCGTGGTGCACGTCCTGGTAGTCACGGGAGGCGATGGCGCCCGCGACGATCAGCGTCCGGGTGACCGGGATCTCCAGCGGCGGCAGTTCCTCGCCGACTCTCATGGCGACGGTTCCCATGGCTCAGCCCTCCTGCGCCAGCACGGCGCCCAGTTCGGCCAGCAGCTCGCTGCCGCAGCCCAGGTACGCGTCCAGCTGGCGCCCCCAGAGGAAGTGCCGGTGGACGGGGTGGTCCAGGTCGGCGCCCATGCCGCCGTGCAGGTGCTGGCCCGCGTGCACCACCCGTTTGCCCGCCTCCGAGGCCCACCAGGCCGCCGTCAGCGCGTGTTCGTGCGCCGGCAGGCCCTGGTCGATGCGCCAGGCCGCCTCGTACGCGGTGACCCGGATCGCCTCGGTGTCCATGTAGGCGTCCGCCGCGCGCAGCAGCACCGCCTGGTTGGTGGAGAGCGGACGGCCGAACTGCTCCCGGGTGGAGGTGTACTCGACCGCCCGGGCGAGCGAGCCCGCGCAGACGCCCGCCTGGAGCCCGGCGAAGGCGGTCCGGGCGGCGTCGAGGACCGCCTCGTAGGCGCCCCCGTCCCCGAGGCGTTCGCCCTCGGCCCCGGTCAGCGTCAGCCGGCCCGCCGACCAGGGGGCGGTGGTCTCCACCGGGGAGGTGCTCACCCCGGGCGCGTCCGTCCGTACGAGCCACAGCGCCCGGTCCGCGTCCGGGACCAGCACGTGGGTGGCATCGCGCAGCCAGGGCACGGCGGGGGCGGTTCCGGTGAGCCGGCCGCCCTCCGAGGTGATCCGGCCGCGCGCCGGGAAGGCCCCGGTGGCGACCGCCTCACCGGTGCCGAGGGCGGGGAGCAGGCGGGCGCGCTGCTCGGCGCTGCCGTGCGCGGCCACCGGGAGGATCCCGTACGCGCAGGTGGCGGCGAACGGGACCTGCGCGGTGGTGCGGCCCTGCTCTTCCAGGAGGAGGACCAGGCCGAGCAGGCCGACCTCCTCGACGGCGGCGGTCATGCCGGCCGTGGTGAGGGCCTTCCAGAGCTCGGCGTCGCTGCCGGTGCCGGCGGCTCCGAGGCGTTCGTGGGTGGCGAGGTCGCCGAATATGCGGGCCGCGAGGCCTGCCGCGGCGGCCTGCTCCTCGGTGGGGTGGAAGTCCATCAGCCTTCACTCCCGCGGAAGACGGGGAGTTCGAGGCCGTCGTCGACGCGCAGGAACTCCAGCTGGACGGGCATGCCGATGCGGACCTTGTCGTACGGGACGCCGGTGATGTTGCTGATCATCCGGACCCCCTCGGCGAGCTCGACGAGCGCGACCGCGTACGGCGGGTCGAAGGCGGGGAAGGGCGGGTGGTGCATGACCACGTACGAGAAGACGGTGCCGGAGCCGGAGGCCTCGACGGTGTCCCATTCCTGGCTCGCGCAGCCGTTGCAGCCGGGCAGCCAGGGGAAGCGCAGGGTGGTGCAGGAGGTGCAGCGCTGGATGAGGAGCCTGTGCTCCCGGACCCCGTCCCAGAACCCCTGGTTGTCGCGGTTGACCACCGGCCGGGGGCGCAGGGCCGGGGCCTTCTTCTTCGCCGGGGTGCCGGCGGGCGCGTACTTGAGGATCCGGAAGCGGTGGGTCCCGGCGAGGTCCCCGTTCGCCCGGACGTCCATGCGCGTGGTCACGAAGTGGCCGGTGCCCAGCTTGGTCGTCTTGCGCGGGGACACGGACTCGATGACGGCGTCGAAGGTGACGGCGTCCCCGGGGCGCAGCGGGCGCAGGTACTCCTGCTCGCAGTCGGTGGCGACCACCGAGGTGAACCCGGCGCCGTCGAGGAGGGCGAAGAGGTCGTCGTAGCAGGAGGACCGGTCCGAGTGGCCGGAGAGCCCGCCCATCGTCCAGGCCTGGAGCATGGTGGGCGGTGCGATGGCGTCCGGGCCCGTGTAGGCGGGGTTGGCATCGCCCATCGCCTCGCACCAGTGGCGGATCATCGGCTCGTTGACCGCGTCCTTGCCCCGGCCCGCGGTGGCGGCCGGCTGCCCTTCGAAAGCCGCCAGCAGCGCGTGGAACCGGGCCGCCTCCCCGTCCGCGCCGTCCGCCTGCGCCGTCATCGCTTCCTCCCCTTCATGCCGAGCCGCATCATGGCGACGATCTCCCGCTGTACCTCGCTGACCCCGCCGCCGAAGGTGTTGATCTGCGCGGCCCGGTTCATCCGCTCCAGCTCACCGCCGGCGAAGGCCCCCGGGCCCCGTACGAGCGCCTCCTCGCCGACCACCTCCTGGCACATCCGGTACACCTCGACGGTGGACTCGGTGCCGAGGAACTTCACCCCGCTGGCGTCGCCGGGGGCGAGGGTGCCCGCGCCCACGTCCTGGACGAGGCGCCAGTTCAGGAGGCGTACGGCGGCCAGCCGTGCGTGCGCCTCGGCGAGCCGGGACTGCACCCAGGGCAGGTCCGCCGGCCGCTCGCCGGTGACCGGGTCCGGGGTGCGTGCGTGGCCGAGCGCGTACGCGTAGAAGTCCTCGGCCTGCATGCCGATGGCGGCGAGGGCCACGCGCTCGTGGTTGAGCTGGTTGGTGATCAGGCCCCAGCCGCCGTGCTCCGGGCCGACGAGGTTCCCGGCGGGCACGCGGACGGAGTCGTAGTACGTCGCCGTGGTGGTGAGCCCGCCGACGGTCTCGATCGGGGTCCAGGCGAACCCGGGGTCGTCGGTGGGCACCAGGATGATCGAGATGCCCTTGTGCTTGGGCGCCCCGGGGTCGGTGCGGCAGGCGAGCCAGATCCAGTCCGCGTTCTGGGCGTTGGAGGTGAAGATCTTCTGCCCGTCGATCACCCAGTCGTCGCGGTCGCGGACGGCCCGGGTGCGCAGCGAGGCGAGGTCGGTGCCCGCCTCCGGCTCGGAGTAGCCGATGGCGAAGACGATCTCACCCTTGAGGATCCGGGGCAGGAAGTACTCCTTCTGCTCCTCGGTCCCGTACTTCATCAGGGTCGGGCCGACGGTGTTGAGCGTGACCATGGACACGGGCGCGCCGGCCCGGTAGGCCTCGTCGAAGAAGACGAACTGCTCGTCGGGGCCGCGGCCCCGGCCTCCGTATTCGACGGGCCAGCCGAGGCCGAGCAGGTCGTCGGCGCCGATGCGGCGCAGCAGTGCGCGCTGGCGGGCCGGGTCGTCCGGGACCCCGTCCGGCAGCAGGTCCTGGAAGTACTCCCGCAGTTCGGCGCGGAGCCGCAACTGGCCTTCGGTCGGGGCGAGGTGCACGGCGCTGGCCTCCCGGCATCACAACATTCGAGGGAACCTGACTGTCCGTCAGATTTACCATCGGTGTCAAGGTCGGAAGGCGAGTCCGCGAGCAGGGGTGGGCGGGGGCTCAGGCGGGGACGCAGGCGCGACGCGAGCGAAGACGCAGACGGAGGCGCGCGCGAGGGCGCCCGCACTACCGGACCCCAGCCGGTCCGGTCGCACGGGCGCCCTCAACAGTCGGTGCGGCTCAGGCCGCGGCTACCACCAGGGGTGGAAGTTGACCGCCACGTTCGAGTTGGACTGGTGGATCGCGGTGAAGGCCGAGCCGTTGACCTGCGCGGTGTTGTTCTGGTTGGACGCCCCGGAGCCGGTGGCCACCTGCTGCGAGGTGGAGGAGTTGCCGTTGTTGTCGCCACCCACGCCGCTGCCGATGATGCTGGCGACGCTCGCATTCGATCCGTCGTTCGCGAAAGAGCCGTTGTCGGCCGAGGCCACTCCGCCGAAGAGGGCGACGGCGAGGGGGAGGGCGGCGACGGCGGCGATGACGCGGGAGGTACGGATGCTTGCCATGTGTGAATCCTCCAGAAAACCGAAGTGGGCTTCATTCCGAAGCAGTTGGCCGACCGCCTCGGTCGTTCCGTGTGGTGACGACGTCGCGAGACCAGAGTTGCCCACCGAATCCCCGGCGAACCACCCCGGAGTCTGCGATTCCCCCGCAAGCATGACCAACTCCGGATAAACCCAATTCGCGCCCCCTGCACGGCAGGTCAGCGCCCCTGAACCCGCCGAAACCCTTGCCGCACAAGGGATGAAGCGTTCAGCCTGAAACTCCCGCCCGGACATGCCGAAAAGGGCCGCGACGTCCGGGAACCCCACCGTCTCCCGGCCCTGCGGCCCTGCAATACCAAGTTTCACGCCCCCTGCACGCCCCCGGCGCCCGCCGGGGCGACTGCGCCGTACCGCACTACGCCGCGAGCGCGAGCCCGTCCCGGGCGGCAGGTGCGGCGGACACGACGGGGACGGCATCCCGTGGGGCGGCAGGTGCGAACGTGGCGGCGCGTGCGGCAGCAAAAGCGGCGCCCATGGCAGCGGCGGTGGTGGAGCGGCGGACGGACGGGGACTTGCCGTGGGCCTCGGCACGGATCCGCTGCTTGATGGTCGGCGGGAGCGAACCGCCCCGCATCATTTCCCGCCAGCTCCGCCGCGCCTGGACACCCACCCGGCGCACGGCGCCGGCCGCGGGGGCGGGGACGGCGGGAGCAGCAGCGGAGGCGAGGGCCGGGGCGGCCTTGCCGATGAGCCCGAGGGAGCCGAGGAGCGCCACGAGGGCGGCGAGGACGGAAGTCCAGATCGACAGGATGACGCTGCGCTGAGCCATGACGGGGTCCCTCATTTCGCGATGTTCCGACGGGCGGATCTGCATACATTCGTCATGATGCGGACGCAACCGCACGACTCCCACCACGCACGCCGATCTTCTGACAAACACCACCCAAAAGGCGCAAACCCCCTCCCGGACCCCGCCCACACCCGGAAATCCACTCGCGGGCCCCGCCCCGCACCCCGAACAATCCGGGCCATGGGAACGGACATGTACGGGTACATCGAGGCCCGGTGGGACCGCTGGCTGGACGAGGACGACCGCGAGTGGCACATGGCGATCGACACCATGCACCTCTACAACGGCCGCTCCTACCTGGCCTTCGGCTGCCTCTTCGGCGTACGCGACAGCACCTTCCGCCCCCTCGCCGCGGATCGCGGCCTGCCCCCGGACGCCTCGCCGGAAGTGCGCGCCCGCGGTGAGGACTGGGACTTCGGCGCGTCCTGGATCACCTGGGCGGAACTCTTGGCGACCGACTGGGAGGAAACCGCGACGGAGGTCGACGACTGCGTCCTCGAGTACCGCCGGGATGCCGAGGGCGCCTGGAAGGCGTACGGCCGGAACACGAACCTGACCCGCTTCTCCGAGCTCTCCGGCATCACCGACCCGCACACCCTGCGCCACGCGGGCCGCAGCCACCCCGAGGGCACGGAGTGGCCCGACGGCGACCGCCTCTTCCGCATCGGCCGCCTACGGCGCAAGGACGCCGTGCCGGACAGCGCATGGGAACCCATTTGGTCGGTCATGCGCACCCTGGCGGCCATCCACGGCGACGATGCCGTCCGACTGGTTGCGTGCTTCGGCTGAGCCCCGAGCGCACGAAGGGGTGTCCCGGATCCGGGACACCCCTTCTGATCAGCGCGTTCTCTGACCTGTGGCGGTGGGTGTGGGATTTGAACCCACGGTGACTCGCGCCACGACGGTTTTCAAGACCTCTTACTCGACCCAGGTAGGTTCGACTCAAGGCCAGGTCAGGGGCTCTATGAGGCGCCTTCGTCGGGGTCGGCGGGGGCTGCGTGCCCGTCCCGTGCCCCAGGGTCGTCGTCGTGCCCGTTGAGCCAACCGTCCGAGGCATCGGCCACCTGAGCATCACGCCCGTCGACTGGCCGGGCGTAGTGCCGAGTGGTAACGCTGGCATTCGAGTGGCCGAGGCGCCGTGCCGCGGTCATGACGCCGAACCTGTCCGCCACCCAAGTTCCGTGCGAGGCCCTTAGGTCATGCGGGGTGACGTCGGTCAGGCCGGCAGCCTTCACGGCCGGGTCGAAGCACGCCTTGCGCCACTGGTTGTAGCGCAGCGGGCCACCCTTGGAGTTGGCGAACAGAAGCACATCGTCGCCAGAGCCCAGCCCGGCAAGGTGCACACCGAGCCGCTTGGCCAGCGAAGGCGCGATCCGCAAGACCCGCTTCTGATGGGACTTGGGGGTATCGAAGACGAGCTTGCCGTTCGCCTCAGCGAGGTTCTCGTCCACGAGGATCAGACGGCCGGGCAGGTCGATGTCCATGCGCCGAAGCGCGAAAGCCTCCCCGATGCGCAGGCCGCCGAAGGCGAGCAGCGCGATCAGCAGGTCATGCGGCTTGTCGGCATGGCGGACGACGCTGGACGCCTCTGCTTGGGTCAGGATGTGCGGCTCGGTCTCCGGCATTCGCGGCAGCCGGACACCACGGCACGGGGTCTGGGCGATCAGGCCGTTGTCCACAGCAGCCCTCATGAGCTGTGACAGCACCCGGTACGCCTGGCGGATCCGTGACGCGCTCAGCCCCTTGGTCTTCATCGAGCCGACCCATTCAGTCACCGTGATCGGCCGCAGGCTGGACAGTTCCCGGTCGCCCAAGGCGGGATTGATCTGCGAGGTGATGAGAGACCTGTACGAGGCCTGAGTCTTGTGCTTGAGCTGCGGAGACACCGCCGCCAGCCAGCGGGCGCCCCAATCCCGGACCGTGGTCTTGCCTTCGGCCGGGTCCAACCACTGGCCGTCTTCAATCTCGATCCGCTTCCGGGACAGCCAGAGGTCAGCGTCCGCCACAGTGGCGAAGGTCCGATCCGCCGGCCGAAGGACTCCATCGGGCCCCGGGTACCGAACCTGATAGCGCCCCGAGGGCAACTTGCGGACCCGACCGAACCCACGTCGTTGCTTGCGCTTCCCGGGCATCAGGCCACGCTCCTCAGTCGAGAGCGGACAGCCGGGACGGCGGCAACGGTGTGCTCCTGGACGAAGGCCCGGACCGCGCCCTCAGGGATGCGAACGTGTCGGCCGACCTTGACGAAGGTGATGCGTCGCTCCTCGATCAGGCGCCGCGGGAACCGCACGGTCGTCCCGAGCAACTCGGCGACCTGGCTCACGGTGAGCAGTCTGTCCACGGCCATCACTCCCCCTCGGCATTCGTCTCGTCCAGCTCCGCGAGGGCTTCGCGGGCGGTTTCACGGTTGGCCTTGATGTCATTGGCGATGGTCGCGGCGAGCCAAGACTCCCCCGGCGTGTGGCCTTGTCCGGCGAAGATCCAGTGAGCGAGGACGAGCGTGGAGCCCTCCGAGGTGTCGTCGGGGTCGGGCAGGCCGCGTTCGCGGCGTTCCTGGGCGGCGCGGTAGTCGGCGCGGGTCTGGCGAAGGGCGCCGAGGGTAGTGGAGTAGGCCCGGGACTTGGTGGAGAAGTGGCCGCGGAAGCCGAGCATGTGGGACCAGCGCGCGAGTCCGCGTTCCGGGTGGAGGGGCTGGAGTGTGAAGCAGGCCTGCATCAGGCGACGGACGTGATCCGATACAGGCAGCGCGGCGAGGTCCACCCCCAGGCCGGATCCCTTGCAGTCCATGCAGCGGCTCAGCGGGGAGCCCGGACGGGGGTAGCGGTCGAACAGTCCCGAGCCCCCGCACGTACGGCAGTGAACGGCCCTGTCCGTTGCTCCGGCGTTCTCGGCCGCCTTGGTCGCGTACTTGGCGACGTAGGACGCCACGGCTTGCTCTGTGAGCTCTTCGTGCCCGAGGCCACCGATGGACTGCACGTCGACCTGCCTGCCCCAGACGAGAGCGCGGGCGGGAAGCCCTCCAGCGGCGGGGACCTTGACAGCGACTCTCCCAGCAGCGGCCCGGATCGCATCGTCGAGCAGGGCGACCGACGCCCACGAGGGTGGCGGGGTGTCCGGTCCACCAGGTCCATCGAGGCGGACGACTGCATGGAAGTGCACGGCACCGCGCTTTTGGAACTCGGCGACCTTCCCGAACGAGACCCGGCAGGTCTCCTTCAGCTCGACCTGAGTGATCCCAGCGTGGGCAGCAATCTCGCGGCGGAGGTAGATCGTGAAGCGCTGCCACAGCTGTCCGGCGTAGTTGTTCCACAGGACCGCGCCCGCGTAGTCGTACCGGTCAGGATCCAGGGCCGTGCCGATCAGGCTGTCTGTCTCGGCGTGGGTGGTGCCGCAGCGGCAGCGACCGGAGGCAGGCCGGTTGTGGACCGCACCGAACGAGGGAGCGGTGAGGGTGGCAAACACCCTGGGGTGCTCCCGGACCGTCACGGGCACGTTCTTGGTCTCATCGCCCGTGATTCCTGCCCGGATCAGGTGGTAGGTGTCCCCGGCGTACGTCCAGGCGCAGGAGGGACAGCGGGAGGCCCGCCGGTTGCCGCACGCGATCCGTAACCGCCCGCCAGGTTCAGCTGCGGTCGAGTACGAGTACAGGACATCCCCGGTGCTCCGGTCACGGGTAACTGTGGAGCCGGTGAGGTGGATCGGGTCCGAGCAGCCGCCAGTACGGCGGATCTGGTCTCGCCAGCGGTCGAAATCGGGGTCGGAGGCGACGCGCAGGAGATCGGCCAGGGTAAGGGGGTCGGTGCCCACGGCCGCCGCCATGTCAGCGACAGCAGCCGTGGCCAGGGGAAAGAGGGTCACCAAAGCCGCCGCCTCTTGGGAGTACTGGCCGAAGCCGAGGAGGGTCCGGACGTGTTGTCCGTAGGACGCCCAGGTGAGCCTTTGCGCCCCATACGAGGCACATCCTGACCCTTGCCCGCGCAGTAGCGCTGATGGCTACTGGCGACCTTGCGCGCCTCATCAACGTCTGAGTCGAGCGGCTCGCGTGAGGAGCCGAATCCACGTCCCCAGCCCATTACGCCGCCACCTCCAATGAGGCCGGGCGGAGAGACTCGGCCGACTGTCCTTGACGCCACAACGCCTGGTCACTCACGGGCACATGACCCGTCACGAGAGCGGCGAGCCGACCTGCACGATCGCGGCGGGATTCGTCTGCGAACCCCGCGACGCTTCGCTCCTCCGGCGTGATGCCGTTCAACCAGTTGAGACGGTGAACACGGTGCATTGCCGCGAGATAGGCGAGGTTCTCCAGACCGAGGCGAGTGGCACCCTGGGTGATCCAGTCGCAGTGCTTCTCCTGGTCGCCCTTCCGGTACCGGTACGAGGTCGGCATGTCCGAGGCATAGAGAGCCACGGCACGCTCCATGTTCGACAGGTCATGGACCTGGACGTGGCTGGACTGCACAGCCTGGAGCAATGTGGGCATGATGGAGCTCCCTTCACGGGGCGGGAGCGGCGGACTGCTTGGCGGTAGGGCGCCGCTCCCGACTGAGCTTCTCTAACTTCTCTTGTGTTACCTAGATTAGTGGGGATGGCGAAGAGCACAAGCCCTTGGGGCAGACTTCTTTAGATCACTTAGATAACCTGGGTTTGTGACCGTGAGCCCAGATGATCCCCGTAGCGCCTACGCGCAGGTTGCCGACGACCTCCGGAAGCAGATCGCGAGCGGCATGCTGACGGCCGGCCAGCGGCTGGACGGGAACGCCAAGCTGGCCGAGCGGTATGGCGTTGCAGCCATGACCGTTCGGCACGCGTTGGACATCCTTCGCGATGAAGGCTTGATTGTGAGTCAGCAGGGACGTGGCACCTTCGTCGCCAGCGACCCGCCGAGCGTCGAGGTGGAGCAGGCCGCGACTGTGGCCAGCGAGCTGGCCGAGATCAAGGCCGCCCTGGATCTGATCAACTCGCGGCTCGATCGCCTCGAAGGGCACGTTGCCGATCTGCCGTGACCGCAGCGGACAGCCGATCCACCCGCTGTGCAGCCTCGGATAACTTCTTCCGGATCTCGTGCAGCTCCACGAGTAATCGCGCTTTGTCTGCCACTCTCACGACCACGGCCCCCTCTCCGTCCGGGCTGATCAGCTGAGCTTCATGTGTCCGGCCAGCCGCCGGATCTCCTCCGTGCGCGCATTCCTACTGGTGGACCGCAGGTCGTCCACCAAGTTGCGGGCTACGGGTCGGTTGCGTACGTGCTGAGGTGCCACCGCGTCAGCCCGGAGGATGGACCCTGCCGCAGCCTCGGCCTTGCCGTTCATCATCTGGCCGGCGGCCGTGCAGACCCAGAAGTGGGACTTCCGCTCGCCAGACGCGATGTTCATGACGTCGACCAGCTCTGACCTGGAGAGCACATCGCGCGGGTGCCCGAGTTCAAGGCTGACTTCCACACTGTGGATCTCTGTGTTGACCGCGTTGAACTGGGTCTGGAAGACGTTCCCATCAGCAGGTAGATCGGCCGCTATCCGGCGTGCTTCCGTGAGGTGGGATTCCGCCTCGGTGCGGTCCCACAGTCGGGACCAGGCAACAGCGGCCCGGAGGTGCATCGCGCCCCAGAGAGACCGGACGCTCGCATCAGCGCTGGCGAGATCAGGCTCAAGGTCATCGAGCGCCCTCAGCGCCATGTCCCGCGCCGCGGCCACCTCTCCCTCATACAGCCAGACTCCACAGAGATCCCATCGGGCGGCCGCTCGAAGCGTCGGGGACTCGGCCCTCTCAGCGGCGACCAGCTCCCGCTGAACTGCACTCCAGCCAAGGTCATGGTGACCCAGCAGGTTCGAGGAGACTCGGGCCATGTGGCTTGCACGGAGCATCAGCGCCTCTGCCCGGCCGAGGTCATCGCCGTCCGCGATGTCGCAGGCCACGATCAGGTCACGCAGGATCTGGGGGAGGACGTCGCCCAGAGCCGTGAATTTGGCGTCTTGGCGAAGCCGCTCAGCAGCTGCCACCCGCACGGAGACGTCGTCGAGCGAAGGCGGCTCGATAGACCCGAGCAGAAGTGCACCGCCCGGCATCGTGGCTTGCTGGAGAGCGAGCCGAAGACCGGGAATCGCGGCGTGGCCCGAGTCGAGTTCGGAAGAGTCGTGGCGGTAGGGCTGACCTGTCAGCTCGATGACTTCGATGCCGAGGGCTTCAGCCAGCTGGCCGACGACGCTCATACGGTCGAGCGGCAGCCGACCATTCTCCACCTTCGACACCCAGCTGACCGAGCGATCTACAGCAGCAGCTAGCTGCGCCTGATCCCAGCCAAGTCGGCGGCGTGCCCGTGCCACCCTTTGCCCCGTGCTCAGATCCGCCCCCATGATGGGCTCCCTTCGACACTACGAAGGTACCCGCGCCGCTCAGAGGCACTGTCAGGAAAAGTGCCAGTCGGCTCACGAACTGCCCTGGGCCCTGGGGCTGTTACAGGTTTCTCTACCTCATCAAGGGCGCTTCCGCCGCCAAGGCGGCGTCGCGCGCCCGTCGCCCCGGGCCTGCGCTCCTGTCTCCGCCCCGCTCCAGCCCGGACCGCCGACCGCGCGCCAGTATGTGGCTAAGGGCTTGATGGGGGTGTCCCCGGCCTAATCGGTCGGCTACCGGCCAAGACTGATGCCTCCGGCGGGGGCGCTCCGACTCCGGGATAGAGGGGGCGCCGTACGCGGGTGCCGGTGCGTTGTGGCGAGTGTGGGGAAGGCTCCCATCCCGCCTGCCGTCGACCCAGGCAAGCCGAGCAGACACGGGTCCTGGCGTCCAGGTCGTTCGTACAGTGGCGCGCTCCACCTGGACGCCAGGACCCGCGCCCGCTCCACATACGTGTGGGTCGACGGCAGACGGGATGGGAGCCAGGGCGAGCTGTGGCTAGGCCAGTCGGTACGGTGCAGCTCTCAGAGCGAGCAATGGCGGGAGCCGGATGGACAGGAACGCACCACCCCACGATTTCCAGGTCGGCGACGTTCTACGAGTCAGCTGCCCGCCGGCCGAAGCCCGAGTCACCGAGGTGTCGCGCTTCTACGCCGCGGTTGAGTGGCCATGGGACGAGATCGATCCGCAGTCGCAGTTCAGGTGGAACGGTCAGAGGGCGTTTGCGGTGTCCGCCGACTCCCCGGAATGGACCACAAGTCTGTTCAAAACCGACCCCGAACCATGGAACCTGCGCGTTGGTGACAGCTGCCTCGTAGGCATACCTGAGACGCTGGTGCGGATCACCGATATCGGCCGCTACGACCCTCCACGGGATGTGGGCTGGCTTCCCCGCCCTCACACGCTGCTCGGCGTAGTGCCAGCCGACTACCCCGACGAGGCTCTTTCCGAGGATGACGTAGACACGATCTACCTTGATTCGGCGGCGCCGGTGACGATCGAGCTGGTGTCTCGGAGCTGACCTGAGCGTGCCCTTCATGTGCCCGATCACGCGGGATCTCACGGGGAACCACGGAGCAGATCATTCAAGAAGACGCGAACGGCCCCTGACCGAAATCGCTGGTCAGGGGCCATTCATCTGCGGTGGGTGTGGGATTTGAACCCACGGTGACTCGCGCCACGACGGTTTTCAAGACCGTTCCCTTAGGCCGCTCGGGCAACCCACCCACGCCCCTGCCGGCCTGCGGCGGAGCGGGCACCAGAGTACCGGCTGTCCGGGGTACCGGGGGCTGCGTTATCGGCAGGGGACCGGCCCGTACAGGCGGTCAGGCCGTCTGGGCCTTGTCGTAGGCCGCCTTGGCCTCGTTGCCGAAGTACGGGCCGTACATGCGGTTCGGCAGGAAGTTGTAGCCGAAGCTGTTGACCGAGACCTGGGTTCCCAGGCCGGTGGCCTCGTTGAAGTCCTGGAACCAGGGGCCGCCGCTGGAGCCGCCGGTCATGTTGCACGACAGGCTGTGGTCCTTGGTCAGCAGGAAGTCCTTGCCGCTGTTGCCGCTGCAGTAGACGAGCTTCGTGCCGTCGTACGGGGCCGCCGCGGGGAAGCCGAACGAGTACATCTTCTTGTTGTAGCCGCCGTTGAAGAGGATCCCCTGGGCGCCGACGACCTGGCTGAGGGTCTGGCCGTTCTGCGGGGCGACCACCGCCAGGCCGACGTCCATGTTCATGTCCTCGCTCGCGGCCCACTGGTCGGTGGCGAAGGTCTTGGTGGCCGACCACTGGCCGTAGGGCGCGTTGCCGTTGTTGTACGCGGGGACGAAGACCCAGTTGGTGTGCCAGGCCCCCTGGTACTTCACGCAGTGGCCGGCCGTGATGACCGTGCTGCCGTTGGCGCTGGTGATCGAGTCACCGGAGCAGGAGGCGGTCCGGTCCCCCATGGTGAAGAAGACCCGGCCCGAGGTCTTCACGACCGCGCCGCCACCCGTCCACGCGCCGCCCGCCTGCGGGAAGGCCGTGGGGGAGGCGGACGCCGCGGTCGGCGCGATGCTCGTGGGGGAGGCGGACGCCGCGGTCGGCGCGATGCTCGTGGGCGCGGCCGTGGTGGCGACGGGAGTGCGGGCCCTGCCGGGGGCCGCCGTGACGTCGAGCGGAGTGGCGGAGCGCATCCGCTCGGCGGTCCAGAAGCCCGCGGTGTGCTGTTGCCGGAAGGACGCTGGGCTGTCCGCCGCGACCGAGGGGGTCGCGGCCGTCAGGACGCCCGCGACCAGGGCACCCGTCGAGAGCAGGACGGACAAGGCGGTTCGATGACGATTCACGCATGACTCCTTCTGCCGTGCCCGAGAGCGGGGTGGCCGCCGGGGCAGGGTGGGGGTGAAGAGCGGTCGGTGCGGATCGGTTGTTCGAGTTGCCGGGAGGAGAGTGGCACGGGCGGGTCGCAATGTCAGCGGGCAGCCGGAACGTTCGGTCGGTTCCGGCCACGAAATGGCCAACTCCCCCTGCTACATGGTGAGCAGCACGCCCCCGTACGAGACCCCGGCGACCACCACCCACGCCCCGAGCCCCAGCACCGCGGCCCGGCCGCCGGTCCGGGCCAGCGTCGGCAGGTGCACCGCGCTCCCCAGGCCGAACAGAGCCGCCGCGAGCAGGGCCTCCTGCGCCGTGTGCGCCCAGTCCAGCGCCGCGCCGGGCAGCACGCCCGTCGCGCGCAGTGCGGCCGCAGCCAGGAACCCGGCCACGAACAGCGGCACCGGGGCCGGACGGCGCCCCGAGGACGTACGCACACGGCGCCGCCGTGCCCGTACGGAGAAGGCCACGGCCGCCACCAGCGGCGCGAGCAGCGCCACCCGCATCAGCTTGACCAGCACCGCCTCGCCGAGCGCGCCCGGACCCGCCGTCTGCGCGGTGGCCACCACCTGGCCGACGTCGTGGACACTCGCGCCGACCCACCTCCCGAAGGCGGGGTCGGAGAGCCCCAACGGCCCCTGGAGCAGCGGGAGGACGGCAATGGCGAGGGTGCCGCACAGGGTGACCAGGGCCACCGAGGCGGCCACGTCCTCCTCGTCGCTGCCCGACACCTCGCTCACCGCACCGATCGCCGAGGCACCGCAGATCGAATAGCCCGTTGCGATCAACAGGGGCTGGTCGCCGGGGAGTCCGAGGCGTCGGCCCAGCCAGAGCGTGCCGAAGAAGGTGGCCGCCACCACCCCGGCCACCATCGCGACCGTCCCCCACCCCAGCCTCAGCACCTGGTCCAGCCCCAAGCCGAGCCCGAGCAGGACGATGCCGATGCGCATGAGCCGACGACCGGCCAGGGAGAGGCCCGGGCGGGCGGTCCCGCGTGCGAACGTCCGCAGGCCGGGGAAATGGGCCACCGCGATGCCCAGCACCACGGACGCCGTCAGCATCGGCACGGCGGGGATGACCCGGTGCACGCACCATGCCGCCAGCGCTCCGCCCGCAGCCAACGCCAACCCGGGCCAGGAGGTGGATGTTTCACGTGAAACATGGCCGACCGCCACACGCTGGGGGCGGTGAAGGAGGGCCATCAGTCGACCGGAAGCTTGTAGACGCGGCGAATGCTGGTACCCAGCCGGGACACGTCGGCTCCGTACACGTGCAGGGATATCGCCTTCGTGGCACAGGAGTTGCGCACCTTGTGGATGTCTCCGGGCGGGGCGAACCCGCAGACCTCGCCCTGTGCGTTGACCACGTCCTCGGTGGCCACCAGCCGTGCCGGACCGGCACCCGGCGCCAGCCGGAAGCGGCGCTCGCTCTCCTCGCCCTGGTGCACCCCGGCCACGCACCACGACACGTGGTCGTGGATACAGGTCTCCTGGCCGGGCAGCCACACCAGCGCCACCACCGAGAAGCTGCCGTCGGACTCCGCATGCAGGATGTGCTGCCGGTACCGCTCCGGATCGCCCTCGCACTGCGCGGGCGTCAGGAGGTCGGGGGCGCCCAGGTGCGGGGCGACCCGCTCACCGACCAGGTAGGCGGTCAGGTCCGGGGCCAGCCCCCGCTCCACGACCGTGCGGATCTCACTGACGAGGGCGGCCATCCTCGTGGTGGTGCGGGCCGGCGTGGTGGTGGTCATGCTGGCAGCGTCCCGCTGCCAATCCATCACGTCCAACGACAGTTGTGACCCGAAATCCCAAGCACTGCTTATGGGTTGAGGGTGGTGAGGTCAGCAGCCGACCCGGTTCGCCGCCACCCGCTTGAGGGCGCCGAGCACCACGGCCGTCGCCGGGATGCGCAGGTGGTCCCGGTACACGTAGGCCGAGATGTGGCGCCGCGCGGCCGGCTCCAGTGCCCGCCCGCAGACCTTGCTGAGCGAGAGCGAGGGCAGGACCAGTGCGGGCATCATCGCCACGCCCAGTCCCTGCGCGACCAGGCTCTGCACCACCAGGTTGTCGTCGGTGGCGAAGCGGACGTCGGGTACGAAACCCAGCTCGGCGCACTCGTGCAGCAGGTTGGCGCGGCAGCGCGGGCAGCCTGCGATCCACCGCTCCTCGGCCAGATCGGCCAGGTGGACGGCCCTGCGCCGGGCCAGCGGATGCCCGGTCGGGAGCAGGACGGTCAGCTGGTCCTCCAGCAGCCTGACCTCGGTCACCTCCTCCGGGATCTCCTCGTGGAGCCCGGGATAGGTGAAGGCCAGCGTGATGTCGCACTCCCCGCGCTCCAGGCGGCGCAGCGACTCGGGCGGCTCCCCCTCCAGCAGCTCGACCTGTACACCGGGGTGGTCCTTCGCCAGCGCGCTCAGGGCTTCGGGGACCAGGGTGGCGTTGGCGCTGGGGAAGCCGCAGAGCCTTACCCGGCCGGTGCGCAGACGCGCGTACGCCTTCAGCTGGCCCTCGGCGGCCGAGAGGCTGCCGAGGATCGTCTCGGCGTGCCGGGACAGGGACTCCCCGGCCTCGGTGAGCTGCATCTTCCGGCCCACGCGGGTGAACAGCGGGGTTCCGACGGCGCGTTCCAGCGCCTTCATCTGCTGGGTGATGGCGGGCTGGGTGTACCCCAGGACGCGGGCGGCCGCCGAGTAGGAACCGGAGGCGACCACCTCGTGGAACGTCCGTATGTGCCGGGAATCGAACACCTGTGAAGCATAAGCGGACGTTGGGAGGGGCCGTAGGCGAATCCCGCCTACGGCCCCCTCTCCCTCGGATCAGGCCCGTGGGCCCTGGGTCCTACTTGTCGCCGACCCGGGAGCCGAGCGTGATGTCCACCGTGGTCGGCTTGCCGCTGCGCAGGTAGGTGAGCTTCACCGTGTCGCCGGGCTTGTACGTCCAGATCATGCTGATCAGGGTCGGGCCGCTGTCGACCGGCTTGCCGCCGAACTCGGTGATGACGTCGCCGGGCTTGAGGCCCGCCTTGCCGGCCGGGCCGTTCGGGTCGACCAGCTCGTTGGCAGCCGCGCCCTGCTCGGAGATCTTGGCGCCCTCGGCCTTGGACTGGAGGTCCACGGAGACCGAGATCACCGGGTAGACCGGCTTGCCCGTCTTGATGAGGGACTCGGCGACGTTCTTCGCCTGGTTGATCGGGATGGCGAAGCCGAGGCCGATGGAACCGGCCTGGCCGCCGCCGAAGCCGCCGTTGCCGGCCGACTGGATGGCGGAGTTGATGCCGATGACGGCGCCGCGCCCGTCGAGCAGCGGGCCGCCGGAGTTGCCCGGGTTGATCGAGGCGTCCGTCTGGAGCGCGCTCATGTAGGAGTTCTTGCCGCCGGAGCCGTCTCCCGAGGCGACCGGGCGGTTCTTGGCGCTGACGATGCCGGTGGTGACCGTGTTCGACAGGCCGAAGGGGGCGCCGATCGCGATGGTGGGGTCGCCGACCGCGACGTTCTCGGAGTCGCCGAGCGCCAGCGGCTTGAGGCCGGCCGGCGGGTTCTTCAGCTTGATGACGGCGACGTCGTAGCCCTGTGCCCGGCCGACGACCTCGGCCTCGTACTTCTTGCCGTTGGAGAAGGTCGCCGAGAGCTTGCCGCCGTTGGCGGCAGAGGCCACCACGTGGTTGTTCGTGAGGATGTGGCCCTGCTGGTCGTAGATGAAGCCGGTGCCGGTGCCGCCCTCGCCGTCGCCGGCCGAGGCCTCGATGGTGACGACGCTGGGCAGCGCGGCGGCGGCCAGGCCCGCGATGGAACCGGCCTCGCGCTTGACGTCCTTCGGCGTGTTGCCCGCGGAGATCGTGGTCGAGCCGGTGCCGTTGTTGCTGCGGTCGGCGGCCCAGTAGCCGACGCCGCCGCCGATGCCGCCCGCGATGAGGGCCGCCACGAGCACGCCCGCGATCAGGCCGCCCTTGCCCTTCGGCTTGCCCGGAGCGGCACCGCCGGCCACCGGGGGAGCCCCCCAGCCGCCGTGGCCCCCCTGGCCGCCCCCGCCGTACGCGGGCACGGCAGGCGGCGCAGGAGGCCAGACCTCGGCGCCGTGCGCGGCCGGCGCGGGTGCCGCGGGGGCCTGGCCGTAGCCCGGGGCGGGGTACGCCGGAGCCCCGGACGCAGGGGTCGGCGGGAGCTGCTGGGTGTGCTCGGCCCCCGGCGCAGGGGTCGGCGGAAGCTGCTGGGTGTGCTCGGCGGCGGGCGCGGCCGCAGGGGGCGCCGCGGTGGGCTCGACGGCCGGGGCCGGAGCCGCGGGGGGCGCCGGCGGTGCGTCGGCGGGCTGCGGAGCGGCCGCCGTTCCGTCCACCTGCGTCTCGGAGCCCTGAGCAGGGGGTGTGGACGGGGCCGCGGGGTGCTTGGGGGCCGCGGTGCCCTCGTTCTCGGTGCTCACAGCGCTCTCTCCTCGTCACACACGGCTTCAGAAATCTCCGGCACATCTCGTGCAGTCGGTCCGACTGAACGTTCGACTGGCCACACAAGTTCCTGGGCAAAGCCTTTCCCATCACCCGTCAGAGCACTGTAAGCCGGACCTGTGCGTCTCTCCCCATTCTTTATATCCGACATTTCGGATGCATTCGAAGGACTCGTCCCCGACGCCCGGGGTCCCCCCGGTGGCACCATGACCCGGTGACCCACGCAACGCCGCACCCCATCCAGGTCGTCGCCCACCGGGGCGCCTCGGAGGATGCGCCCGAGCACACGCTGACCGCCTACCGAAAGGCCATCGGCGACGGCGCGGACGCCCTCGAATGCGACATCCGGCTGACCGCCGACGGCCATCTGGTCCTGGTGCACGACCGCCGGGTGAACCGCACCTCCAACGGCCGCGGCGCCGTCTCGGCCCTGGAGCTCGCCGACCTCGCCGCCCTCGACTTCGGCTCCTGGAAGGACCGCGAGGAGTCCCCCGACTGGGACGACCCCGAGCGCACCTCGGTCCTCACCCTGGAGCGGCTCCTGGAGCTCGTGTCCGACGCCGGCCGGCCCGTCCAGCTGGCGATCGAGACGAAACACCCGACCCGCTGGGCCGGACAGGTGGAAGAACGGCTCCTCTTCCTCCTCAAGCGCTTCGGCCTGGACAGCCCGCCCGCCGAGGGGCCGCACCCGGTCCGCGTCATGAGCTTCTCGGCCCGCTCCCTGCACCGGGTACGGGCGGCGGCCCCGACGATCCCGACCGTGTACCTGATGCAGTTCATCCCGCCCCGCATGCGGGGCGGGCGGCTCCCGGCCGGCGTGCACATCGCCGGGCCGGGGATGCGGATCGTGCGCAACCACCCCGGCTACATCCGCAAGCTCCAGAGCGCGGGCCACTCCGTACACGTATGGACCGTGAACGATCCGGAAGACGTTCAGCTCTGCGCTGATCTCGGCGTGGAAGCAATCATCACGAACAGACCCCGTCAGGTTCTGTCCCAACTGGGCCGCTGACGTCCCCATTTGCCCACTGGCCACGCCCACCCCGTCCATAACAGGGTGTGCACCGGCGCATCCGCTCCGCATTCGGCCGGTACGAATGCGTCAGAGGGCCCCGCTCCGGCGGTTTCCGGTCCAGGCCATTGGGGCATCCAGACCATGCGTGGGGCTAAGGAGGTTCCGGGGGTGGCGTTGGTGGTGGCACAGGAAGTGCCCACGTCGTCGTACATGGATGTACGCCATGGTCCTGCGGGCGTGGGCGAGGCGAGACACCGGATGCGCGAGCAATTGCGGATCAGCGGAGTGTCCGAATCGGTCGTGGACGATGCCGTACTGATCCTTTCCGAACTGCTCAGCAACGCTTGCCGACACGGTCGGCCGCTGGGCTCACGGGAAGTCGGGGACGGGGAGATACGCGCCGCATGGCGCTTCGACACAGCGGGGCGACTGACGGTCGAGGTCACGGACGGGGGCGGGCCCACGCGTCCCGTTCCGGCCACGCCCTCGGTCACCGCGCGCGGCGGCCGGGGGCTGAACATCATCAGCGCCCTGGCCCAGGACTGGGGTGTCCGGGACGGAGCGGCGGGTGAGGTCACCGTGTGGGTGATCGTCGCCTGTGGGCCCCGGCACGAGGATTTCGCTACGCGCGTTGCGGCCCCGGCGATCGACTTCGGTACCGCCTTCGACGATCTCGATCTCTGAAGGCGACACACGGAACGACAACGGCAACAACGGACCGACATCCGACACGACACGACATCGGACCGACAGAACAGAAGAACAACAGAACACCGCTCGACGACAACTGGACCACGCGGGAAGAGACAAGCGGCCGTCCGGGAGCGCACGCCGACCGTGCTCCCGGCCGCACCCCACCGGTTCCGGCGGTACGAACGGCTAGGCTCGCGCCCAGACACGACGCCGTACCGCCGCAACCGGGAGACACCCACGATGGCCAAGAAGCGCCCCGCAGCCAAGACTGCAAAGCCGCAGATCACCAATGGCGAAATCCCCGTGGTGGGCGCCCGCGAGCCCTGTCCCTGCGGATCCGGGCGCCGCTACAAGGCGTGCCACGGCGCAGCCGCCGCGCACGCCGTCACCGAGCACGTGCGGCGCCCCTTCGAGGGCCTGCCGGGCGAGTGCGACTGGGTCGCGCTGCGCGAGCTCGTGCCCGCGGCCACCGTGCCGCTGACCCTCAAGGGCGGTCTGCCCGAGGGGGTTCCGTCCGTGACGCTGGTGACCGTACTGCCCATGGCGTGGCCGGCACTGCGCCGCGAGGACGGTTCCGTCCTGCTCGGCCTGCAGAACGACTCGTCCAGCGGGGACCTCGGCCGCGATCTGGCCGACACCCTGGAGCGTGCGCTCGTGGCGGACCCGGGGACTCCCGTGGCGGCCCGCCGGGTTCCCGCCGAGGGGCCGCGACTTCAGGATCTCCTGGACGCCGACAGCGGTTTCGAGCCGGTTGTCCACACCGGGTTCGAATTCTGGATTCCGGAATCGGAGAGCGCTCAGAACGCCTCCCCGGAGATCGCCGCCTCCCTGGAGCGCGCCAACGCCGCCGCCATTCCCACCGTCAAGCTGACCGGTGTGGACGCGGCCTACTGGTGCGAGACCCCGGACAAGAACCACCTGCGCTGGGTCATGCCGCACCCCGAGGAGAAGCTGCTCGACGCCCTCGCGCGGCTGCACGCGGCCGGCACCTCCTCGCTCGGCGAGGGCACGAAGCTCGTCGGCTCCTTCCGCGCGCACGGCCTGATGGTCCCCGTCTGGGACCTCCCCACCGGGGTCACCGCGGAGGACGTGGAGAAGCCCGCGGCGGAGTTCGCGGAGCGGCTGGCCGAGGCCCTGGCCACGGACGCACCGCTGACCACGGAGGAGCGCCGGGCACGCGGCGGGCTCACCAACCGCCAGGTGACCCTCAGCTGACCCCTTCCCCCCGTCCGCGCCCCGCGCGGACCCGGTGACAGGGGTCACAACTCCCGCTAATCGTCTGCAAATCGATGTCTGAATATCGGAGATCGAATTTGCGAACAGGCGATCTCTTGTTACCGTTCTTGTAGCCCGGTCGCTGGTGCATCCCCCGTCGCCAGCGACCGGGCCCTTCATTTCCTGCGGTGCTCAACCGTCACCCGGTACCGGTGAGTTGCTCCCGGACCGCAGCAGCAGCTCGCCCCCGTCATCCGGAACGGCAAATTCCGAAACGGCCGAGTAGCTCTCCGGAGCCCCCGCAGAAGCCTCTTTCGGCGTCTCGCACAGCCCCGGTTCGTCCCCCTCACCGACCACGCACCGGATCTGCACGGTGCGTCCGGCGGGACCCATCACCGTCAGCACGGCATCCAGTGCCCGACCGCTCGTGTTGCGGTAGTAACTCCGGCCCCACGTCTGCCCCTCGCCCACCAGCACGCAGGTCTGCGCCTCCACCCCGTGCGGAGAGGACAGTTCGGGACCGCAGCGGGCGTCGGAACGCGGTGCGACGGCAGGGCCGGGATGCTGCCCGGCGGCACCGGGTGCCGCCGGGTGCGGAGCCCCCGTGGAAGACCCGCGAGACCGGGAAGACTCCTTCGAGGAGTCCGAAAGGCCCAGCGTCGAGAACAGGCCGCCGCCTTTTCCGTCGTCCTGACCGGCAGAATCCGGCCCGGCGATCGCTCCCGCGAGCGGGAGGGACAGGATGGCCAGCACACCGGCGCCGATACCGATCAGGCGGAGATTCATTCGCCGAAGATAGCGACGCGGGAATGGGGCCCGGAGATCCCCGCGCCCAATTCCCCTGGAAACCCGTACTGCTGGCACCCGTACGAGTGATCAGTATGCAAGTCGGCTGCCGCCGCCGGGTGCGCCGCTGCTCGCCTCGACCAGTGCGTCCACGACCGCTTCGACCTCGGGCAGCCACAGGTCGCTCCCCGCGCCCGGCTCCCGTTCCCAGCGCACCCGGCCACCGCTGGACGCGGCCGAGGGCGGCAGCAACAGGTAGCCGCCCTCGCCGTGGAAGCGCAGCGAGGAGGGCACGTGGTCCTTGGCGTAGAGGAGTTCGCCGAGCCGCTCCAGCGAATACGGCGCCACCAGCACCGACCAGCGGGTCGGCGTGGCCACGACCGGCCCCAGCCGCAGCCCTTGGGCGTCCAGCCGTACGAGGGCGCGCGCCGCGGCCCCGGCCGGCAGGCTCACCGCGCACGGCGCCGTCCCGCCGGTGGCCAGCAGCACCGGCGCGGCAGGCCGCCGCGTCCACCACCAGGCCACCATCCGGGGGTCGGTGGTGGCCGCGAGCAGCCCCGGGTCGAAGGGGTGCGCGCCGGGAACGACGCAGTCGGGGTCGGGGCAGGCACAGCGCGAGCCGTCCGCGGCGGACCGGCCGACGCCGGGCAGGACGGGCCACTGCCGGACGGTGGCGCACTCGAGCGCCGCGTCGAGGAGGGCCGGCGCTGCGCCGGCCGGCCGTTCCGGGGAGGGGCGCAGGGATCGAAAGCGGTCGCGGAGTCGCTGGAGACGCCTTCCGAGGATCTCGCGCATGAGCGCTCGTTCCTTTCCGTTGAACGCCGAGGGCCACATCACACCACGTAACCGGTGTCTCACCACACGTACACGTTTCGCGTCACTGTCCACCAGAAGCAGGTTCACACGGTTCGTGCAGTCGTCTTACGGGTCCATCAAACGTCCGGCGGGCATGGAGCGCGACCCGCGCCGGCACCGAGACCGGCTGCCGCCGCTAAGGACGGCGACTCGCGCGGGGCGGTTCCAACTGGCCCCGGGCACTACCGGTTACGTACCCGGACCCCTCGCCGGGCCCGTCCAGTCGATCGTAAAAACCGTCCGGTTCCAGCTTTTTCCAGCCAAGTTCTAGCCTTGGCCGGACGGTGAGTTGCCGCCTCACGGACACCAGGATTCCCACCTGGGCAATGCTGGACATGGATCCGTGTGTGCGTGTAGATGTGGATTCCTTGATGGCGACGCAGCACGATCTGGGGGTTTGCGATGCTATACGGCGAATCGCACCAGGTGGAAAGGCGGACGCCGTGAACGCTCCGCATCTGCCGAAAGTGGCTGGAATCGATCCAGCAGTTACCGCGTCACCGCACACTGCTGCGCCCACACCCGCGCGGACCACCCCCGCCCAGGCCGCGCCGCCCCCTGCGGCCGCCCCGGGCAGCCTCATCCAGGACCGGCTCGCCGGCATGGTCTCGGACCTCACCACCCTCCACGAGCTCACCGAGCGCCTCGCCCGGACCAGCCGGCTCGACGACTCGCTCCACGAGTTCCTGCGGGCCGGGGCCTCCCTCGTCGGCGCCCGCCGCGGACTGGTCGTCCTGGAGCCCTCGGACGGACTCGGCCCCACCACCACGATCGGCCTCGGCCTCGGCCACGCCGACCTCGGCCACATCGAGACCGTGCCGCGCAGCGCGACCTCGTACGGGCGCATCCTCGACGGACTGCCGGACGCGCACGGCGGCTCCGAGGTGCTCCCCGAACCGGACGCGCCCGCCGGCACCGGGGGCTTCGACGCCCCCCTCGACCCCCGCCACCGCGAGGTCGCCGCCCGCCTCGGGTACGCCGCCAGCTACGCGCTGCCGCTGACCGCCGAGGCCACCGGCCTGCTCGGAGCCGCG
This sequence comes from Streptomyces sp. NPDC085524, assembly GCF_044541755.1. Lineage (NCBI taxonomy): Bacteria > Bacillati > Actinomycetota > Actinomycetes > Kitasatosporales > Streptomycetaceae > Streptomyces > Streptomyces sp. NPDC085524. Next base: position 173,894 of record NZ_JBITTH010000004.1, read on the forward strand.
GTCTGGCTCTACGACGAGCAGGCCGAGCCGAACGACCGCCAGCGCGACCTCGTCGGGCTCTACGTGCGGCACGCCGCCGAGCACCTGGCCCGGATGCTGGAGGTCGAGCGCTCCCGCTCCCGCCTGGCCACCGTCGCCGAGGAGCTGCTGCCCAGCCGGCTGCCCCGGATCCCCGGCGTCCAGCTCGCGGCCCGCCACCACACGGGACCCCATGGCGGAGGCGACTGGTACGACGCCCTGCCGCTGCCCGAGGGCGCCCTGGGACTGGCCGTCGGATCCGTCACCGGCTCCGGGCCGAGCGCCGTCGCCGCCATGGGACGACTGCGCGCCTCCCTGCGCGCGTACGCCGTCATGGAGGGCGAGGACCCGGTCGCGGTCCTGTCCGACCTGGAACTGCTGCTGCGGCTGACCGAGCCGGCGCGCTCGGCGACCGCCCTCTTCGCCTACTGCGAGCCCGCGGGCCCCGGCGCGGGACAGCCGAACAAGATCATCTTGGCTGGTGCCGGGCACGCCCCGCCGCTCCTCATCGGCGAGCGCCGCACCGAGTACGTGGAGACCTCCCTCTCCGCGCCGCTCGGGATGCTGTCCTGCTGGGAGGCGCCGAGCGTGGACATCGAGCCCGCCTCCGGAGAAACGGTGCTGCTGTACACCGACGGGCTGCTGCGCCGCACCGGGGACCCGATGGACCGGGCCTACGCCCGGCTGCACGCGGCGGCCGCGGGGGTCCCCCGTGTCGCCCGGGAGGATCCGGGAGCGATCTGCGACCACATCCTGCGGACCCTGCTGCCCGGAACGGAGCCGGGAGACGCCCCCGAGGACGTCGTCCTGCTCGCCGCACGGTTCGAATGATCCGACGCGTTCCGTAGCGGACGCCCCCGTCGTCCCTCTTGCAAGCATTGAGGATATTGCCGCTTTGTCGCTTTTTGTGCGATATAGCACACGGCCTCCGGGGGCCTTCCGCTCACACATACGATGGATGAGGTCCACACCCAGGTCCGTGTCTGTCGTAGCTGAGGAGAAGACGTGGCTGACGAGCTCACCCCGGAGACCCCGGAAGAAGAGCAGCCCAAGAAGACGCACAAGCAGCGCAAGAACGGTCTGTACCCGGGCGTCAGCGACGAACTCGCCGAAAGCATGCGCACCGGCTGGGCCGACACCGAGCTGCACGGGCTGGAGCCCATCGCCCAGGCCGCGCACACCGCCGCCCGCCGCGCCGCGCTGTCCGCACGCTTCCCCGGCGAGCGCCTCGTCATCTCCGCAGGCCGCCTGAAGACCCGCTCGAACGACACGGAGTACCCCTTCCGCGCCTCGACCGAGTACGCCTACCTCACCGGCGACCAGACCGAGAACGGCGTCCTCGTCCTGGAACCCGCGGGGGAGACCGGGCACACCGCCACGATCTACCTGCTGCCCCGCTCCAACCGCGAGAACGGCGAGTTCTGGCTCTCCGGCCAGGGCGAGCTGTGGGTCGGCCGCCGCCACTCCCTCGCCGAGGCCGAGCAGCTCCTGGGCATCCCGGCCAAGGACGTGCGCGAGCTCGCCGAGGCCCTGGCCGAGGCCGAGGGCCCGGTCCGCAACGTCCGCGGCCACGACTCCGTCATCGAGACCGCCCTCACCGACAAGGTGACCAAGGAGCGCGACGAGGAACTGCGCGTCTACCTCTCCGAGGCCCGCGCGGTGAAGGACGAGTTCGAGATCGGCGAGCTGCAGAAGGCCGTCGACTCCACCGTCCGCGGCTTCGAGGACGTCGTGAAGGTCCTCGACAAGGCGGAGGCCACCTCCGAGCGCTACATCGAGGGCACCTTCTTCCTGCGCGCCCGCGTCGAGGGCAACGACGTCGGCTACGGCTCCATCTGCGCCGCCGGCCCCCACGCCTGCACCCTGCACTGGGTCCGCAACGACGGCGACGTCCGCTCCGGCGACCTGCTGCTGCTCGACGCCGGCGTGGAGACCCACTCCCTCTACACCGCCGACGTCACCCGCACGCTGCCCATCAACGGCACGTACACCGACATCCAGCGCAAGATCTACGACGCGGTCTACGAGTCCCAGGAAGCCGGCATCGCCGCCGTCAAGCCGGGCGCCAAGTTCCGCGACTTCCACGACGCCTCCCAGCACGTGCTGGCCGAGAAGCTCGTCGAGTGGGGTCTGCTCGAGGGCCCGGTCGAGCGCGTCCTGGAGCTCGGCCTGCAGCGCCGCTGGACCCTGCACGGCACCGGCCACATGCTCGGCATGGACGTCCACGACTGCGCCGCCGCGCGCACCGAGGCGTACGTCGACGGCACCCTGGAGCCGGGCATGTGCCTCACCGTCGAGCCCGGTCTGTACTTCCAGGCCGACGACCTGACCGTGCCCGAGGAGTACCGCGGCATCGGCGTCCGGATCGAGGACGACATCCTCGTCACCGAGGACGGCAACCGGAACCTGTCGGCCGGACTGCCCCGCACCTCCGTCGAGGTCGAGGCCTGGATGGCACGCCTCAAGGGCTGACGCCCGACTCGCACGTGCCGGTGGGCGGGATCCCGTACGGGGCCCCGCCCACCGGCACGGCCTACGAGACCTTCAGCAGCGCGTCGTCACGCCACTTGAGGATCTTGTCGAAGCTGACCACCGCACCCCGGCCCGGCCGGTTGCGGAAGCGGACGTGGTCGGCCAGTTCCGCGATCAGGTGCAGGCCCCGGCCGCTCTCGGCCAGGGAGGGTCTGCGACGCGCCACCGTGGCGGCGGGAAAACCCGGCCCCGAATCGCTCACCTCGATGCGGCAGCGGTCCCCGTCCAGATAGGCCGTGACGTGGTACGCCTCGGTCTCGTGCGGAAGATCGCTGCGCCCTCCGTGCTCCACCGCGTTCGCACACGCCTCGCTCAGGGCCACCGAGAGGTCGAAGGAGATGTCCGGGTCCACCCCCGCGGTCTCCATCGTCCCGAGCAGCAGTCGCCTGGCGAGCGGCACGCTCGCGGCTTCGCGCCTCAAGTGGAGAGACCACCAGATGCTCATACGGATACCTATTGCCGCCCGCAGGCGGTCGTAAGCGCTCCGCAGCCACCCGGACACGCAATGCCCCCGTTCGGCCGATGGCGGCTCTCCCGGACACCGGTGTATGCGGCGTCCGCAAGGACCCGGAGGCGGACCCGTCTCGAGCCATCCCCCGAGCGGACTCAAGGGACCTTCCGGACCTGCCGTATGAATGACCCAGGCCCAGTGCGATGATGGCCCGGCCATGACTGCCCCCCACGCGACACACTCCGGAGCCGGGCTCCGGATGATCCGGGCCGCGGTGTTCACCGCGGTCTGTGTCGTGCTGTCCGGGGCCGGGCACGCCCTGGCGTCCTGCGCCACCGTGCCCTGGTGGTCCCTGTGCCTCGGCTTCGCCGCGCTCTTCGCGGTCGCGGCCCCGCTCGCAGGACGCCGGCGCACACTGCCCGCCATCACCGCCGCGCTCGCCACCGGACAACTGGCCCTGCACACGCTGTTCGGCCTCGGCCAGCACAGCGCCGCGGCCGGCCGGGCACCGGTCGGCGGCCCCGCCGACGACGCCTCGCTAGCGGCGCTCGCCGCCCGGCTGGTGTGCGGGGGCAACTCCGTACCGCTCAGCCCGGCCGACGCCCGGCAGGTCCTGGAGAGCGCCGGCCTGGACCCGGCGGCACTGGCCGCACAGGCCGGAGGCCTCGCCGCACAGGGCCACGCCGCACACGCACACATGGGCGGCGCCGCCACGGCCGCGCCCGCCACCGGGCTGCTCACCCCGGCCATGCTCATCGGCCACCTGCTCGCAGCGCTGGCCGCCGGATGGCTGCTCGGCCGCGGTGACGCCGCGCTCTCCCGGCTCCTCGAACTGTCCCGGCTTTCCGCCGAAGCCGCCCCGGTCCGCCCGCTGCGCGCCGCGCTGGCCCTCGTACGGGCCCTCGGCGCCGGACTCCCGGGTGCACCGGACGTGGCCCGGCAGACCGCGCGCACCGGGTCCGACCCCGCGGCCTCCACCGGCCGTGAGGCACTCCAGCACACGGTGATCAGGCGCGGGCCGCCCACGGCGCTCGCCCTCGCAGCCTGACGCGGCACCCGCCTTCCCCGGCACACGACGGGAACACCGGTGCCGCGAACTCCGCGCGCGCCCGCGCGCGGAGCCACCGTCACCACTGCTTCCGTGGAGTGTTCCTGCCATGAAGACCTCTCGCGTCTCCTTCGCCGCCGCCCTCGCCGCCGGTACCGTCCTCGTCCTGTCCGGTACCGCTTTCGCCCACGTCGGCGTCCAGCCCGGAGAGGCCACCAAGGGCGGCTACGCGACGATCAACTTCAAGGTCCCCAACGAGCGCGACAACGCCTCGACCACGCAGCTGGAGGTCAACTTCCCCGTGGACCAGCCGCTCACGTCCGTCATGCCGCAGGACGTCCCCGGCTGGACCGTGACCGTCGAGAAGAGCAAGCTCGACAAGCCGCTCACCGTCCACGGCAAGCAGATCAACGAAGCCGTCACGAAGGTCACCTGGACCGGCGGCAAGATCGAGCCCGGCAAGTTCCAGCAGTTCCCGCTCTCCGTGGGCAAGCTGCCCGAGGACGCGGACAAGATGGTCTTCAAGTCCATCCAGACCTACGACAACGGCGAGGTCGTCCGCTGGATCGAGGAGCCCAAGGAAGGCGCCGCGGAACCGCAGAACCCGGCGCCCGTCCTGAAGCTCACCGCCGCCAAGGCCGCCGACGACCACCACAGCGACGACAAGAACGCCAAGAACGACAAGACCGGCCATGACACGGCCCACGACGAGGCCGGCGCCGGGCACGGTGCCGACAACACGGCGCGCGCCCTCGGCATCGCCGGCATCGTCGTCGGGCTCGGCGGTGTCGCCTTCGGCGTCGCCTCCCGCCGCCGCTCCGTCTGACCCTCCCGACCCTCCCGACCCATCCCCGATCCCAGGGACACCTCTTCATGCGCACCACACGTGTGACGGTCGCCGCGCTCATCGCAGCGGCCGCACTCACCCTCACCGCCTGCGGCGGCGAGTCCGCCAAGCCCGGCTCGGTCACCCAGATCTCCGGCGGCCAGAGCAGCAACAAGGCAGCGACCGTCCTCGACCGCCCCTTCACCAAGCCGGAACTCGTCCTCACGGACACCACCGGCAAGCCGTGGAACCTGCGCGAGCAGACCAAGGGCAGGCCGACGCTCATCTACTTCGGCTACACCAACTGCCCCGACGTGTGCCCCCTGACGATGAGCAACATCGCCGTCGCCAAGAAGGCACTCCCCAAGGCCGACCAGGACAACCTCCAGGTCGTGTTCGTCACCACCGACCCCGACCGGGACACTCCCGAATCCCTCGGCGCGTGGCTCAAGGCGCAGGACCCGGCGTTCGTCGGACTCACCGGGGACTTCGCCACCATCCAGGCCGCCGCGCGCACGCTCGGCATCGGTATCGAGGCCGCCAAGAAGGAGGCCGACGGCAGCGTCGTCTCCATGCACGGCGCCCAGGTCATCGCGTTCTCGCCCAAGACCGACGAGGGCTACGTCCTCTACGGCGAGGGCGCCACCGTCGACGACTACACCAAGGACCTGCCGAAGATCATCAAGGGAGAGAACCCGTGAACGCCCGCACCACCCGCACCCTCGCCGCCGCCCTCTCCCTGACGGCCGCACTCGCCATATCCGGCTGCTCCTCCGACTCCGGCGACTCCGGCAGCGGCAAGCCGAAGATGACGGTCAGCGGCGGCTACATGCCCGAGCCCGTCAACGACAAGATGGCCGGCGCGTTCATGGTGATCAAGAACGACTCCAAGACCGCCGACAAGCTCACCGGCGTCACCTCCCCGCTCTCCGACGATCTGCAGATCCACGAGACCAAGGACCAGAAGATGCAGCAGGTCGCGTCCATGGACGTGCCCGCCAACGGTGAACTCGCGCTGGAACGCGGCGGCAACCACGTCATGTTCATGGGCCTCAAGAACACCCCGAAGGTCGGCGAGAAGGTCACGGTCGAGCTGCACTTCGAGAAGGCCGATCCGGTCAAGGTCGAGCTGGACGTGAAGGAACGGACGTACAACGCCCAGAACAGCAACGGTCACTGACGGACCCGCACCGAGGGACTGACACGCCATGACGACCACCGCCCCCTCCGCGGCCCGCGTCCGCGCCACGGCACTCCTGCCGCGGCTCGCGCTGGTCCTCGCAGCCCTGCTGGCAACCCTGTTCACCGCGGCCGCCCCGGCCACGGCGCACGCAGCACTCACCGCGAGCGACCCCAAGGACGGGGCGGTGGTCGCCACGGCCCCCGCCCAGGTCACGCTCTCCTTCTCCGAGCAGGTCGCCATGGGAGGAGACTCCATCCGCATCCTGGACCCCCAGGGCAAGCGGGTGGACACCGGCGAACTGCGCGACCTGTGCAGCGGGAACACCGTCCGCTACGGCACCGCCCTGCGCAGCGGCCTGCCCAACGGGACGTACACCGTCGCCTGGCAGGCCGTCTCCGCCGACAGCCACCCGATCTCCGGTGCCTTCACCTTCTCCGTCGGCGCCCCCTCCACCACCACCGTCAAGCTGCCCGCCCAGCAGGCGGGCGGCGGCCCGGTGGGCATCGCCTACGGGATCGCCCGCTACGCCGCCTACGCCGGCTTCACCGTCCTCGTCGGTGCGGCCGCCTTCATCCTGCTGTGCTGGCGCCGGGGCGCGGCGCAGCGACCGCTCCAGAAGCTCGTCGTCCGCGCCTGGGTCACCCTGACCACCGCCACCCTCGTGATGCTGGTGCTCCGCACCCCCTACACCGGGTCCGGGAAGTTCGCCGACGCCTTCGACCTCGACGGGCTGCGGGCCGTCCTGACGACCAAGACCGGCGCCTCACTCGTCTCCCGGCTGCTCCTGCTGGGCGCCGCCGCCCTCTTCATCGCGGTCCTCCTCGGCGTCTACGCCCGCCGCCAGCAGGACTCCGCGACCACTGCGGAGGGCTCGGCCGACGATGCGGAGGGGACCCGGGACACCGACGACCTCACCTTCGGCCTGGCCATCGGCGGCACGGTCGTCTCGGCGGGCATCGCTGCCACCTGGGCCCTGGCCGAGCACGCGTCGACCGGTATCCAGCCCGGCATCGCCATGCCCGCCGACATCCTCCACCTGCTGGCCGCGGCCACCTGGCTCGGCGGTCTCGCAGCCCTGCTCATCGCCCTACACAAGGTCCCCGGGGTCGAGCGGGCCGCCGTCCGGCGCTTCTCCAGGGTCGCCTTCGTGAGCGTCCTGGTCCTGGCCGTGACCGGTGTGTACCAGTCCTGGCGCCAGGTCGGCAGCTGGTCGGCACTCACCGGAACCGACTACGGACGGCTGCTGCTCGTGAAGGTCGGCCTGGTCGCCGTCCTCATCGCCCTCGCCTACGTGTCCCGCAAATGGACCGGCCGGCTCGCCGATACCCCGGCGGCCGAAGCAGGGACGGCCGGTGATGTTTCACGTGAAACGGCCAAGGCGACCGCCGCCGGCGCCATCACCACCGATGTTTCACGTGAAACCGAGTCCGTCACCGTCCCGGCCGACCCCAAGCGCGCCGCCCAGCTGGCCCGCCAGCGCGCCGCCCGCGAGAACGCAGCCGAGAAGCGGGCCCGTGACGCGGACACCGGGCGCGCGGGCCTGCGCCGTTCCGTCCTCGCCGAAGCCGCCGTCGCCGTCGTCCTGCTGGCCGTCACCACGGTCCTCACCAGCACCGAACCCGGACGTACCGTGGAGCGGGAAACGACGCGCGGCGGAGCCGCGGCCCCGGCCGTACCCGACCGGGCAGTCAAGATCACCCTGCCGTTCGACACCGGCGGTCCGAACGGCAAGGGATCCGTCCGGCTGGAGCTCGACCCCGGCCGGGTCGGCGCCAACACCCTGCACCTGTGGGCCGACTCCGGAGACGGCAAGCCCCTCGACCTCCCCGAGGTCAAGATCGCATTCACCCTGCCCGCCAAGGACATCGGGCCCCTGCCGCTGGTCCCGGACCACGCCGCACCCGGACACTGGACCGCATCCGGAGTCCAGCTGCCGCTCGCCGGCGAATGGCGTATCGACGTGACCGTCCGTACCTCCGACATCGACCAGACGACCGTCCAGAAGAACGTGAAGATCGGCTGAACAGCGTGACCGAGAGCAACCCCGACATCGAGATCTCCCGGCGCCGGCTGCTGGGCACCGTCGGTGCCGCAGGCGCCGCCGGGCTGGCACTCGGCGCAGCAGGCGGTGCCTTCGCGCACTCCGCACTCGCCGACCCCGGCAGTGGCTCCGGGACCGGGTCCGGCGGCCCGGGGAGCCTGTCCTCCCTCGGCGCCACCCAGGTCGCCTTCGACGGGGACCACCAGGCCGGCATCACCACCCCCCTCCAGGCCAAGGGCCATGTCCTCGCCTTCGACCTCGCCGCGGGCGCGGGCCGCACCGAGGCGGCAGCACTGATGCGCCGCTGGTCCGACACCGCCCGCCGGCTGATGGCGGGCGAGACCGCCCCGACCTCCGACAGCGGCATCGCCCTCGACGCCGGCCCGTCCTCCCTCACCGTCACCTTCGGCTTCGGCCACTCCTTCTTCGAGCGCACCGGTCTCACGTCCCGGCGCCCCGCCGCCCTCGACCCGCTCCCGGACTTCTCCTCCGACCGGCTCGACCCCCAGCGCAGCAACGGCGACCTGTGGGTCCAGATCGGCTCGAACGACGGACTCGTCGCGTTCCACGCCCTGCGCGCCCTCCAGAAGGACGCCGGGGACGCCGCCCGGGTCCGCTGGCAGATGAACGGTTTCAACCGGTCCCCCGGCGCCACCGGCACGCCGATGACCGCCCGCAACCTGATGGGCCAGATCGACGGCACGGGCAACCCGAAGCCCGCACAGCCCGACTTCGACAAGCGGATCTTCGTTCCCGCCGCGGGCCCCGGACCGGCCGAGCACGCATGGATGGCCGGAGGCTCGTACGCCGTCGTACGGCGCATCCGCATGCTCCTCGACGACTGGGACAAGCAGTCGCTCGCCCAGCAGGAGCAGGTCATCGGCCGTACCAAGGCCAACGGTGCCCCGCTGACCGGCGGCACCGAGACCACCCCGATGGACCTCAACAAGTTCGGGACCGACGGCAAGCCCGTCATCCCTTCCAACGCCCATGCCCGGATCTCCGCCCCCGCACAGAACGGCGGGGCCGCCATGCTGCGGCGCCCCTTCTCCTTCCACGACGGGATCGGCGCCGACGGCGCCCCCGATGCGGGGCTCCTCTTCATCTGCTGGCAGGCCGATCCGCTGCGCGGTTTCGTGCCCGTCCAGCGCAAGCTCGACCGCGGCGACGCGCTGTCGGAGTTCATCCGGCACGAGTCCAGCGGCCTCTACGCCGTCCCGCCCGGACCGCGCCCCGGGGAGTACGTGGGACAGCGCCTGCTCGAAGGGTGAACGGCACCACGGGGCCGGGCATCCCGGCATTAGGCTGACCGCATGTCGGCCACCCGCTTCACGTATCTCGGTCCCGAGGGCACCTTCACCGAAGCCGCCCTCCGTACGCTCCCGGAAGCCGCCACCCGGGAGCTCGTCCCGATGGTGTCCGTTCCGGCCGCCCTGGACGCCGTGCGCAACGGCGAGGCCGCTGCCGCCCTCGTCCCGATCGAGAACTCCGTCGAGGGCGGGGTCACCGCCACCCTGGACGAGCTCGCCTCCGGCGAACCCCTGATGATCTACCGCGAAGTGCTGCTGCCCATCGCCTTCGCGCTGCTCGTGCGACCCGGTACCGCGCTGTCCGACGTCAAGACCGTCACCGGGCACCCGGTGGCCCAGCCGCAGGTGCGCAACTGGCTGCGGGCGAACCTGCCGGACGCGGTGTGGGAGTCGGCCGCCTCCAACGCCGACGGCGCCCGGCTGGTCCAGGAGGGCCGTTTCGACGCGGCCTTCGCCGGCGAGTTCGCGGCCGCCACCTACGGGCTCGTACCGCTCGTCACCGAGATCCACGACGCGGAGAACGCCGAGACCCGGTTCGTGCTCGTCGGACGCCCGGCCCGGCCCGCCGCCCCGACGGGCGCCGACAAGACCTCGGTCGTACTGTGGCTCGGCGACGACCGTCCCGGTGCGCTGCTGGAACTCCTCCAGGAGTTCGCCGTGCGCGGAGTCAACCTGATGCTGATCCAGTCCCGGCCGACCGGCGCGGGCATCGGCAACTACTGCTTCGCCGTCGACGCCGAGGGCCACATCTCCGACCGCAGGGTCGGCGAGGCGCTCATGGGGCTCAAGAGGACCTGCCCCCAGGTCCGCTTCCTCGGTTCCTACCCGCGGGCCGGTGTCGCTCTGGGTGACGTCGGTGCCCCCAGGCCGGGAACCTCCGACGGTGACTTCACGGACGCCTCCGACTGGCTGACTCGCTGTCTCGACGGCCGCGCGTAGTCCTCCGTCCACTGTCCACAGAGTTATCCACAGGCCGAGGCCCAGGCCTGGGGACAAGTCGACAGGGCGGCACGACAAGGTCGACATATCGGCCGCAGGACCCAGGTTTCGCGCTGGAGAGCGGAAGGTGAACGGCGTCACCCCCGTATCACCGATCAACTCTTTGGGGCGAGCCATTCCCACCCGAATGAGTGTGTGAGGGCGGTTTGAACCCTGATTCGCCTCGACCGCCCACCGATCAGGAATGATCTATTCGCGTGTCCACAGATGCGGCACACAGCCTGTGGATAAGATCGGCCGGCTGCGAATTCCTGTGGACAAGGAAGGGCTCCGGCCCTGCTCAGGGCTCGGCCCCCGGTCGGCACCTTGCCCCTTTTCGGGGAATGGGCCGGTTTTATCGACCCCCCGGGAACGATCACTTCCGGCCGCCCCTCCGAGACTTATCCATTCGCCGCAATTAGGACATAGCGACACGCAGCGTGATATCGGTGTGATCCCAGGAAGCCCAGCCCGGTAGCCTGGAGGGGTGATTGACCTCCGGCTGCTCCGTGAAGACCCTGACCGTGTCCGCGCCTCGCAGCGCGCTCGTGGAGAGGACGTCGAACTCGTCGACGCACTGCTCTCCGCCGACGAGCGCCGCAGGTCCTCTGGCATGCGCTTCGACGAACTGCGCAATGAGCAGAGGTCGCTCGGCAAGCTCGTCCCCAAGGCCTCCCCCGAGGAGCGCACCGAGCTGCTCAAGAAGGCCGAGCAGCTCAAGCAGGACGTCAAGGCCGCCGAGGCCGAGCAGAACGAGGCCGACGAGGTCGCGAAGCAGCTGCTCCTCAAGCTCGGCAACATCGTCCACGAGGACGTCCCCGTCGGCGGCGAGGAGGACTTCACCGTCCTGGAGACGCACGGCACCATCCGCGACTTCGCCGCCGAAGGCTTCGAGCCCAAGGACCACCTGGAGCTCGGCGAGCTGCTGGGCGCCATCGACGTCGAGCGCGGCGCGAAGGTGTCGGGCTCGCGCTTCTACTACCTGACCGGTGTCGGCGCCCTGCTGGAGCTCGCCCTGGTCAACGCGGCGATCGCGCAGGCCACCGCCGCGGGCTTCATCCCGATGCTGACCCCGGCGCTGGTCCGCCCGCGCGCCATGGAGGGCACCGGCTTCCTCGGCCAGGCCGCCGAGAACGTCTACCACCTGGAGAAGGACGACTACTACCTGGTCGGCACCTCCGAGGTCCCGCTCGCGGCGTACCACATGGACGAGATCATCGACGCCGACAAGCTTCCGCTGCGGTACGCCGGCTTCTCCCCGTGCTTCCGCCGTGAGGCCGGTACGTACGGCAAGGACACCCGCGGCATTTTCCGCGTCCACCAGTTCGACAAGGTCGAGATGTTCTCGTACGTCGCTCCGGAGGACGCCGAGGCCGAGCACCAGCGTCTGCTGGAGTGGGAGAAGCAGTGGCTGACCAGCCTCGAGCTGCCCTTCCAGGTGATCGACGTCGCCACCGGTGACCTGGGCGCCTCCGCCTCCCGCAAGTTCGACTGCGAGGCGTGGATCCCGACGCAGGGCAAGTACCGCGAGCTGACCTCCGCCTCGAACTGCGACGGCTTCCAGGCCCGCCGCCTGTCGATCCGCTACCGGGACGGCAAGAAGACCCAGCCGCTGTCCACGCTGAACGGCACGCTGTGCGCCGTACCGCGCACGATCGTCGCGATCCTCGAGAACCACCAGCTCGCCGACGGCTCCGTGCGGGTGCCCGAGGCCCTGCGTCCGTACCTCGGCGGCCGCGAGGTCCTGGAGCCGATCACCAAGTGACCCCGGTCCCGTTCCCGTACAAGCTCGTCGCGACCGATCTCGACGGCACGCTGCTGCGTGGCGACGACACCGTCTCGGAACGCACCCGTGAAGCGCTCGCCGCGGCCACCGCGGCGGGCGCGGCCCACATCATCGTCACCGGCCGGGCCGTGCCCTGGACCCGGCACGTACTCGACGACCTCGGCTACAAGGGGATCGCCGTGTGCGGGCAGGGTGCACAGGTCTACGACGCCGGTGCGCACCGGCTGCTGACCTCGGTGACGCTGGACCGGCAGCTGGCCGGGCTGGCCCTGTCGAAGATCGAGGCGGAGATCGGTCCGCTGGCCCTGGCCGCCAGCCGGGACGGGGTCGACGGCGAGGTGCTCTTCGGGCCCGGCTACCAGGTGCAGGAGGGCCTCCCGGCCCTCTACCTGGAGGACACCGCCGCCATGTGGACGGCTCCGCTGAACAAGCTGTACATCCAGCACCCCGGGCTGGACGACGACGCGCTCGTCCAGGTGGCCCGGCAGACCGTGGGCAGCCTGGTCGACGTCGTGATGGCGGGTCCGGGCATCGTGGAGATCCTGCCGCTGGGGCTGACCAAGGCCACCGGGCTGTCGCTGGCCGCCCGGCGGCTGAAGGTGAAGGCGGCGGAGACCATCGCCTTCGGCGACATGCCCAATGACATCCCGATGTTCGGCTGGGCCGCGCACGGGGTGGCCATGGCCAACGCCCATGCGGAACTCAAGGCGGTGGCCGACGAGGTGACGACCTCCAACGAGGAGGACGGCATCGCGGTGGTGCTGGAGCGCCTGCTGGGCGCCGCGTAGCCGGTACGACGTACGAGAGGTCCGGGACAGCCCGCGCCCTGAGGCGCGCTCGAAGTGGCTGTCCCGGACCTTTTGTTGCTCCCCGCACGACTCACTCTGCCCCTCTCCGAACCCCCTTACCAGCGAATTTCGTCGCATCAGCCGTGGAGCCGGCGGCGGCGCCAGTAGGCGGCCGTGACGACCGCGAGCAGCGGGCCCCAGAGCACCAGCGGGGCGTAGCAGAGGGTCATGAGCCACCAGTGGCCTCCGGCGGGGGCGTAGGCCTCCGTCATGTTGGAGCCCCAGGTGAACAGGCCCATCACGCCGGTCACGGTCACGGCGGCCGCGCCGAGGGCTGCGGGGACGACGGCGGCGAGGGGCGGGATCCGGCGGCCGCCGAGCCACGGGACCCAGCCGGGCAGCACCTCGCCCCAGCGCTGGACGAGTCCGAGTGTGAGCAGGCCGAGGCATTCGGCGAAAACGCTGAGACCGACCAGGTACAAGGACCACACTCCGGGGAACAGTTCGGGCTCCAGGCCGCTGCCGGGTCCCCAGCCGACGTCGATGCCGACCGCCATGGCGATCCTCCACAGTCCGCTGGGCAGGAGGGTGAGGGCGGCCGCGTGGGCGGCCCGGTTGACCGCGCGGCTGACGCCGGGAACGGTGGAGGTGGCACGAGCGGATGCGGTCGGTGCGGCGGATGCGGCGGATGCGGCGGATGCGGCGGTGAGCGTGGTCATCGTCCAAGTCCCTTTCGGATGGCTGCTGGTGATGGCTCAAGCCTGGTCCGGCGGGCCCTTCGGAACCATCCGCCGATCGGCAGGACGCGGGGGCGGCCGGCCCGGCCGGCATCTGCAGATCGGCAGATGCCGCAGGAGCGGGGCGGCTCGTAGGGTCGGGGGGTGACCTTGCGAGCGAAAGCGATCTGCGCCCCCGCCCTGGCGGGGGCGAGCCTGCTGTCCCTGGCCGGTTCGGCCGTGGGTCTGCCGAGCGCCTGGACGCTGGCAGGGATGGCGGTACTGCTGCCGTTGCTGGCCCTGGTGGCCCGGTGGTCCCCGGTACGGTCCGGGAGCCTCGCGGGCGCCCTGGGCGTGGCGGCGGTGGCATTGTGGCCGGTCCCGATGGTGTGGGCGGACGGTTCGTGGCTGGACGTCTTCGGGGCTGCGGCCTTCTGGGCGGTGCCCGCCTTCGGCGCGGTGGGCCTCGGCGGCCATCTGCGCCGCCAGGAGGGGATGACGCGGCGGGCCGTGCAGGACGCGCGACGTGACCAGCAGCTCGAACTCGCCCGGGACCTGCACGACTTCGTGGCCCACGACGTGAGCGCGATCGTCGTGCAGGCACAGGCGGCCCGGTTCGTGGCCGCAAAGGATCCCGGCCAGGCGGTGCGGGCGCTCGAGCGCATCGAGACGGCGGGGCTGAGCGCGCTGGAGTCGCTGGACCGGACCGTGCACGCGCTCCGGGAGGCCTCGGGCGGCCCGACCGCCCCGGTGCCGGGGCTCGCCGAACTCCCGGCGGTCGTGGAGCGGTTCGAGGGCGGGACTCTGGAGGCCGATCCGGAGGCGGTACGGGAACTGTCGCGCGAGGCGGACACCACCGCGTACCGGGTGGCCGTGGAGGCCCTGACGAACGTACGCCGGCACGCCGCCGGGGCCGCCACGGTGCGGGTGGCCGTGAGCCGGGCGGAGGGCGGGGTGGAGCTCAGCGTGGCCAACTCCGCCGTGCGCCGGGGCGGGGGCGGGCTGCTGCCCGGCCGGAGGCGGGGCGGTACCGGGCTGGCCGGACTGCGCGGGCGCGTGGAGGCGGTCGGCGGGACCCTGTCGGCCGGTCCGAACCCGGACGGCGGTTGGCGGGTTTGTGCGGTCTTCCCGGCGCAGCGGAGCCCGCTCGGGTGATCATGGCAACGTGACCACACGCATCCTGATAGCCGACGACCAAGAGGACATCCGCAGCGGTTTCCGGCTGATCCTGGATTCACAGCCGGACATGACCGTGGTGGGCGAGGCGGGGGACGGGGAGAGCGCGGTGGCGCTGGCCCGCGAGCTGCGGCCGGACGTGGTCCTGGCGGACATCCGGATGCCGCGCCTCGACGGGCTGGAGGTGACCCGGCTGCTCGCCCCGCAGACCCGGGTGGTGGTCGTGACCACCTTCGACCTGGACGAGTACGTGCAGACCGCGCTGCGCAACGGGGCCTGCGGGTTCCTGCTGAAGCGGTCGGGCCCGGCGCTGTTGATCGAGGGCGTACGGGCGGCGATGGCCGGGGACACGCTGATCAGTCCGCAGATCACGGTGCGGCTGCTCAGCAAGCTGACCCAGGCGGGTCCGGTCGCCCGGCCTTCCGCCCATCCGCTGACGGGGCGGGAGCTGGAGATCGTACGGCTGGTGGCGCGGGGGCTGACCAACGCGGAGATCGGCGCGGAGCTGTTCATCAGCGCGGGGACGGCGAAGACCCACATCGCGAACGTCCAGTCGAAGCTCGGGGCGCGCAACCGGGTGGGGATCGCCGCATGGGCCTGGGAGCACGGCCTGGTCACCGGGGAGCCGGAAGCCGACTAGTCCGGAGGGGCTCCCTGTGAAACCGGGTCATGTTTCACGTGAAACATGACCCGGTTTCACAGGGAGCCCCTCCCGGCGGTGGCCGAGGGCGGATCGAGGTGGCGGGTGAGCGGCCATGCGAGCAGGCCTACGGCGAGCGAGATGGCGTGGCCGAGGTCGGTGAAAGTGCCGCCGGTGGCGAGGGGGATGCCGAAGAAGGCGACCGCTCCGGCGAGATAGAACCAGCGCCAGGGGCGGGGGAGCCGGTACGTGAGGACTCCGACGGAGGCCGCGAGGCCGTAGCTGACGCCGATGTCGACGACGTGGGTCATGCTGCGCGGGGCCTCGTGCGCCTGAATGGCCGTCAGCAGGACCTTCTGGCTGATCAGAGTGGCGACGATGTGGGCGGTCGCGACGATCACGAGCCAGCGCAGGGTGCCGAGCCAGCGTTCGACGGGGGCGTGGAAGACCTCGAAGAGCACGGCGTACAGGGCGAGCGAGGCCGGGTCCTCGATCCAGAACGCGCTGCTGAGGAGCGCCCGGACCGGGTATTTGACGAGCTGGTGGATGTTGCTGCTGTTGCGGTGGAGCAGGACGCGCTCGAACTGGTCGGGCGCGATCGCGACGACGATGCTGGTGACGGCGATGATCAGCAGCCATATGTGCGTTCCGGGTGAGGAACGTATCCAGGACCGCAGTGGCCTGGACGGCTCCGGGTCGCTCTGCTCGATCATGACCCGATCATGGCGCGTGAAGCCGTGCCCCGCCTGGCCGAATGGGCCGGGCGGGGCACAGTGCGCGGGGGGTCCCGCGGGCCGCGGAGCGGTACCGCGGGCCTACTCCTCGCCTGCCAGGGTCAGGCGGCGCAGCTTCTGGCCCGCGTAGAGGGTGGCGCCCACGGTGACCACGGCGAGCAGGATCACGGCGGTGGGCAGGGCCACGGTGGCGTCCACGTAGCCGGGTCCGGCGACCTTCTCCGCGAGGGCGAGGGCCCACTGCTGGACGCTGAGGGTCTTCGCCCCGGAGACCAGGCTGCCGAAGAGCGACTCCCAGATCAGGGCGTAGACCAGGCCGAAGACGACCGCGTGCCGGCTGACGGTGCCCAGCAGCAGGAACAGCGCGCTGTAGGCGATCGAGGCGACGAGGGCGGCGACGGTGTAGGCGACGGCGATCTGCTGGCCGTTGCCGTTGAGGATGAATCCGGCGATCAGGGTGGGGATCGCGGAGAAGGCCATGGTGACGGCGACGGCCACGGTCAGTTTGGTCATGATGATCGTCGGGCGCTTCACCGGCTTGGCGAGCAGGTAGACGATCGAGCCGTCGTCGATCTCGGGTCCGATGGCGCCGGTGCCGGCGATGACCCCGATCAGCGGAACCATGGTGGCGAGGGCGAAGCCTCCGAGGAGGTCGGCCGCGACCTTGTCGTCCACTCCGGCGAAGGCGCGCACGGCGACCGCGATGACGATCAGCAGGGCGGGCAGCGCGAAGAGGATCATCGCGCGGCGTCGGCCGAGCAGGGCCCGGTAGGTGAGCCGGGCGACGGTGGGGTTGTACATGGGTGCCAGCTCCTTTCAGGCCGCGACGAGGTAGGAGAAGACCGACTCGAGGGACTCGTCGGAGGGCGAGACCGTCATGAGCCGGATGCCGTGCTCCCGGGCCACCCGGGGCAGCAGTTCGGTGAACCTGCCGAAGTCGACGGCCTGGATGCGCAGCGCGCCCTCCTTCAGGTCGACCTCGATGCCGGCGGTGGAGGGGTCGGCGATCAGAGCCGCGGCGAGGGCCCGGTCGTCGGAGGAGCGGACCAGGTAGCGGTGCGGGCGGTCCGTCATGAGCCGGCGGATCTTGCGGAAGTCGCCGGAGGCCGCGTGCCGGCCGGCGACGACGACCTCGATGTGCGAGGCGAGCTGCTCGACCTCCTCCAGGATGTGGGAGGAGAACAGGACGGTGCGTCCCTCGTCGCCCATGCGCCGCAGGAGGTCCATCAGCTGCATGCGCTGGCGCGGGTCCATGCCGTTGAACGGCTCGTCCAGGAGCAGCACGGAGGGGTCGTGGACGAGGGCGGAGGCCATCTTCACGCGCTGGCGCATGCCCTTGGAGTACGTGGAGATCTTGCGGTCCTGGGCGTACTCCATCTCGACGGTGGCGAGTGCCCGCTGGGCGGCCGCGTCGTCGAGGCCGTGGAGTTCGGCGTTGGCGACGACGAACTCCCTGCCGGTGAGGAAGTCGTACATGGCCTCGCGCTCGGGCACGACGCCCACGTGCTTGTAGACCTGCTCGTTCTGCCAGATCGGTGCGCCGTCGAGGGTGACGGTGCCCGTGGAGGGGGCGAGGAAGCCGCCCATCATGTTGATGAGCGTGGACTTGCCGGCGCCGTTGGGGCCGAGCAGTCCGGTGACGCCGGGGCCGATGCGCATGGTCACGTCGTTGACGGCGACGACGTTCCCGAACCAGCGTGAGGTGTGGTCGATGTCGATGACTGTCACAGCCCGGCCTTCCGGTAGCGGGCCATCAGAGCGGCGTAGGAGCCGGCGATGAGGGCGAGGATGACGAGCAGGTAGGCGACGCCGGCACCGGCCGAGGGACCCTCACCGCCGGGGAAGGCGGAGTCGGCACCGAGGAAGGCGGTCTGGAAGCCGTCGATGAGGGTGATCGGGGAGAACAGGCCCATCCACTCGATGGCCCCGGTGTTCCCGGTGGAGTAGGCGACGCCCTGCACCGCGGTGACCGCACCGTAGGGGATGAGCAGCAGGGCGATGACGGCGGCGACGCCGAAACCGCGGCGCGGGGTGAGCGCGGCCATGACGAGGCCGAGGCCGGCGAAGAGCAGCGACAGCAGCAGAACCGACACCAGTCCCTGCCCGAATCCCTTGGTCTGGTCGGCGAAGTCGAACTTCGCCAGGAGCGAGCCGATCCACATGATCAGCAGTGGGGTGGCCGTGAGGACGAACAGGGCCGAGGCCATGGCGGCGAACTTGGCCACGACGTAGTCGACGCGTTCGATGGGCCGTGAGAAGTAGAGCGGCACCGTCTTGAAGCGCAGGTCCCGCGAGACGGACTGCGGCGCCTGTGAGGCGAGGTAGAGGTAGACGATCACCTGGGTGGTCACGGCGTACGTCGTGTACTTGATCGGCAGGTCGGTGGAGCCGGGCAGATTGATCGCGACCGCGACGAGGATCAGCGCGGGAACGCACATCACCGCGAAGAGGATCATCGGGAGGACCTTGGACTTGGCGGAGCGGCCCAGTCCGTAGGCGCCGCGCAGGGACTGCGAGTACAGCGACTTGCGGGCGTAGCCGCGGCCGAGCCGGGGCCCGTCGTAGGACCGGTAGCCGATGTTGTGGATCTGGGTCGAGGTGTCAGGCGCCATCGGAACCGGCTCCCTTCTGCTGGAGGAGGTGCGCGGGCTGGTCGTTGTCGCGGAAGACCTCCGCGATGTGGTGGCGGCGCTGCTCCATGCGGACCAGGCCGAGGCCGAGGTCGGCGACGGTGTCGCGGACGGTGTCGTACGCGCGCTCGTCGGTGGCCTCGACGAGGAGGATGTGGCCGGCGCCGGGCAGGCCCTGCTCCTCGCCCGCATGGAGGGTGAGGCCGGCCGCGCCGAGTGCCTTGCGCAGGGCGGCTGTGCCGTCCGGGTGGGCATCGGAGTCGGTGACCTCGACCGCGAGGGTCGTGGTGGTCTGGGTGAAGTCGCTGGTGGAGCTGGAGCGCAGCAGCTTGCCGCCGTCGACGACCACGACGTGGTCGCAGGTCCGCTCCAGCTCGCCGAGGAGGTGGGAGGTGACCAGGACGGAGATGCCGAAGTCGGTGTAGACGCGCCGGATCAGGCCGAGCATCTCGTCGCGGCCGACCGGGTCCAGGCCGTTGGTCGGCTCGTCCAGGAGGACCAGCTGGGGGTCGTGGACCAGCGCCTGGGCGAGCTTGACGCGCTGCTTCATGCCGGTGGAGTAGCCGCCGATGGGGCGGTAGCGCTCCTCGTACAGCCCGACGTGGCGCAGGGTGTCGGCCGTGCGCTCGCGGGCGGCGGTCGGCGGCAGCCCGGACATGCGGGCCATGTGGACGACGAACTCGGTGGCCGACACGTCGGCCGGCAGGCAGTCGTGCTCGGGCATGTAGCCGACGCGTTCACGGATGGCGCTGCCATGCGTATTGACGTCGAGGCCGAGCACGGCGGCGCTGCCCTCGGTGGCGGGGGACAGTCCCAGCAGGATCTTGATCAGCGTGGACTTGCCGGCTCCGTTGGCACCCACGAGGCCGGTCACACCAGGCCCGATGTCCAGGGAGAGCCGGTCGAGGGCGGTCACTCGGGGGTACCGCTTGCTCAGGCTTTCGGTCGCGATGACAGTCACGGATTCGACGTTAGTGGTGCGGCCCTCGCGAAACGTCAGACCTTGAGCTGGATCCCGTCTCCGCCTTCCGGCGTATGTACCCGTACTGGAGGCTGATGTGACCCGGACAAGTTTGTCCACAGGTACGTGCACGGGCCTTGACGTGATCTCCAGCCATTGTCACATTCATCAGTGTCAACTTACGGGCGCGTACGGCTACAGGGACGGGACTGCTGGCATGGCTGGGGACACCAAGCAACGCACCGCGCGGCTCGACACCGACCTGCGCGGGTTCAGGGAAGTGCAACGCCTCTCCTACGAGTGCGCGGAGGCCGTCGCGGCCCAGCTGCGGCCCGGGGTGACCGAGCGCGAAGCCGCGCGCATGCAGCGCGAGTGGCTGCGCGAGCGGGGCGTACGGGACTGGTTCCACCTGCCGTTCGCCTGGTTCGGGGACCGCACGGCGTTCGTGAACTTCAAGATCCCGCTCCAGTTCTTCCCCACCAACCGGAAGCTGGAGCCGGGGATGCCGTTCATCCTCGACATGGCTCCGGTCTACAAGGGGTACGCGGCCGACATCGGGTACTCGGGCAGCCTCGGACTCAATCCGGTGCAGGACCGGCTCATGTCCGACCTGCGCGAACACCGGGTGCTGATCCTGGAGCAGGTGCGCGAGCGGCGGTCGCTGCGCGAGATCTACGAGAACGTCGAACGGCTGATGACCCGGCAGGGGTACGCCAACCGGCACCGTGCGTACCCCTTCGGCGTCATCGCCCACAAGATCGACCGGGTCAAGGAGCGGCGCTGGTCGCCGACCGCGTTCGGTTTCGGCGCGCAGTCCCTCAAGGGGCTGGCCAGTGACGCCCTGCACGGCCACCGTGAGGGCTGGTCCCCGCTGTGGAGCCCGTACCACTTCTCCGATCACGCGCCGCAGCCCGGCCTGTGGGCGGTGGAGCCCCACCTGGGCTTCCGGGGCACGGGGGCGAAGTTCGAGGAGATCCTGGTCGTCACCGACTCCCGGGATCCCGAGGAGAGCGCGTTCTGGCTGGACGACGATCTGCCGCACGTGCGGCGCTGGGCCGAGGAGAAGGCAGCATGAGCGGCATGAACGGGATGAACGGCACCGGCGGAGCGGACGCGGCGGGACTGGCCGGCGCACGCGAGCGCCGGGTGGGCACCGGCGGCATCGAGTTGTGCGTGGTCGAGCTCGGCGAGACGGGCCGGCCGACCGTGGTGCTCGTGCACGGCTACCCGGACAGCAAGGAGGTCTGGTCGGAGGTCGCCGAGCGGCTCGCGGAGCGCTTCCACGTGGTGCTGTACGACGTGCGCGGCCACGGGCGCTCCAGCGCGCCGCAGCCGCTGCGCGGCGGTTTCACCCTGGAGAAGCTGACCGACGACTTCCTGGCCGTGGCGGACGCCGTCAGCCCGGGCCGGCCGGTGCACCTGGTCGGCCACGACTGGGGCTCGGTACAGGGCTGGGAGTTCGCGACGGCCGCCCGCACCGAGGGGCGCATCGCCTCCTTCACGTCGGTGTCGGGGCCCTCCCTCGACCACTTCGGGCACTGGATCAAGAAGCGGATGTCGCGGCCCACCCCGCGCCGGGCGGCGCAGCTGCTCGGCCAGGGTGCCAAGTCCTGGTACGTGTACATGCTGCACACGCCCGTGCTGCCGGAGCTCGCCTGGCGCGGGCCGCTCGGCAAGAGGTGGCCGAAGTTGCTGGAGCGCGTCGAGAAGGTCCCGTCCGGGTCCTACCCGACGGCCTCGCTGCCCTCGGACGCGGCGCACGGCGCGTGGCTCTACCGGGACAACGTCCGGCCCCGCCTGCGCCGCCCCCGCGCGGACGCCTTCGCGCACGCCCCGGTGCAGCTGATCACCCCGACCGGTGACGCCTTCCTCTCGGAGCGGCTCTACGACGACCTGGAGCGGTGGGCCCCGGACCTGCTGCGCCGGACGCTGCCCGCCAAGCACTGGGTGCCGCGGACCCGCCCCGACCAGCTGGCCGCCTGGGTCACCGACTTCGTCACGGCCCGGGAGGAGCCGGCGACCCGCGCGCCTGAGCTGAAGGCCCCCGGCAAGTACGCCGACCGCTTCGCCGGCCAGCTGGTGCTCGTGACCGGCGCGGCCAGCGGCATCGGCCGGGCCACCGCCTTCGCCTTCGCCGAGGCCGGGGCCCGGGTGGTGGCCGTGGACCGGGACGGAGAGGGCGCTGCGCGCACGGCCGACATGGCCCGCCTCGTCGGCGCTCCGGAGGCCTGGGGCGAGTGCGTGGACGTCAGCGACGAGCAGGCGATGGAGAAGCTCGCCGCGAAGGTAGCCGCCGAGTACGGGATCGTGGACGTCCTGGTCAACAACGCCGGGATCGGCCTGTCCGGGGCCTTCCTCGACACCAGCGCCGAGGACTGGAAGAAGGTCCTCGACGTCAATCTGTGGGGCGTCATCCACGGCTGCCGGATATTCGGGAAGCAGATGGCCGAGCGCGGCCAGGGCGGGCACATCGTCAACACCGCCTCCGCCGCCGCCTACCTCCCGTCCAGGACCCTGCCCGCCTACAGCACCTCGAAGGCCGCGGTCCTGATGCTGTCGGAGTGCCTGCGCGCGGAGCTGGCCTCGAAGTCGATCGGTGTCTCGGCGATCTGCCCCGGCATCGTCAACACCAACATCACCGCCACCTCGCGCTTCGCCGGGGTGGACGCCGCCGAGGAGAAGCGCCGCCAGGAACGCTCCTCGCGGCTGTACGGGCTGCGCAACTTCCCGCCGGAGAAGGTCGCCGACGCGATCCTGCGGGCCGTGGTGCGCAACGAGGCCGTGGTGCCGGTGACTCCCGAATCCAAGGGCGCCCTGTGGATGTCCCGCTTCGCGCCGCGCACCCTGCGGCGGATCGCGAGGCTGGAGCCCCGGCTGTGAGAGACGGCCGGTGGCTGTTTCCCTGACGGAGAGAGCCCGGCATGGCCATACCCCGCTCCATCCGGCGGTCGTACCATCCCTCGCAGGAGGGCTCGCTGCGCAGGGCGGTCGAGTACCTTGCGGCTTCACCTGCCGCCCGGGCCCCGGCGGGCGCGGGCGGCCGAGCCGCGATGTCGTAGGGAGCCGGGATTGTCCGATCAGGCGGTAGCCGAGTACCGGATCGAGGATCTGGCGCACCACAGCGGGGCGACGGTGCGCACGATCCGTGCGTACCAGGACCGCGGTCTGCTGCCGAAGCCGGAGCGGCGGGGCCGCTCCAACGTCTACCGGGACACGCATCTGGCGCGGCTGCGCCAGATCGCGGACCTGCTGGACCGCGGCTACACCCTGGCCTCCATCAAGGAACTGCTGGAGGCCTGGGACGCCGGGCGCGGGCTGGGCGGCGTACTGGGGCTGGTCGCGGAGGTGCACGGGCCGTGGACCGACGAGGAGGCCGCCCGGATCACCCGGGAAGAGCTGAACGAACGGTTCGGCGGCATGCCCGACGACGACGCCGTGGGCGAGGCGTGCGAGCTGGGGGTGCTGGAGCGGATCCCGGGGCGCCCGGACCAGTTCCTGGTGCCCTCCCCGCAGGAGCTGGCCGTAGCCGCCGAGCTGTACGCGGCCGGGGTGCCGCTGTCGGCGATCACCGGGCACCTGCGGGAACTGCGCGGGCAGGTCGAGCACATCGCCTCGCGGTTCCTCGAGTTCACCACCGAGCACGTCTTCGCGCGCTACCTCGGGCAGGTCCCGCCGACCGATGCGGACGCGGCGGAGGCGGCGACGATGGTGCGGCGGCTGCGGCCACTGGCCCAGCAGACGGTGGACGCGGAGCTGGCGCGGGCGATGAGGCTGTTCGCCACGCGGCACCTGCAGCGGCATCTGGGGGCGGCCGGCACGGCCCAGCCGTCGGGTCCCTCGCCGGTGGTGCTGCCGGCCGGGACGGTCCGGGCGGTACAGGAGCTGGTCGGCGCGGAGCACGTCGCCGAGTTCGTCCGGGCTGCGACCGAGCGGGAGCTCCAGGCCCGGACGATGAACGATCTGGCGCGCAGGGGCGAGCGCCAGGACCTGCGGTAGGACGTACGGAAGGCCGCGCATCCGGAAGGCTGCCCGCGCGGCAGGCCGTGCGCCGGGAAGACGGTGCGCCCGGCACGCGGTGCGCCCGGCACGCGGTGCGCCCGGAAGCCCGTGCTCCCCGGACCGCTGTTCGGGCGTATGACTGTTCACGCGGAAGGCTGTGCGTCCGCCCGTTCAGTAGTCCACAGGGCGGATCACGCGTTTGCCGTCAAAACCTGCCCAATCGGCTGTGGACAAGTCCACCTGGCCTGTGGGCAACGGGGCCGGCGTCTCAACCGATGGTCTCGAACTCGTCCTTGGCCGGCGCGGTCCCGGCCGGCACGATCTCGGCCGGCACCGCCCTGGAGGCGCGAGCGCTCCCGTAGAGGACGCCCGCGAGACCGAGGCCCAGGACCCCGCCGATCAGCTGTGCGGCCACGAACCCGGGCAGCGACTCGGGGGCGATGCCCGTGAAGGAGTCGCTGAAGGAGCGCCCGATGGTGCCGGCCGGGTTGGCGAAGGACCCGGAGGAGGTGAACCAGATCGCGGCGGCGATGTACGCGGCGACCGCGGCCGGGACCAGCCTCGGGCGCCCGATGCGCCCCAGACCCTGGATGACCAGCACGAGCCCGGCGGTGGCGATCACCTCGCCGAGGAGCAGGTTCCCGCCGTCGCGGACCTGGGTGGCGAAGGCGCCCGGGGTCCGGCCGAACATGACTTCCGCGAGGACGGCGCCGCCTATGGCACCCGCGGTCTGGGCTGCGGTGTAGACGAGGGCGTCCCGTCCGCTGAGCCCCTCGCCGCCGGTGCGCCGGGCCCACCAGCTGGTCAGGGTGACCACCGGGTTGAGGTGCGCGCCCGACAGCGGACCGAAGAGGGTGATGATCAGCCCGAGCCCGATGGCCGACGCGAGGGAGTTGGCAACCAGGGCTACGCCCGGGTCGGCGCTGAGCTCGGCGGCCTTGATTCCGGAGCCGATCACAACCATGAGGAGGGCGGCGGTTCCGACGGTCTCGGCGGCTGCTCGGCGTGGCAGAGAGGTACGGGCTGTCATGATTTCTCCCCCTGGGCAGAAGTGGCAGCGGAAAAGGTATTCCGTATCTTGGAAAAACGATAGCGGTGTCCGGCGCTGTCCGACACCACGAAAATCCCTTTTCGGAAGGTCCTCCACCCGGCACGCTGGGCTTATGGATGAAAGACGCACCGTGAAGGTGTCCAAATACGTCTCGAAACACCTGCGGCATCAGCCGGAACGGATCGGACTGGTGCTCGACCCGCAGGGCTGGGTGGAGATCGACGATCTTCTGCGCGCCGCCTCCGCGCACGGCTTCCATTTCACCCGCGCCGATCTCGACCACGTCGTCGCCACCAACGACAAGCAGCGGTTCGCCGTCGAGGGCACCCGGATCCGCGCCAGCCAGGGGCACACCGTGCCCGTGGACCTCGGTCTTCCGGAAGCCGAGCCGCCCGCCTTCCTCTACCACGGCACCGTCGCCTCCGCCCTGGACGCGATCCGCGCCGAGGGCCTGCGCCCGATGGCCCGCCACCACGTGCACCTGTCCCCCGATCGGGAGACCGCCACCCGGGTCGGCGCCCGGCGCGGCCGGCCGGTCGTGCTCAGCGTGGACGCCGCGGCGATGCGCGAGGCCGGGCACGTCTTCCGGATCAGCGCGAACGGAGTGTGGCTGGTCGACGCCGTGCCACCACGGTTCCTGCGCTTCCGGTAACGGGCGCGCGGCCACGGGAATTCACGCTGAGATTGTCGGACCATCCCCCTAATGTGTGTCCCACTCCGGGATCCGTGAGGGGGGGCACCTCGCGATCACCGAACCAACCATGCACAGACGCACGCGAGGTGACGCACCATGACGTCCGATTCCGAATCCGAATCCCACAGCTTTCAGGTAGATCTGCGCGGCCTGGTCGACCTCCTCTCCCACCACCTCTACTCCAGCCCGCGCGTCTACGTACGCGAACTCCTGCAGAACGCCGTGGACGCGGTCACCGCCCGCCACGCCCTCGACCCCGGCGCGCAGGTCCGCATCCGGCTGTCGGCCTCCGGCGGCCGGGTGACCATCGAGGACAGCGGCATCGGCCTGACGGCCGCCGAGGCCCACTCGCTGCTCGCCACCATCGGCCGCAGCTCCAAGCGCGGCGGCGACCACGGACTGGAAGCCGCCCGCCGTGAATTCCTGGGCCAGTTCGGCATCGGACTGCTCGCGTGCTTCGTCGTGGCCCGCCAGATCCGCGTCGTCACCCGCTCCGCCCGCGACCCCGAGGCCGCTCCCGTCGAATGGCTCGCCACGGACGACGGCTCGTACACGGTCCGCGAACTGCCCCACGAGGCACGACCGGAGCCCGGCACCACCGTGGTTCTGGAAGCCCGCCCCGGCGCCGCGGAGTGGACCGTCCCGGCCAAGGTCGAACAACTGGCCCGCGACTACGGCTCCCTGCTCCCCTACGACATCACGTTCGACGACGGCGAGGGCGGCGAGCCGCGCCCGGTCACCGCCCTGCCCGCCGTCTGGGACCGGCCCTTCCCCACCCCCGCCGCCCGCCGCGTCGCACTCGCCGGACACTGCTCCCGGCTCTTCGGATTCACCCCGCTCGACAGCATCGACCTCGACCTGCCCCTCGCCGGGGTGCGCGGCGTGGCGTACGTGCTCCCCGAGCCGACCAGCCCCGCCCACCGGGCCGGACACCGCGTCCACCTCAAGGGCATGCTGCTCACCGACCGGGCCGACAACCTGCTCCCGGACTGGGCGTTCTTCGTGCGCGTCGTCCTCGACACGGACACCCTGCGCCCCACCGCCTCCCGCGAGAACCTGTACGACGACGAGACCCTCTCGGCCGTGCGCGAGGCCCTCGGCTCGCGCGTGCGCGGCTGGCTCGCCGAGCTCGCGGCGAGCGACCCGGAACGCCTGGCCGCCTTCCTCGGCGTCCACCACCTCGGTGTGAAGTCCATGGCCCGGCACGACGCCGAACTGCTCGGGCTGATGCTGCCCTGGCTTCCGTTCGAGACCAGCGACGGCTCGATGAGCCTCCAGGAGTTCGCGGCCGCCCACACGGACATCCACTTCACGCGCACCGTCGAGGAGTTCCGCCAGATCGCCCCGATCGCCGCGGCCCACGGCCTCGGCGTCATCAACGCCGGTTACACCTACGACGCCGACCTGCTGGCCCTGCTGCCCGCCGTCCGGCCCGAGTTGAAGGTCACCGAGCTCGACGCCGGGGCGGTCACCGAGCGGCTCGACCCGGTGCCGACCGCCGCCGAACTGGCACTCGCCCCCTTCCTCGCCACCGCACGCACCCGCCTGGAACCCCAGGGATGCGACGTGGTGCTGCGCGCCTTCCAGCCCGTCGCCGTCCCCGCGCTCTACCTCGACGACCGCCAGGCCCGCCAGGAGCGCGACCGGACCGCCGCTCTGGAGAGCGCCGACTCCCTGTGGAGCGGCATCCTCGGAGCGCTGCGCGGCTCCGCTCCCCGCGCCCGCCTCGTCCTCAACCACAACAACCCGCTGATCCGCCGGATCTCCGCCCTCCCCGACGAGGCGCTGACCGGCACCGCCGTCGAATCGCTGTACGGACAGGCCCTGCTGATGTCCCAGCGGCCCCTGCGGCCGGCCGACTCGACCCTGCTCAACCGGGCCTTCCTCGGGCTCCTGGAGTGGGCGACCCACCCGACGGGCCGCTCCGCCGATGCCGCCGACGCCCGCGACGCCCGCGACACCCAGGGGGACCAGAAGTGACCACCATGACGCGCGAGGAGATCGTGCGGGGTCTGGCCGAGAACCGCGAGGCGCCGAACGGCACCGCGCGCAACACGCATGCCGAGGCACTGGCCGGGGCGGCGGAGGCGAGCGGCGACCGGGCCCTGTTCCGCGACGCCCTGGACAACCTGATCAACGCCTACCTCTACAGCTCCGAGTCCTCGAAGATGCTGGTGCCCTTCGCCCGGCTGCTCCAGGAGTACGACAAGGACCCGGGCGCCTTCTCCGAATGGGACGCGCACTCGCTGTTCTGGCAGTTCAAGTGGGTCGCCACGGCCATCTCGGACTCCCCCGGGATCCCCCTCGAGTCGGCCACCGGGTGGCTGGAGGAGATGGAGCGCCGGTACCGGAGCGCCGGCTACAGCGAGCGGCCCGTCCGCGAGGCCGAACTGTGGCTCGCCCATGCGACCGGCCAGGACGAGCGGGCCGAGCAGGCCTTCGCCCGCTGGCAGGCCGCGGACCGCGACGACATGAGCGACTGCCGTGCCTGCGAGCTCAACGGCCAGGGGCAGTACGCCGTCCTGCACGGGGACGACGCCGAGGCCCTCGACATCTGGAAGCCGGTCCTCGAAGGCGATCTGACCTGCGCCGAGGAACCCCACCGGGTGCTCGCCACCTCGCTGCTGCCGCTGCTGCGGCTCGGCCGGACCGACGAGGC
The DNA here is from genome assembly GCF_044541755.1 of Streptomyces sp. NPDC085524. Taxonomy (NCBI): domain Bacteria; kingdom Bacillati; phylum Actinomycetota; class Actinomycetes; order Kitasatosporales; family Streptomycetaceae; genus Streptomyces; species Streptomyces sp. NPDC085524. The sequence goes on from NZ_JBITTH010000004.1 coordinate 202,115, forward strand.
CCGCTCGCACCACCTGCGCGGCTACCGCCTGGCCCGGGGCAACGACAGCCTGCTGCCCTCGGTCGGCCGGCACATCGAGTTCTGCGCGCTCACCGGCAACGAGTCGCGCGGCCTGGAGATCCTGGCCGAGCACGGCCCCCACGTGGCCCCCCTCGCCAACGTCGACGACCAGCTGGCCTTCCACGGGGGCATCCTCGTCCTGCTGCGCCGTCTGCAGGAACTGGGCCACGGCCTGCTCCCCGCCGTCCCCTACGAAGGGATCCCCCGGACCGTCTCCGAGCTGTACGAGGTCCTGTACGCGGGCTGCCTCGACATCGCCCGGCAGTTCGACGCGCGCAACGGCACGACCCGGGTGTCGGACCGCTTCCTGGAGCGCGTCGCGCGGCAGCCGCTGGCCGGCGTGCTCCCGCTGGGCGTGCGGGGCACCACCCTGCCGCAGGCCGGTCCCGGCGCGGCCGCCGCCCCGGGTGCACCCTCCGTGCCCGCTCCGGCCGGAGCGACCGCGCAGATCACCCCGACCGCGTCGGCAGCCGGCTTCGACTTCGGCGGGTTGGTGGAGCGCGCCAGGAATGCCCGTGACCTGGGACATCCGGGTGCGGAGGCACTGTGGGCCGAGGTCGCCGCACGGGTGGATGCGCAGCCGGAGGCCGACCCGCTGGTGCGTGCCGACCTCGCGGACCAGCGGGCCCTGGCCGCCGCGCGGAGCGGTGCCGAGGGGGCGGCCGAGCTGCTGACGGCGGTAAGGGACGAGTACCTGGCCCTGGGCCGCACTGAGCGGGCGGCCCTGGCCGAGCTGCGGCTGGCCAGCCTGGCCGCCCAGTCCGGGGCGGCTCCCGCACGGATCCGGGAGCTGATGGCGACGGCCGTGCGGGCCGCCGAGGCCCTGGACCCGGCCGAACCGCTCCGTGCCCGCCGGATCGCGCTCGCGGAACTGTCCGCGATCCGCGTGGAGTCGTACCTGCGCTCGGTCGAGGCGTCCGCAGCGGGGGAGGACGGCCGGGAGCACGGGCACGGCGAGCTCGCCGCCGAGCTGACCGCCTTCGTCGCGGCCTACCGGGACACGCCGCTGGCGGACCTGGTCGCGGAGGCCGAGGAGATGCTCGGCCGGGTGGCCCTGTCCCAGGGTGATCCGGAGCGGGCCGTGGACCTGCTGGCCGATGCCGCCGCGCGGGCGGTCGCGGCGGGCGGGCCGTGGCAGGCGGTGGACCCGCTGGTGCTGCGGGCGGGGGTGCTGATGTCGCTGGACCGTCCCGAGGAAGCGGAGCGGGCGGCGCGTGCCGGTCTGGAGCACGCGACCGATGTGACCGACGCCGAGACGCAGGGCGTCGTACGGCTGACCCTCGCGGACATCCTGCTCCGGCGGGGCGCCGCGGCGGCCGAGACCGCCGAGCACGCTCTCGCGGCCTCCCACTGGTTCGACCAGGCCGGTCTCACCGGAGACGGCGGGGCACAGGCCCGGCTGCTGCTGGCCCGGGCGTACGCGCAGGACGGCCGGGCGGCCGAGGCCGCGGAGGTCCTGCAGTCGACGCTGCCCGATCTGCTGGAGCACGGCGACCGGCAGGCGGTGTTCGTACGGGAGTTCCTGGGCGATCTGCTGCGCCGGCTGAACGAGCTCCGGCCGGCGGCGGAGCAGTACCTCCTCGCCGCGGAAACGGCCAAGGACTGGGAGGACCCCCGCCCGCAGGCGAGCCTCGCGCAGTCCGCCGCCGACGCCCTCTCCGACGCGGGGCTGGCCGAGGAGGCGGTCGCCGCCTTCGAGCGCTCGCTCGTCCTGCACCGGCTGGCGGGCGGAGCCCCGGTCGCCGAGGTGCGGATCCTGCGCTCCCTGGCCTGGCTGGGGCTGCGCGAGGAGGTCACGGGGGAGTCCGTGGAGCGGGCCCGGGGCCGGATGGCGGAAGCCGCCTCGGTGCTGGAAGCCGCCCTGGCGGCGGATCCCGGCGCCCCCGAGCTGCGCTCCGAACTCGCCCAGACCTGGCACCAGCTGGCACAGGTGCTCGACCGGCACGTCAGCGCCAACGGGCAGTCCCACGACGGGGATGGGGACGACGACGAGGACGAGGACACTGACGTCGTCGAGGGCTTCGAGGGGTTCGAGGGCGACGACCGCTCCGGGCCGTCGCTCGGCGCCGCCGAGGCCGACGGACTGCGCGTGGAGGAGATCGAGCTGTGGGACCGGGCCGCCCGGGCCTATGCGGACCTCGGCCCGGACCATCTGCGCGACCGGTTCCAGTGCGTGACCAACGCCGCGTGGACCGAGCACGAGCGGGATGACGCGCAAGCGGGTGCCACCCGCGTCTCCGCCCTCATCGACGAGCTGCGTCTTGTGCCCGAGGGCGAGCTGCCGGACTGGCTGCTCCCCTCCGCGGAGCGCGTGCTCGATCAGCTGCGGAGCTGAGCTGCTCGCCGCCGCTTCCCCTGCCCGGGCACGGGAAGCGGCGGCGGACGGCCGGTCAGCGGTCCAGCTGGGCCAGGCCCTCGGTGGCGATCTTCTCGAAGACGCTCTCGTCCGCGGCGAAGTCGGAGTCCGGGATCGGCGCGTGGATCACCAGCTCCGTGAAGCCGAGATCGCGGTGTCGGCCGGCGAAGTCGACGAACGCGTCCACGGAGTCCAGCACCCGGTTGGCCTCGGGCGTGAAGCCGGTCAGCAGGATCTTCTCCATCGGCTCGGACTCCCGCCCGATCTCCGCCAGCGCCTTGTGGAGGCGTTCGAGCTGCCCGCGCAGGGCCTCCCTCGACTGCTCTGGCGTGCCCTCCTCGAAGAGCTTCGGGTCGCCCGTGGTCACCCAGGCCTGGCCGTGGCGGGCGGCGAGGCGCAGGCCGCGCGGTCCGGTCGCGGCGACGGCGAACGGCAGCCTCGGCCGCTGCACACAGCCGGGGATGTTGCGGGCCTCCTCGGCGGAGTAGAAGGTCCCCTCGTCGCTCACCGCGTCCTCGGTCAGCAACCGGTCCAGCAGCGGCACGAACTCGGCGAAGCGGTCGGCCCGCTCACGCGGGCTCCAGGCCTCCTGGCCCAGCGCGGTCGCGTCGAAGCCGTTGCCGCCCGCTCCGATGCCGAGGGTGATCCGGCCGCCGGAGATGTCGTCGAGGGAGATGAGCTCCTTGGCCAGGGTCACCGGGTGCCGGAAGTTCGGCGAGGTCACCAGCGTGCCCAGGCGCAGCCGCTCGGTGGCGGTGGCCGCCGCCGTCAGCGTGGGCAGCGCACCGAACCACGGCCCGTCGCGGAAGGACCGCCACGAGAGGTGGTCGTAGGTGTAGGCGGTGTGGAAGCCGAGCTGCTCGGCCCTGACCCACTGGTCGCGGCCTCCCTCGTGCCATCGCCGTACCGGAAGGATCACCGTGCTCAGACGCAGACTCATGCGTCGAGCCTACGGCGAGGGGATGTTTCACGTGAAACATCGGCTCGCCGCGACAGCCGGCTCCGGCAGCGGCCCCGCCGTGTACCGCCCGTGGGGACCGCCTGTTGCCCGGCCGTGGTCGGGCCGTTCGAGGCCATGGGCGAAGATGGGGCGGTGACCTCGGCTTCCCAGCGCCCGGACGGGACGATCCCCGTGCCCCGGCTCATCGCCACCGACCTCGACGGAACTCTGCTGCGCGACGACAAGTCCGTATCGGAGCGCACCGTCGCCGCGCTCGCAGCTGCCGAGGAGGCGGGCATCGAGGTCTTCTTCGTGACCGGCCGACCGGCCCGCTGGATGGACGTGGTCGCCGACCACGTCCACGGACACGGCCTCGCGATCTGCGCCAACGGGGCAGCGGTCGTCGACCTCCACGCAGGGCGCGAGTTCGTACTGGTCAGGGCCCTTCCCCGGGCCGCGGCCCTCTCCGTCGTCGAGGCCCTGCGCGCGGCGGCTCCCGGCACCTCCTTCGCCGTCGAGATGACGACCGGCATCAACTACGAGCCGGCCTACCCGCCCTTCTTCAAGGACCCGGGCGCGATCCTCGCCACCGCCGAAAAGCTGCTGCAGCAGGACACGGACGACAGCGCCGCCCCCGTGCTCAAGCTGCTCGCCCACCACAACGAGCTCGCCCCCGACGCATTCCTGGAGCTGGCCCGCTCCGCCGCGGGCGCCTACGCGTCGATCACCCGGTCCAGCCCGACCGCCCTCCTGGAGATCAGCGGGCACGGGGTCTCCAAGGCGAGCACCCTCGCGCTGTGCTGCGCAGAGCGGGGCATCTCCCCTGACGAGGTGGTCGCCTTCGGGGACATGCCGAACGACATCGAGATGCTCGGCTGGGCCGGTACCTCGTACGCGATGGGCAACGCCCACCCGGACGTGATCGCGGCCGCGTCCGGCCGTACGACCGCCAATGACGAGGACGGGGTCGCCGTCGTCATCGAACGCATCGTGGCCGAACGCATCGCCCAGCGGCAGCAGGGCCACGTCTAGAGCGGAGCCTCCGGAGCCAAGCCTCCGGAGCCAAGCCTCTGGAGCGGAGCCTCTAGAGCGGGGCCTCCCACACCAGGGTGGTGCCGCCGCCGTCCTCGCGTAGGCCCGGGCCGTACCAGCTCGCCCCGCCCAGCGACTCGGCCCGCCGGCGCAGGTTCCGCAGACCGCTGCGCCGACCGCCCTCGGGGATGCCCACCCCGTCGTCGGCGACCTCCAGCCGGACCCCGGGCCGCCCGTCTGCGAGGGTGACGGTGGAGTCCAGGACCACCTCGATCCGGGAGGCGTCCGCGTGCCGGAAGGCGTTGGACAGGGCCTCGCGCAGTGCGGCGATCAAGTTCTTGCCCACGAGCTCGCCGACGACCGCGTCGATCGGGCCGAGGAACCGGTGCGCGGGTTTGAAGCCCAGCGGCACGGCGGCCATGTTGATCTCGCGCAGCACCCGGGTGCGAAGCCCGGAGGGGGCCTCCGCCGGGCCCTGCTGGAGGGCGAAGATCGCGGTGCGGATCTCCTGGATCGTCACGTCCAGCTCGTCCACGGCCTTGCCCACGCCATCGCGCACCTCGGGGACGATGGAGCGGCGCTGGGCGCCCTCCAGCATCATCCCGGTGGCGAACAGCCGCTGGATGACCAGGTCGTGCAGGTCGCGGGCGATCCGGTCGCGGTCCTCGAAGACGGCGAGCCGCTCCCGGTCCCGCTGGGCCTCGGCCATCATCAGGGCGAGGGCCGCCTGGGAGGCGAACTGGGTGGCCAGGGTCCGCTCGGCTTCGCTGAAGGGCCGTCCGCCGCGGGCCCGGGGGGTGACCAGGGCGCCCAGCACGCGTCCGCCGCTGTGCAGCGGCAGCATCATGCAGGGGCCGTACTGGCTGGTCAGCTTGCTGATCATGCGGGGATCGGAGGCGGCGTCCGCCACGAAGACCGGCTCGCCCTGGAGCAGCTTGTCCACCACGGGGCTCTCGGCCGGGATCACCACGCCCAGCGAGGTGGCAGGGTTCTCCGCGGAGACGGCGACGATCTCCATCCCGCCCTCCTCGGCGGGGAGCATCACGATCCCGGCAGCGGAATCGGCCAGGTGGCGGGCCTGCTCGGCGACCACGGCGAGGGCGTCGTCGGCGTCCCCGCCGGACAGCAGGGCGGTGGTGACGGCCACCGAGCCGTCGATCCAGCGCTCCCGCTGGGTGGCGGCCTCGTACAGGCGGGCGTTGCCGATGGCGATGCCCGCCTCGGTGGCCAGCACCCGGACCATGTGGACGTCGTAGTCGTTGAACTCGACGCCGCCGTTCTTCTCGGCGAGGTAGAGGTTGCCGAAGATCTCTCCCTGCACCCGGATCGGGACCCCGAGGAAGGTCTTCATCTCGGGGTGGTGCGGCGGAAAGCCCGCCGCCCGCGGGTCCTCGGTCAGGTCGGCGAGCCGCACCGTTTCGGGGTGCGAGATCAGCGCCCCGAGCAGGCCCCGCTTCCCGTCCGGGCGGTGCCCGATCTTCCGGGCCTGCTCGGGGCTGATCCCGTACGTGACGAAGTCCGAGAGCCCCCGGCCTTCCGTGTCGACGACGCCGATCGCCGCGTAGCGGGCGCCGGCGAGCTCGGCGGCGGTCTCGCAGATGCGGTCGAGCGTGGAGTGCAGCTCGAGTCCCGTACCGACCGACCGCATGGCCTCCAGCAGCTGCGGCACCCGGGCCGTGAGCTCGGTGGACAGGCCGTGCAGACTCCTGGTGGCCTGGGTGGCGGCCTCCATCGGGTCCGGCGTTCGGGGGGTTCCCTGCGCTGCCCGGGTTCCGGGTGCCGGCTCGGGGGATTCCTGCGACTCCTGCACTGACATGCCCTTGAGACTAGTTAGTGCCGATTAGCGGGGAAAGTCGGCCAAAGTCCCGTCTGCTGCCCGTTCTCGCTCCAGCAGCCTGCGCAGGGGGCCCTCGGCGTCGGCCAGCTCGGCGTACGCGCCGCGCTGCACGACGTCCCCGCGGTCCAGTACGAGCACCTCGTCGACCGCCTCCAGACCGGCCAGCCGGTGAGTGATCAGCACGGTGGTACGGCCTTCCGTCGCGGCCAGCAGGTCCGCCGTCAGGGCGTCCGCGGTGGCCAGGTCCAGGTGTTCGGCCGGTTCGTCGAGGACGAGTACGGGGAAGTCCGCGAGCAGCGCCCGGGCCAGGGCGAGGCGCTGCCGCTGGCCGCCGGAGATCCGTTCGCCGTGTTCGCCGACCAGTGTGTCCAGCCCGTCCGGCAAGCCGTCCGCCCACTCCAGGAGCCGGGCAGCGGCCAGCGCCCCGCGCAGTTCCTCGTCGCTCGCGCCGGTCCGGGCGAGGCGCAGGTTCTCGCGGACGGAGCTGTCGAAGATGTGCGCGTCCTGGGCGCACAGGCCGACGAGCGTGCGGACGTCGTCGCCGTCGAGGGTGCGGACGTCGCTCCCACCGAGGGTGTACGTGCCTTCGCGCAGGTCCAGGAACCGGAGCAGGACCTGGGCCAGGGTGGTCTTGCCCGAGCCCGAGGGGCCGACGACGGCGATGCGCCGGCCGGCCTCCAGGGTCAGGTCGAGCCCGCTCAGCGCGTCCCGTTCCTGGCCCGGGTGGTGGGCGCCGAGCCCGGTGAGCCGCAGCGGGAACGGCGAGGCGGGGGCCTGGGCGGGCCGCTCCGGCTCGGCGACCGGGGCCGGAGCGTCGATGACCTCGTAGAGCCGCTCGGCGCTGCGGCGCACCCGCTGCCGGTACTGGACGGCGAGCGGCAGTCCGCTCACCGCCTCGAACGCGGCGAGCGGCGTCAGTACCGCGACGGCCATGGCCACGCCGGAGAGCCGCCCTGCGTGCACCGCGTTCGCGGCGAGCGCCGCGGAGGCCACCACGGTGAGCCCGCACACCAGGGCGGACAGTCCGCCACCGAGCCCGCTCGCGGCGGCGCCCCGGGCGGCGATCCGGGTCAGCAGGCCGTCGCTCTCGCGCGTGCGGCCCTTGCGGTCCTCCAGGGCGCCGGCCACGGTCAGCTCCGCGGTGCCGGTGAGCAGATCGGCCACCCGGGTGGCGAGTTCGCCGCGGGCGGGCGCGAGCCTGCGCTCCGCGCGGCGGGCGGTCGCCCCGCTGACCAGCGGAACGCCGATCCCCGCGGCGAGCAGCCCGGCGGCGAGCACCGCTCCCGCCTCGGGCAGCAGCCAGGCGGTGAAGGCGACCGAACCCGTGCCGACGATCAGGGCGGTGCCGACCGGCAGCAGCCAGCGCAGCCAGTAGTCCTGCAGCGCGTCGGCGTCGGCGACGAGGCGGGCCAGCAGGTCCCCGCGCCGGTGCTCGCGCAGTCCGGCGGGTGCGATGCGCTCCAGCCTCCGGTACACGGAGACGCGCAGGTCGGCGAGCATCCGCAGGACGGCGTCGTGCGAGACGAGCCGCTCTGCGTAGCGGAAGACGGCCCGGCCCATGCCGAAGGCCCGTGTGGCGGTGACGGCCACCATCAGATAGAGCACGGGCGGTTGTTCCGAGGCCCGCGAGATCAGCCAGCCGGACACGGCCATCAGGCCGACGCTGCACCCGACGGCCAGCGCGCCCAGCAGCAGCCCGAGCCGGAACCGCCCCTGCCAGGCCTTGGCGGCGGCCCGCACCCGGCCGAGCGGATTCGCGCCGGGCACCCGCGCCGGCACGGGCCCGGCGGGCAGGACGTCATCCGCGTCCGGCACCCCTGCCCGCTGCGGGTCCCGGGGGCGGAGCGCGAAGCCGTCCGCGGACGCCGCGGCCGGGACAGCGGAAGTGGCGGCGGAAGTGACAGTGGCAGCGACGGTGGAAGCGACGGGGGAGAGCCCCTCGGGGCGCACCTCCACGACCCGGTCGGCGAGCGCGAGCAGCGCCGGGCGGTGCACGACCAGCAGTACGGTCCGCCCCACGGCGAGCCGGCGCACGGCCTCCACGATCCCGGCCTCGGTTTCCCCGTCCAGGGCTGCGGTGGGCTCGTCCAGCAGGAGCACCGGACGGTCCGCGAGGAACGCCCGCGCCAGGGCGAGGCGCTGCCGCTGGCCGGCGGACAGGCCCGCACCGCCCTCGCCGAGCGGGGTCTGCGTCCCCTGCGGCAGTGCGGAGACGAACGGCCACGCCCCGGCTTCCTCCAGAGCGGCGGTCACCTCGGCGTCCGAGGCCCCGGGCCGGGCCAGCTTCACGTTCTCGGCGATGGTTCCGGCGAACAGGTGCGGCCGCTGCGGCACCCACGCGATCCGCGAGCGCCACTGCTCCGGCGCCAGCTCGGCCAGGTCCACCCCCGCCACCCGGACCCGCCCCGCCGTCGGGGCCGTGAACCCGAGCAGCACCTGGAGCAGCGTGGACTTCCCGGCCCCGCTCGGGCCGGTGAGGGCCACGCACTCCCCCGGTCCGACGCTCAGCGAGACGGGGCCGGGAGAGTCCTCGCCCCGGCCCGCGTGGCGGACGGCGACCCCGTCGATCTCGATCCGCAGCGGAGCCCCGGCCGGCAGCTCCGCCCGCCCGGCGGGGCCGGAGAGCGGGGTCTCCAGTACGTCGAAGATCTCCTCCGCGGCGGCCAGTCCCTCAGCGACCGCGTGGTACTGCGCCCCCACCTGCCGCAGCGGCAGGTAGGCCTCGGGCGCCAGGATCAGGATGACCAGCCCGGTGTAGAGGTCGAGGCCGCCGTGGACCAGCCGCATGCCGATGGTCACGGCCACCAGCGCCACCGAAAGGGTGGCCAGCAGCTCCAGTGCGAAGGAGGAGAGGAAGGCGATGCGCAGGGTGCGCATCGTGGCGCGCCGGTAGTCATCGGTGATCCTGCGGATCGACTCGGCCTGCGCCTTGGCCCGCCCGAAGACCTTCAGGGTCGGAAGGCCGGCCACCACGTCGAGGAAGTGCCCCGACAGCCGCGACAGCAGCCGCCACTGGCGGTCCATCCGCGACTGGGTCGCCATGCCGATGAGGATCATGAACAGGGGGATCAGCGGCAGCGTGACCACGATGATGGCGGCCGACACCCAGTCCTCGGTGACGATGCGGGCCAGCACCGCCGCCGGTACGACCACGGCGAGCCCCAGCTGGGGCAGGTAGCGGGAGAAGTAGTCGTCGAGGGCGTCCACCCCGCGGGTGGCCAGCGAGACCAACGAACCGGTCCGCTGCCCGGTCAGCCAGCCGGGCCCCAGGTCCGCGGCCCGCTCCAGGAGCCTGCCCCGCAGCTCCGACTTGACGGCCGCGCCGGCCCGGTGGGCGGCCAGTTCCGTCAGCCAGGCGATCAGTCCGCGCCCCAGCGCCACCGCCGCGAGCAGCAGCAGCGGCGTCCGGAGCGCGGCCCCGTCCAGCCCCTCCTCGAAGGCGCCGACCACGATCTCGGCGATGAGCATCGCCTGACCGACGACCAGCCCCGCGCCGGCAACGCCCAGGGCCACCACCGCCCCCAGGAAGAGGCGGGTGGATCGGGCGTACCGGAGCAGGCGCGGGTCGATCGGTTTCACGTGAAACATCCCTCGAGGCAGGGGGTCGAACGGGAGGGCCGGGCGTCAGTGCGCGTCGGCGATGTGCTGCGTACCGATGCGCTTGCGGAACACCCAGTACGTCCAGCCCTGGTAGAGCAGGACCAGCGGGGTGGCCACGGCCGCCAGCCAGGTCATGATCTTCAGCGTGTACGCGCTCGACGAGGCGTTGGTGACCGTGAGGTTCCACGCGTCGTCCAGCGAGGACGGCATGACGTTCGGGAAGAGCGTCAGGAAGAGCATCGCGACGGCCGCCGCGATGGTGACCCCGGACAGTGCGAACGACCAGCCCTCACGGCCCGCCCGGTTGAAGGCCAGGGCCCCGAGCAGCGCGATCACCGCGACGGCCATGGCGACCAGGCTCTTGGCGTCTCCGCGTGTGAGCTGGGTCCAGGTCAGGAAGGCCAGGGCCAGCACCGCGGTCGCCACACCGAGCCGGGCCGCGAGCCTGCGCGCGCGCTCCCGGATGTCACCCACCGTCTTGAGCGAGGCGAAGACCGCACCGTGGAAGGTGAACAGGGTGAGGGTGACCAGGCCGCCGAGGACCGAGTAGACGTTGAGCAGGTCGAGGAAGGTCCCGACGTACTCCTTGTTCTGGTCGATCTTCACGCCGCGCACGATGTTGGCGAAGGCCACGCCCCACAGGAACGCGGGGATCAGCGAGGTCCAGAAGATCGCGTGTTCCCAGTTGGTCTGCCAGCGCTCCTCGTCCCGCTTGTGCCGGTACTCGAAGGCGACGCCGCGGACGATGAGGCAGACGAGGATGATCAGCAGCGGCAGGTAGAACCCGGAGAAGAGGGTGGCGTACCAGTCGGGAAAGGCGGCGAAGGTCGCGCCGCCCGCGGTGAGCAGCCAGACCTCGTTGCCGTCCCAGACGGGCCCGATCGTGTTGATCAGGACCCGCTTCTCGGTGCGGTCGCGGGCGAGCAGCTTGGTGAGTACGCCGATCCCGAAGTCGAAGCCCTCCAGGAAGAAGTAGCCGATCCACAGAACGGCGATGAGTACGAACCAGACGTCGTGGAGTTGCATGGTGTGGTCTCCCCAGCCTCAGTACGAGAAGGCCATCGGCCGGTCGGCGTTCTTGTCGTCCCCGCCGATCTTGGTGGGCGGGTTGAGGTCGGCCTCGGTGAGCTCGGGCGGGCCGGCCTTGACGTACTTGACGAGGAGCTTGACCTCGATGACGGCGAGCACGGCGTAGAGCAGCGTGAAGCCGATCATGGAGGTGAGGATCTCGCCCTGCGACACGTTCGGCGAGACCGCGTCCCGGGTGCGCAGGACTCCGTAGACCACCCAAGGCTGGCGGCCCATCTCGGTGAAGATCCAGCCCCAGGAGTTGGCGATGAGCGGGAAGCCCATCGTCCAGAGCGCGACGACCCAGTACAGCTGTCCCCACTTCGGGCTCAGCGCCTTCTTGAAGAGGACCAGGTTCGGGACCTCGTCCTCCGAGGTCCGCAGCCCCGGCGGCAGCATGAACTTCTTGCGGGTCAGCCACAGGCCCAGCACGCCGACGCCGAGCGAGGCCATGCCGAAGCCGATCATCCAGCGGAAGCCCCAGTAGGCGACCGGGATGTTGGGCCGGTAGTCGCCGGGCCCGAACTTCTCCTGCTCGGACTTGTTGACGTCGTTGATGCCGGGGACGAAGGAGGTGAAGTCGTCGTTGGCGAGGAAGGACAGCAGGCCCGGGATCTCGATGGCCACCTTGTTGTGGCCCTTCTCGACGTCGCCGTAGGCGAATACGGAGAAGGGGGCCGGCGCCTCGCCGTCCCAGAGCGCCTCGGCGGCAGCCATCTTCATCGGCTGCTGCTTGAACATGACCTTGCCGAGCAGGTCGCCGCTGATTGCGGTGCCCATTCCGGCGATGATCAGGGTGACCAGGCCGAGCCGCAGCGAGGTCCGCATCACGGGGACGTGCTTCTTGCGCGCGAGGTGGAAGGCGGCGATGCCGACCATGAACGCGCCGCCGACCAGGAAGGCGGCCGTGATGGTGTGGAAGAACTGGGTGAGGGCGGTGTTCTGGGTGAGCACGAGCCAGAAGTCGGTGAGCTCGGCCCGGCCCCGCTCCTCGTTGATGCGGTACCCGACGGGGTGCTGCATCCAGGAGTTCGCCGCCAGGATGAAGTAGGCGGACAGGACGGTGCCCATGGACACCATCCAGATGCAGGCCAGGTGGATCTTCTTGGGCAGCTTGTCCCAGCCGAAGATCCAGAGGCCGATGAAGGTCGATTCGAAGAAGAAGGCGATCAGCGCCTCGAAGGCCAGTGGCGCTCCGAAGATGTCACCCACGAATCGCGAGTAGTCGGACCAGTTCATGCCGAACTGGAACTCCTGGACGATGCCGGTGACGACACCCATCGCGATATTGATCAAGAAAAGCTTTCCCCAGAACTTCGTGGCCCTGAGGTACTTCTCCTTCTCCGTGCGCACCCAGGCGGTCTGCAGGCCGGCCGTGAGGGCGGCGAGCGAGATCGTCAGCGGCACGAAGAGGAAGTGATAGACGGTGGTTATGCCGAACTGCCAGCGCGCCAATGTCTCTGGCGCCAAAGCTAGGTCCACGTCGTCTTCTCCTTGTCGTCGCCGTGGTCACAGCCGCAGTCTGCCTGGCGGGTTCCCCCATATCGGGAGAAGCAGGACACGCTTGTGAACGCGTTCACATTCACAAGCATTATTGCGCACGCCCTTCCATCCCTCCACAGCGGGGGTCCCCTAGCCAACCGATTCAACAAATTGTTGAATATGGCTCATGCAGATTCGAATCTCCTGGCCTGCGGGCCTGCTCACCGCAACCCTCGACGAGACCCCGACCAGCAAGGCGCTGGCCGCGGCCCTCCCGATCTCCGCCTCCGCGAACACCTGGGGCGAAGAGGTCTACTTCGACACCGGCGTCTCCGTGGCCCTGGAACACGACGCCCAGCAGGTCGTCGAGCCCGGCACCGTCGCGTTCTGGACCGAGGGCGACGCACTCGCGCTGCCCTACGGCCCCACGCCCATCTCGCGCGGAGGCGAGAGCCGCCTGGCGAGCCCGTGCAACGTGCTCGGCTCGTTCGACGGCGACCCCCGCCTGCTGGCCACCGTCCGCGACGGCGACCCCATCCGCGTGGAACTGGTCTGACGACCAGCCGCTCTACAGCTCCTTGAAGAACGCCTCCGCCGTGTGCAGGAAGAGGTCGTTCGCCTCGGGCTCGCCGATCGTGACCCGCAGGCCCTCGCCCGCGAAGGGCCGGACCACCACACCGGCCTTCTCGCAGGCCGCCGCGAAGTCGGCGGTCCGCTCCCCCAGCCGCATCCACACGAAGTTCGCCTGGGTGTCCGGCACCGTCCAGCCCTGCGCCAGCAGCGTCTCGTGGACCCTCGTCCGCTCGCCCACCAGCGCCCCGACGCGGCCCATCAGCTCGTCCTCGGCGCGCAGCGAAGCCACCGCGGCGTCCTGCGCGAGCTGACTGACGCCGAAGGGCACCGCGGTCTTGCGCAGCGCCGCGGCCACCGGCTCGTGGGCGATCGCGAAGCCGACGCGCAGGCCGGCGAGCCCGTACGCCTTGGAGAAGGTACGCAGCACCGCCACGTTCGGGCGGTCGCGGTACAGCTCGACGCCGTCCGGCACGTCCGTGTCGCGCACGAACTCCTTGTACGCCTCGTCCAGCACCACCAGGACGTCCGACGGCACCCGGTCCAGGAACCGCTCCAGCTCGGCACGGCGCACCGCGGTGCCGGTGGGGTTGTTCGGGTTGCAGACGAAGATCAGCCGGGTCCGCTCGGTGATCGCCTCTGCCATCGCGTCCAGGTCGTGCACGTCGCCGTCGGTCAGCGGCACCTGGACGGAGGTCGCACCGGAGATCTGCGTGATGATCGGGTACGCCTCGAAGGAACGCCAGGCGTACATGACCTCGTCGCCCGGCCCGGCCGTCGACTGGATCAGGGACTGGGCCACACCGACCGAGCCGGTGCCCGTGGCCACGTGCTCGACCGGCACGCCGAACCGCTCCGCGATCTCGTTCACCAGGCCGGTGCACGCCATGTCGGGGTAGCGGTTGAAGCTGCCGGCCGCCGCGACCGCGCTCTCCAGCACCCCGTGGAGCGGCGGGTACGGGTTCTCGTTCGAGGACAGCTTGTACGCGACGGCACCGCCCGCGGCAGCCGGCTTGCCGGGCTTGTATGTCGGAATGCCGTCCAGCTCGGCGCGCAGCTTCGGGCTCTTCTCGCTCACCGCAGGTCCTCCTCGACCATCCCGTACGACGTCGCCGTCGACTCAATACTGCTCACCTTATGAGGATTCCGCTCTTCCGAGAATGGGGGCGCCTGGAATGCGGGGGAGCGCGCGCATATATGCGCGCGCCGGTGGCCTGCGCCGTGGCGCGCATCCCTCGTGCAGGTGAGTTGAGACCGGCCCGAGACCGGACCGGTTTGGCATGCCCGGACCCGCCGACAAGCGGCACCCTCGCCCGCGGCGCCCAAATATCTTCATTTCCAAGGTCATTGGGGGTGGCGAACCATGCAGAATCGTTCCTGTCAACGGGTGCATATGCACCCAGGCCGCCCCCGCTCCGGAGCCCTACTATCGGCTCGCCATGACAGCAGCAGGGAAGCATCAGGTGAGCCGGACCGAGACCACCCGGCGGGCCGCCGGCCGACAGGGCCGGGCAGGCATCAGGGACGTGGCCGCCGCGGCGGGCGTCTCCATCACGACAGTCTCCGACGCGCTCAATGGCAAGGGACGTCTGCCCGACGCCACCCGCCGCCACGTCCGCGAAGTCGCCGACCGCCTCGGCTACCGCCCGTCGGCCGCCGCCCGCACCCTCCGTACCGGCAAGTCGGGCCTCATCGGCCTGACCGTGACGACGTACGGGGATGAACCTTTCACCTTCACCGAATTCGCCTACTTCGCCGAGATGGCGAGGGCCGCCACCTCGGCCGCCCTCGCCCGCGGCTACGCCCTCGTCATCCTCCCCGCCACCTCCCGGCACGACGTGTGGTCCAACGTCGCCCTCGACGGCACCGTCGTCATCGACCCCTCCGACCACGATCCCGTCGTCACCGAACTGGTCCGCCAGGGCCTGCCCGTGGTCTCCGACGGCCGCCCCGCGGGCTCCCTCCCCGTCACCGCCTGGGTCGACAACGACCACGAGGCCGCCGTCCTGGGCCTGCTCGACCACCTCGCCGCCGCCGGCGCCCGCCGGATCGGGCTGCTGACCGGCACGACCACCGACACCTACACCCGGCTCTCCACGACCGCCTACCTCAACTGGTGCGAGCGCGTCGGCCAGGACCCCGTCTACGAGTCCTACCCCGCCCACGACCCCTGCGCGGGCGCCGTCGCCGCCGACCGGCTCCTCGCCCGCCCCGACCGGCCCGACGCCGTCTACGGACTCTTCGACCCCAACGGCACCGACCTGCTCGCCGCCGCCCGGCGCTACGGCCTGCGCGTACCCGAGGACCTGCTGCTCGTCTGCTGCAGCGAGTCCACGGTCTACGCCAACACCGAACCGCCGATCACCACGCTCTCCCTCAAGCCCCGGCGCATCGGCACCGCGGTGGTGCAGCTCCTCATCGACGCCATCGAGGGAGTGGACACCGGACGGCCCCTGGAACAGGTCGTCCCGACCGAGTTGATCATCCGTACCTCGTCACAGCGCAGGCAGCCCCGAACGACCGTCAGCCCGCCCCGATCCCCGGCACAGGACTGACTGCCGAGGAGATCAACAACGCCCATTTCGGGATAAAGCATCAGGAACGACTGGTTCCGCGCAGGATTCACCACCCCTGGTGCGTCACACAGCGCGAGCTGCATTCCTATGATGGGCGCACGACATCACGGACCCTCCTCCCCGGAGGTCAGGAGGGTCCGCAGGTGCACGGCAGCGCGACGGTGGTGGAGGGGTCGATGACTCAGGGGGCCGGTCAGGGACCCGCGATGCGGACGGAGACGCTGCGGGACTTCCGGGTGCCGGTCGACGAACCCGTCACCGCGCCCGCCCCGTACGCCGTGCCCACGGGGATTCCCGGCGAGGCGCCCGTCTACGGCGAGTACCCCGCGTACTACGCCGACGGCGCCGCCGAGCCCCAGGCCGAACCCTTCGCGGAGCACTTCGCCGAGCCCGCCGCCGCCCCCCTCCCGGGACCCATCAGCATGGTCAAGGCCCCCGAGGAGCCCGCGGACGCGGACCCCGAGGGCTACACCCCCACCTACCGCGACCTGCCGGTCATCGGCCGCGGCGCACTCGGCGGCCCCGGCGACACCGTCCAGGTCCAGTACGTCCCCCAGGACGACCCCACCGGCCCCGGACCGCTCTACGTCGTCGGCGACGTCCACGGCTACCTCGACGAGCTCGTCAACGAGCTCCGGGCCCAGAGCCTGATCGACGCGAACGGCAGCTGGTCCGCCGGCAACGCCCGGCTCTGGTTCCTCGGCGACTTCACCGACCGCGGACCCGACGGCATCGGCGTCATCGACCTCGTCATGCGGCTGTCCGCGGAGGCCGCCGCCTCCGGCGGCTACTGCAAGGCCCTCATGGGCAACCACGAACTGCTGCTCATCGGCGCCAAGCGGTTCGGCGACACCCCGATCCAGTCCGGTGCCGGCACCGCGACCTTCCAGGCCGCCTGGCTCCTCAACGGCGGCCAGCGAACCGACATGGAACGCCTCCAGGACGTGCACCTGCAGTGGATGTCCCGCCTCGACGCGGCGGTCCTGGTCGAGGACCACCTGCTGCTGCACTCCGACACCACCGCGTACCTCGACTACGGCGACAACATCGAGGACGTCAACGACACCATCCACGAGCTCCTCAACCGCGGCGACGCCGACATCACCTGGGACCTCTTCCGCAAGTTCACCAAGCGGTTCGCCTTCCGCGACGAGGAGACCGGCCCGCAGGCCGTCCGCGAACTGCTCGGCACGTACGGCGGCAGCCGCGTCGTGCACGGCCACAGCCCCATCCCCTACCTGCTCGGCGAAGTGGGCACCGAAGACGGCGACGAGAACCGCGGCCCGGAGGCCGTGGACGGCCCGCACGTGTACGCGGACGGCCTCGCCATCGCCATGGACGGCGGGGTCACGATGGCGGGCAAACTGCTCGTCCGGCAACTCCCGCTGAACGACTGAGGGTTCCCCGCACGGGGTATTTCCGGAAAGCCCCTGTCAACCTGCGGCACGGGCGCTCTACCATCGCTCTATCCGTAGCAGGCTCTCCTCCGTTTGTGCCGGCGCCCGGGTCTACGCGGGTATCGGCCTCCACGGAGCATCGGGGGATGCACATGACCAGCGCTCCGCACCTGCTGACCGAAGACCGACCGGAGTTCGATCGGCTCCTCGACGAGGCGCTGCGCACCGCGCACGAACGGCCCGAGCTCGCCACGCTCGGCGAACGCCTGAACGCCGAACAGCTGCGCACCATGGCCCTCGGGGCCCGCGCACTGCTCATCGCCGCGGCCGCCGCCGAGTACGACCACTACGTGAAGATCCGCGAGGATTCGCGCGACGAACTGCTGTCCGCCCCCGGCACGACGGGCGAGGACGGCACCGGGCAGGACACCGGCGGTGGCGCGGGCATCAGCGCCGTGGTCGCGGTCCTCGCACCCGTCCTGGCGGGCACCGCCATGCTGATCTTCCTGCTCGTGGGCTACAGCCTGAAGATGATCGAGCCCGAACCCGCCTTCGCCGAAACGATGCTGACGGCCGGCTGGCTCTTCGGCGCGCTCACCGCGGCGGCTCTGCTCGTCGCCGTGATCGGGCTGCTGGTGACGGCCGTCCGCAACAGTTCCACCGAGGTGGCGGCGGACGTGGCCGAGGCGATACCCGACGAGGTCGCGCGGGCCCGGGAGGCCTGGCGCAACGCCCTCCTGGAGCGGGGGATCATGCCGTTCCTGCGGGACGCGCTGGCCGACCCGAGCTCGGGCCCGGGCCTCCCCGGGCCCCGCAGGCGCGGCGGCCGGATGCCCGAACTGGGCTACACGGCGCCTGATTTCACAAGTCCGGGGACCCCCAATGAGGGTCCCCGGCCCGGTTACACGTCGCCGGACTTCACGAGCCCGGACTTCGGCGGCCCGGAGCGCGAGCCGGAGTGATCCCTCCGGCGCCGCTCCGGGCCGCCCTGGTCGGAGCCGGGCCGGTGACGGGGTCACCGACCCGGCTCCCGCCGCCTCAGGGGCGGTTGATGCCCTTCGGGACGTCCAGCTGCGACGCCGAGTGCTGCGGCTTGACCGCGGCACGGCTCAGCGGGACCACTCCGCTCGGGCCGGGGATCCGCTGGACCCAGGGGCCGGCACCGTCGTCCTGCGGGTTCTCGTCGTCCGTGCAGTCGAGCTCGAAGTTGCGCGTGCCCGGCGTGTTGCTGACGTTGGTGACGAAGCAGAGCGTCTCCCAGAGCTCATTGGACTCCGTGAGCACCTGGATCGAGACGTTGTTCGCCTGGTGGGCGATGGAGATCCCGCACGCGTCCGCCGGGTAGTCCGTGTGCGGCGGGTCGATGGTGAGGTTGTGCCAGCTGAACTCGGTCGTGTTGGGGCCGTTGAACGAACCCTGGGTGTCGCGGATGCCGACGAAGGCCGTGCGGTCCGAGGTCAGGGCGGCCTTGACCTCCCAGGCGTTGTTGTCCGCGATGGCGTCGACGTCGATGCACCGCGACGGGCCGGTGGGGCCGGTCGGACCCGTCGGACCCGTCGGACCCGTGTCACCCGTCGCACCCGTCGCGCCGGTCGGACCCGTCGGGCCGGTCGGACCCGTGGGGCCCGTGTCGCCGGTCGCACCAGTCGCACCCGTCGGGCCGGTGGGACCCGTCGGGCCGGTGGGTCCGGTCGGACCCCGCTTGCCCTCGTGGCACTTGTCGTCGCCGCCCTGGGGCCCGCCCCGGAGGTCGGTGCTCTTCGGCTTGTGGTTGGGCTTGTGGTCGGGGCAGTAGTCCCCGCCCGCCGGGGTCGCCGCGCGGGCGCTCCCGGCCGTCTGGACGGACTGGCCGACGGCTACCGCCGGGCCTGCGATTCCCATCAAGACCAGGGCAAGCGATGCGACGGTTCCGCCGGTCACCAGGCTGCCGCGCTTCGGCAGGGGGCCGAGGGGTGACCTGGTCTTGTTCTCGGGACTCATATACGCCGCTCCTTCTCGAAACCGGATCGAACGATGTGGGATGGGGCCGGGGGCCACCACCTCGGCCATCGTGAGGATCCGTGTGTCAGGAGCCGGGGACGCCGCGCAGTCATATCAACGGATCGGAGCAGTGAAGCACCCCCAATGGCGGGCTCCCGCAGCGACGGACGCCGCGCGGCCCGGATGCGTGAGGGGTCCCGGCCGGGTTCATCCATCGCCGGACACCAGGTGCTCAGACGCCGGCGGCCCGGAGCAGGAGCCGGACTGAGTCCGACCGTGCTCCGGGCCGCGTGGGTACTGCGGGTGGGTACTACGTCAGGTCAGGCCCGGTCGTCACATGTGCGACTTACGCACGGGCTGGGCCTTCTTGTTGACCGGGTGTCCCGGAACGGCCTTGTCGGCCTTGTGGAGACCCTTGGCGGTCTGCGGCTTGAGGCTCCGCAGGTCAGGGTGAACCCGGTTCATGGTCGGGGTCGGGCCGGTGTCACCCGGTGCCGGGTGACCCGGGGTCAGGAGAGTCCACACCTCGTTGCAGTTGAGGATCCGGGTGTTGGCAGGGAACCCGTCATTGTTGGGTCCCAGCGTGGCGATTTCACAGGTGGTTTCGTACACCGCACCGTCTTCGGTCAGCACCTGGATCGAGACACCGTCGGCCGATGAGGTCTGCGAGGCGATGGAGATGGCGCATGCGCCGTCGGGGTACGTGTCTCCGGTGTCGGTGAGGTCATACCAGATGAAATCGGTCGGCGACGGCTGAAGGTTGCGGATACCCGCGTAGGCCACGCCGCCGGTCAGTACGGCCTTGACCTCCTCGCTGTTGCTGGGCTTGTAGGCGTCAACATCACTGCACACGGACGGGCCGGTCGCACCCGTGGCGCCGGTCGGACCCTGCGGACCCGTCGGACCCTGCGGACCCGTCGCACCCGTGGCGCCGGTCGGACCCTGCGGACCCGTCGGACCCACCGAGCCCGTACCGCCCGGACCCGTCGGACCCTGCGGACCCGTCGCACCCGTCGCACCCGTCGCACCCTGCGGACCCGTCGGACCCACCGAGCCCGTACCGCCCGGACCCGTCGGACCCTGCGGACCCGTCGCACCCGTCGCACCGGCCGGACCCGTCGCGCCCGTGTCGCCCTTCGGGCCGGTCGGGCCCGTGGGACCCGTCGGGCCCGTGGCACCGGACGGGCACTTGTCGTGGCCGCCCTTGCCGTCCTCCCCGCCCCAGACCTCGTCGTTGTCGCCGCCCAGGAACTTGTCCAGGAGCTGGGCGTGCAGCGGCTTGTCGTGCGGGGGACGACCCTCGTCCCGCTTGCAGTCGTCGCCTCCGCCGGCCGCGGGGGCGGCTGCGGTCACGGCCGGGGCGGCCGGCCGGGTCATGGCGACGACCGGGCTCGCCATGCTCACGAGCACGAGGGAGAGCGAGGCCAGGGCACCGCCCGCCATCCATGCCCGGCTGCGGGGAATGGGGCCAAGGGGCGACCGGGTCCGATGCTCACGACTCATGTGGAGGTCTCCTTCGGAACGGAATGCGACCGGAACGGGTGATGCCCCGACCGCGGGTTCGATCTTCCTTGGGAAGTTACGGGGGCAAACCCCGCCATCTTGAGCATTTCGGGCCACACATCAACAGATCGGCCTATCAGGCCCCCACGAACGGATGCGAAGCCGACCATCCCGTGATATTGCCACCGGCGTGCCGCCACCCGCTCGGCCGCCGGACTCCCTAACGTCGCCCGCGTCCCGGCCGACGAGAGGGTGTTTGCGGTGAAACCGACCATCTGTCTGAACATGATCGTCAAGAACGAGGCGCCGACGATCCGGAAGTGCCTGGAGTCGGTGCGCCCGCTGATCGACACCTGGGTGATCGTGGACACGGGGTCCACGGACGGCACCCAGGACGTCATCCGGGACTGCTTCGCCGACCTGCCCGGCACCCTGTACGAACGCCCGTGGAAGGGTTTCGACGGAAGCCGCACCGAGGCGATCGATCTCGCCCGCTCCAGCGCGGACTACCTGCTGTTCATCGACGGCGACGACGAGATGCAGATCGAGCCCGGGTTCCGCATGCCGGACCTGACGCTCGACGCGTACCAGGTCGCGCTGCGCGACGGTCCGATCATCCACTGGCGGCCTGCACTGGTCTCCAACCGGCTGCCCTGGCGGTACGTGGGCGTGCTCCACGAGTACATCGAATGCGGCACCGACTACACCCGCGACGTGATCGAGGGCTTCAACATCCTCTCCGTCGGCGGCGGGGCGCGTCTGCGGGAGGGCGGCCAGCGGGCGAAGTACCTGCGCGACGCCGAGGTCCTCACCGAAGGGCTGGCGAAGGAACCCGACAACACCCGGTACGCCTTCTACCTGGCCCAGAGCTGGCGCGACGCGGGAGAGCCGGAGAAGTCCCTCGCCGCCTACGACCACCGGGTCGCCATGGGCGGCTGGGTCGAGGAGACCTACTGCGCCCGGCTCTACGCCGCCCGGCTCGCGGCCAACCTCAAGAGGCCGCAGGCCGAGGTGACGGACCGTTTCCTGCGCGCGTACGAGAGCCGCCCCTCGCGCGCCGAGGCCATCGGCGAGCTCGCCCGCCTCTGCCGCCTCGAAGGCCGCTGGCCGCTCGCCTACACGTTCGCCCGGCAGGCGGTGCGGATCCCGCCGCCGGACGACATCCTGTTCGTGGAGTTCGCGTGGCACTCGTGGCGCGCCCTCGACGAACTCGCTGTGGCCTCGTACTGGGTGGGCGAGTACCAGGAATCGCTGGAGTGCTGCCAGCGCCTCCTCGAGGAAGGCAGCCTCCCCCTGGAGGAGCACGACCGGATCCTCGCGAACCTCGAATTCGCCCGGCGCAAGCTGGGCCTGGCCGCCCAGGTCCCCGCCTGACCGCCGCATACGTCCTGGACGGCGGGAAAGGGCCCGCGACTCCCCCCTCGGTGTCGCGGGCCCTTCCGTCGTGCCCCGAAGCGGAGGTCAGTCCGCCAGCGGCAGGTACACGCGGTTGCCCGAGGCCGCGAACTCGGCGGACTTCTCCGCCATGCCCGCCTCGATCTCCTCGGCCTTCAGGTCACCGCCGTGCTCGCGGCGGATGTCCTGCGAGATCTTCATGGAGCAGAACTTCGGGCCGCACATGGAGCAGAAGTGCGCGGTCTTGGCCGGCTCGGCGGGAAGGGTCTCGTCGTGGAACTCGCGGGCCGTGTCCGGGTCGAGGGCCAGGTTGAACTGGTCCTCCCAGCGGAACTCGAACCGCGCGTCCGACAGGGCGTCGTCCCAGTCCTGGGCGCCCGGGTGGCCCTTGGCCAGGTCGGCGGCGTGCGCCGCGATCTTGTACGTGATGACGCCGGTCTTCACGTCGTCGCGGTTGGGCAGGCCCAGGTGCTCCTTGGGCGTGACGTAGCAGAGCATCGCGGTGCCCCACCAGGCGATCATCGCGGCGCCGATGCCAGAGGTGATGTGGTCGTACGCGGGCGCGACGTCCGTGGTCAGCGGGCCGAGCGTGTAGAACGGCGCCTCCTCGCAGATCTCCTGCTGGAGGTCGATGTTCTCCTTGATCTTGTGCATCGGGACGTGGCCCGGGCCCTCGATCATGGTCTGCACGTTGTGGCGCTTGGCGATCGTGTTGAGCTCGCCGAGCGTCTTCAGCTCCGCGAACTGCGCCGCGTCGTTGGCGTCCGCGATCGAACCGGGGCGCAGGCCGTCACCGAGCGAGTAGGTGACGTCGTACGTCGCGAGGATCTCGCAGAGCTCCTCGAAGTTCGTGTAGAGGAAGTTCTCCTTGTGGTGCGCGAGGCACCACGCGGCCATGATCGAGCCGCCGCGGGAGACGATGCCGGTCTTGCGGCGGGCGGTCAGCGGGACGTACGGGAGCAGCACGCCGGCGTGCACCGTCATGTAGTCGACGCCCTGCTCGGCCTGCTCGATGACCGTGTCCTTGTAGATCTCCCAGGTCAGGTCCTCGGCACGGCCGTCGACCTTCTCGAGGGCCTGGTAGAGCGGCACGGTGCCGATCGGCACGGGGGAGTTGCGCAGGACCCACTCGCGGGTGGTGTGGATGTTGCGGCCCGTGGAGAGGTCCATGACCGTGTCCGCGCCCCAGCGGGTGGCCCAGGTCATCTTCTCCACCTCCTCCTCGATGGAGGAGGTGACGGCGGAGTTGCCGATGTTGGCGTTGACCTTCACCAGGAACCGCTTGCCGATGATCATCGGCTCGATCTCCGGGTGGTTCACGTTCGCCGGAAGCACCGCGCGGCCTGCGGCGATCTCCTCGCGGACGACCTCGGGGGAGACGTTCTCGCGGATCGCGACGTACTCCATCTCCGGGGTGATCTCGCCCCGGCGGGCGTACGCGAGCTGCGTGACGGCGGCGCCGCCGCGGCCCCGGCGGGGCTGGCGGGGGCGGCCCGGGAAGACCGCGTCGAGGTTCTTGAGCCCGCCGCGCGGCGAGGTGTGCTTGATGCCGTCGTCCTCGGGGCGCACGGGGCGGCCCGCGTACTCCTCGGTGTCGCCGCGACCGATGATCCAGTTCTCGCGCAGCGGGGGCAGGCCCCGGCGGACGTCGGTCTCGATCTGGGGGTCGGTGTACGGACCGGACGTGTCGTAGAGCGTCACGTCCTTGCCGTTGGTGAGGTGGACCTGGCGGACCGGCACCCGGATGTCGGGGCGGGAGCCCGCCAGGTATCCCTTGTGCCAGCCGGGCTGGCGCTCGGTCTGGCCGTCGTCGTCCTGGCTGACGGCAGGCGTGCGTGCGTCGTCCTGAATGGTCATGAGACCTGATCTCCCTACGCCGGCATTACCCGGTAACAGGTTCGGCGGTCGACGCAGCCTCCTCCCGTACACATCTGTGATGTGCGTACGGTGATCAGCGCCCTCTCAGCCCGGTGCTCCGAGCTCCCGCGTTGTGCAAAGTAGCCCCCACGCTAGCGCCATCCATGGCGTGCTGAACAGTGGGCCCCCTCATCTCTTGCGATGATCTGCCGGTGACGTCTTCGCCGCATCCCCCCACGAAGCCCAGCGAGCCCCACGACCACACCGGCCACGAGCGCCGGGGTCCGGGGCGCGCCTCCGGGCGTCCACCCGGCCCCGACCACGACGGACACGGGCACGCACAGGGCCACGGACACGGACATGGACACGGCCATGGCCACGGTCCGGCGGCCCCCGGCTCGAAGCACCTGCGCAAGGTCATCGCGGCCGTACTGATCCCCTTCGCCGCCGCCGTCTTCGTCGGCATGGCCGTGCTCTGGCCGGGCGGAGCACCCGCCCACGAGCGCACGGGGGTCGGTTTCGACCGGCAGACCCAACAGGGCGCGGTCGTGTCACTGGAGCATGTCGACTGCAAATCCGTGAACGCCTCGCAGGTACCTCCGACGGGCGACACCTCCACCCCCGAGGGGCGCGAGGCGCAGGCCGCCCAGACCGGCGAGTGCAAGAAGGCCACTGTCGAGGTCCGCACGGGCGGGGACAAGGGACGGACCTTCGTCGAGGTCGTCCAGCCGGGTGCGCCGCGGCAGTTGGAGAAGGGGCAGGAGGTGGTCGTGGCCTACGCGCCCGACGCCCCGCACGACCTCCAGTACTCGGTGATCGACGTGAACCGCAAGTTCCCGCTGGCCCTGCTCGCCGGCATCTTCGCCCTCGCGGTCGTGCTCGTCGGGCGGATGCGCGGGGTGTTCGCCCTGATCGCGCTGGCCGTCAGCTTCGGCGTGCTGACCCTGTTCATCCTCCCGGCCATCCTCCAGGGTTCGAATCCGCTGCTCGTCGCGGTCATCGGCGCGAGCGCCATCATGCTGATCGCCCTGTACATGTGCCACGGGCTGACGGCGCGCACCTCGGTCGCCGTCCTCGGCACGCTGGTCTCGCTGCTGCTGATCGGGCTGCTGGGCTCGGTGTTCATCGACTGGGCGTTCCTCAGCGGCAACACCGATGACAACACCGGGCTGATCCACGGGCTCTACCCGCAGATCGACATGAGCGGTTTGCTGCTCGCGGGCGTGATCATCGGATCCCTGGGCGTGCTCGACGACGTGACGGTCACCCAGACCTCGGCAGTCTGGGAACTCCACCAGGCCGACCCGTCGATGGGCCCGCGCGGGCTCTACCGGGCGGCCATCCGGATCGGCCGCGACCACATCGCGTCGGTGGTCAACACGCTCGTCCTGGCCTATGCGGGCGCCGCCCTGCCCTTGCTTCTCCTGTTCTCGATCGCGAACAGCAGCATGGGGTCCGTGGCCAACAGCGAGCTGGTCGCGGAGGAGATCGTACGGACCCTCGTGGGCTCGATCGGGCTCGTGGCCTCGGTCCCGGTGACCACGGCACTGGCCGCGCTGGTCGTTTCGGCCGACCGGCCGGGGTCCCCGACCGCCTCGCCGGCCTCGGGGCCGGTCCGCGGCGGCCGGGGCCGGCGGCGCAAGCGCTGAATGACGGTTCTCGCCGAACGGGGTTCTCGCCGAACGGGGCGAAGGGCATCTGCATCGTTGGACGCGACGGGTCGGATCGCGTGCGGTGCTGCCCGGGAAAGCCGGTGGGCCGTGGCGCTCGGCGCATCGACCCGCTGAGCCGGTCCTGGTGATTGGTGATCGGCCGGATTCGTCCGTCGGTCAGCGGACGTCGGCATTCCCTGTGTTTCAGGTGTGGCCGGTGTTGCAGCAGGTGTTGAAGGTGTAGCCCGTATTGCATGTGCCGTTGTTCTGCAGTGGTGCGTCAGCTGTTCTGCAGTGTGCGTCAGCCCGCGTTCTGCTCGTTCTGCTTCGACTCGGCGAGGATCTTGATGAGCGCCTCGTCGAGGCTCTCCTCGAAATCGCCCAGGTTCCGCTCCTGACCGAGCGGCACCAGCCGGTCGGTCCGGTCGAGGAACGCGACGAGCGGAGCCGCACTCGCGCGGAACAGCGCCCGGTCGCCGCCCACCTGGAGCCGGATGTGGACGTCGGACAGTTCCTCGGGATCGGTGGGGGCGATGTGCACATCCCCGTCACCACACGGCTTGTTGATGCCGTCGAGGAGGAGTTCCCGGCCGAACGCCCAGGTCACGGGCGCGTCTCCGGGAAGGTGGAAGGTCAGGCGGACTGCGTAGGGGTCACGAGCGTCGTACCGGAGTTCCACCGGAATCCGGAACGAGAGCTCCTCGGAAACGAGGAAGCTCATCATGACCTCTGCCTGTACGGACTCGCGCATTGCCTACCCCGCTGTAGTGGAAGTGGCCAGGAATGATCCCCCAGGGCCCTCTTGACAAGGGTGGTGGAAGCGCTAGCAGATCACAAGGAGTGAGTTTTCAGATACTGATAGAGAACGAGAGGGTGCTCAACAGCGCGCCTACTTCACTCCGTAGCCGATCGACCACATACGGCAATCGATGTTCTTGGTGCAGCGGTAGAGAAATCGCCATGGTTGCAGCGGTATCGCCCGCAGTGATGGGAATCGCCGCACAGACCGTGCCGAGGGCATATTCCTGGCGTTCGGTTACTGGCTGCATTCGCCCGAGGGCCCCGATCCGGTTCTCGAGGGAACGCAGATCCCTCACGGTATAAGGGGTGATGGCCTCGACCGGGTGGCGGTCGTAATGGTCCTGGCGGGCCTCTTCGTCGAGCTGGCCGAGCAGGCACTGCCCGATGGCGTGCGCGTGACCGGTCGCGCGGAAGTCGGCCCACTCCTCGCAGGCCGGGTTGGCCGGGGTGTCCGAGACGCCCACGACCTCGATCTCGCCCTCGCGGTAGACCGCGAAGTAGACGGGGGCCCCGACCGCGTCGCGGAAGTGCGCGAGCGAATCGAGGATCATGCTGCGACGTTTCTGCTGAAGTCCGCCACCGGCGAGCCGCCCGGCGGCGTCGCCCAGTACGAACACTCCGTTCTCCCGGCGCAGATAGCCCTCGTGAGTGAGGGTGCGCAGCAGGTGGTACGCGGTGGGAAGCGGGAGCCCGGCTTCGCGTGCCAGCTGTTTCGCCGGGGCTCCCTCGCTATGGGATCCCACTGCTTCGAGCAGCCTCAACGCCCTCTGCACCGAACCGATCAGCGTCGGCACACCGGCATTGTGAACCGAAGACAAAGCTCACCCCCAGGCGTGGCGGCGGGCCTTCGGGGAGGCCCGCCCTGCGGGGGCCGCCCCCGCCACGTGCCATCGGTCCTGGGGGTCGTACTCAGCGGCTACTTGACAGAACCGCAGGTCAGAGCGGAGTTGCCGACTTTCGGTGCCCAGGGAACGGCACAGATTGCCACTCTATCCGCCGATTCCGGGCCTGTGAGCGGTTTACCGCCTCATGTTCCCTCACCTGGCGCAATCGCGGAACCACGCCGTCCGCATACTTCTACCACTCGCTGGAGGAGGACTTCGATCCGCCTCGCCCGACCTTCTTCACGATGAAGACCAGGCCGCCGACCAGGGCCGCGAAGAGGAGCAGCTTGAAGACGAACCCGACCAGGAAGCTCAGGAAGCTGGTGATCACACCGCCGAAGACGAACAGCACCAGCAGCGGAACAGCGACCCACTTGACCCACCAGGGCATCCCCGCGAACGTCTCTCGGATCCCGTTCATGTCTCCTCGACCTCTTCCTCGTTCTCGTCCACATCCGTGACTTCCTGCTCTCGATGCTAGGAGTCCGCAGATGCCCGCGGGGGCCCGCGAGCCCCCGGAGTCCCCTGATCCGCCCCCTAGGGGCCGGACGCCGGAACGGGCCCGCGACCCTGACACGACGAGCAGCTCAGCCCTCCGGCGGGGAGAACACCACCATCACCCTCAAGTCCTCGCTGATGTGGTGGAACTTGTGCGGGACCCCCGCCGGGACGTAGACCACGCTGCCGCGCGCCACCGTCGTCGTCTCCTCCCCGACCGTGATGGAGGCCCGCCCGCTCACCACGAAGTACACCTCGTCCTGGCCGTGCGGCTGCTGCGGATCGCTCTGCCCCGCGTCGAGTGCGTACAGCCCGACCGACATGTTCCGCTCACGCAGGAACTGCAGATAGGCGCCGTCGTTGGCAGCCCGCTCCGCTTCGAGCTCGTCCAGCCGGAACGCTTTCATCGTCCTTGTGCCCCTTGTGATCAGTCGTCCCCGGGTCTCCGCTGATCTGCGGATGTCCCCCCAGGATCTTCTCTGCCACGATCAGACACATGACAAATTTCGTAGTCAAGACGATCGCCAACGCGGCGGCCCTCGCCGTTGCCATCTGGCTGCTCGCCGGCATCACCCTCGACGACGGCAGCAGCCTGGGCCGCCGGACCCTGACACTGCTGCTGGTCGCGCTGGTCTTCGGCCTGGTCAACGTCATCGTCAAGCCCGTGGTGAAGCTGCTCTCGCTGCCGCTGTTCGTCATCACCCTGGGCCTGTTCACCCTCGTCGTGAACGCCCTGATGCTGATGCTGACTTCCTGGCTGGCCAAGCAGCTCGACCTCAGCTTCCACGTCGACGGCTTCTGGACCGCCCTCCTCGGCGGCCTGATCATCTCCATCGTCAGCTGGGCCGTGAACATGGTCCTGCCCGACAAGAACTGAACAGGCCCCCCATGTACCGCGTGTGCTTCGTCTGCACGGGCAACATCTGCCGCTCGCCCATGGCCGAGTCCGTCTTCCGCGCCCACGTCGCCGAAGCCGGACTCGGCGCGCTGGTCGAGGTCGACAGCGCCGGGACCGGCGGCTGGCACGAGGGCCACCCGGCCGACCCCCGCACCGTCTCCGTCCTGGAGGGCGCCGGGTACGAGCAGCACCACCGCGCCCGGCAGTTCCGGTCCTCGTGGTTCGCCGGCCTCGACCTCGTCATCGCCCTCGACGCCGGTCACCTGCGGGACCTCCGGAGGCTCGCACCCACCCCGGAGGACGCCGCCAAGGTCAGGCTGCTGCGGTCCTTCGACCCCGCGGCCGCGGACGGCGACGTACCCGACCCCTACTACGGGCCGTTCGACGGGTTCGAGGAATGCCTGGAGCTGGTCGAGGCGGCGAGCCCCGGCCTGCTGGAGGCCGTACGCGACGCCCTGGCCCTGAAGGAGCACACCCTGTGAACGAACACCCCGACTCCGGCACTGGTTCCGGCACCGGCGCGGCTGCCCGGCTCGGCGACGGCACCCTCGCCGTCCGCGCCGGACTGCCCGCCCCCGTCAAGAACGAACCGACCCTGCCCGGCCCCGCCTTCGCCGCCCACTTCCACCTGCCCGGCGACGTGGAGGGCCCGTACACCTACGGCCGCGACACCAACCCCACCTGGACCCTGCTGGAACGGGCCATCGGGGAACTCGAGGCCCCCGGCCAGGACGTCCACACCGTCGTCTTCGCCTCCGGGATGGCCGCGGTGTCCGCCGTGCTCCTCTCCCAGGCGCGCAGCGGCGACACCGTCGTCCTGCCCGACGACGGCTACCAGGCACTGCCGCTGCTGCGCGAGCAGATGGAGGCGTACGGGATCGACGTGCGCACCGCCCCGACCGCCGGCGAAGCCCAGCTCACCGTCCTCGACGGGGCCCGGCTGCTGTGGATCGAGACCCCCTCCAACCCGGGGCTCGACGTCTGCGACGTCCGCCGTCTCGTGGAGGCCGCACACGCCGGCGGGACCCTGGTCGCCGTCGACAACACCCTGGCCACACCGCTCGGACAGCGGCCGCTGGAGCTCGGAGCGGACTTCTCCGTCGCCAGCGGCACCAAGGGCCTCACCGGCCACGGCGACCTGCTCCTCGGCTACGTGGTCTGCCGGGACGCCGGACTCGCCGCCCTCGTCCGCCGCTGGCGCAAGATCGTCGGTGCCATCCCCGGCCCGATGGAGGCCTGGCTCGCCCACCGCTCGCTCGCCACCATCCAGTTGCGCGCACAGCGCCAGTGGGCCAATGCGCTGGCCGTCGCGGAGGCCCTGACCGGCCGTGCCGAGGTGACCGGCGTGCGCTACCCGGGACTTGCCACGGACCCCTCGCACAAGACGGCCGCCCGCCAGATGCGCGCCTTCGGCTCGGTCGTCTCCTTCACAGTGCCCGACCGCGCACACGCGGAACGCTTCATGGACGCTCTGCACCTGGTCGAGGACGCCACGAGTTTCGGCTCCGTACGGTCCACCGCCGAGCGGCGCGGACGATGGGGCGGGGACGCCGTGCCGGAGGGCTTCATCCGTTTCTCCGCCGGGGCCGAGGACACCGAGGACCTGGTCTCGGACGTCCTGCGAGCACTCGATTCGGCCACCGCAGACAGCTGAACGGGCCCTGGGAAGCGGTCCGAGCCTCCCCCCTCATGGCTCGGACCGCCCGGTTCCATCGCGGGGAAGACACCGCCGAGAACCACGCGACAAGGCTAATTGACTCTGCGTCAGAGTCCAATCACGGTAGCGACAGGGTCCTATCCGCATATTTATAGTTGAAGGCCCCCACCGAAAGGTCGAGGTGCCGCGATGGACCTGGCTCTGCTGCGCACCTTCGTCGCCGTCCACCGGGCCGGCTCCTTCACCCGCGCCGCCGCCCTCCTGGGCCTGTCCCAGCCGGCCGTCACCTCGCAGATCCGCACCCTCGAACGCCAGCTGGGGCGCCCCCTCTTCCACCGCCGCGCCCGCGGCGTCACCCCCACCGCCGTCGGTGACGAACTCGCCCACAAGGCCGCCCCGCACCTCGACGCCCTGCTGCGGATCACCGAGACCGAGCGCGAGGTCGCCGGTGCCCTGCGCACCCTGCACGTCGCGGGACCCCCGGAATTCCTGGGCCTGCGGGTACTGCCCGCCCTCGCACCGCTGGTCGGCCGGGGCCACACCCTGCGCGCGACCCTGCAGACCGGAGCCGAGGAGGCCCTCGACGGCCTCGCCGCCGGGCACCACGACCTCGTCGTCACCACCGCGCGCCCGCGCGGGCTCTTCACCGCCACCGCCCTGTGCGACGAGGAGCACGTCCTGGTCTCCGCGCCCTACTGGGCCGCCCTCGTCGGCCGGGACCGGCTGCGCGAGGAGGGACCCGCCGCGCTCGACGGCATCCCGCTCGTCGAGGTCCACGAGAGCCTGCCCCTCGTCACCCGCTACTGGGCCACCGTCTTCGAGGCCCCGCCCGACGCCGCCGCCACCGTGGTCGCGCCCGATCTGCGCGCCGTACTGGAATGCGTGCAGTCCGGCGCCGGGCTCGCCGTGATCCCCCGCTACCTGTGCCAGGACGCCCTCGACAGCGGCCGGATCGTGGCCCTGGCCGAGCCCCCGGTACCGCCGCTGCGCACGTGGTTCCTCGTCACCCGGGCCGGCGGCCTCGCACTCGCCCACCTCGCACGGGCCCACGAGCTGCTGCTGCACGCCGCCGCGCACTGGTGAGTTCCCGTTCGAGACCCTTGGCGCGTTTCAGAAGCGGAGTGCTGGGCCACTCTTCTCCCATGACCGAACGTCCCGTGGTCAAACGCACCGCCCGCGCGATCCTGCTCGACGGTGACGACCTGATCCTCATCAAGCGCACCAAGCCCGGCGTCGATCCGTACTGGGTGACCCCCGGCGGGGGAGTGGAGTCTTCGGACGCCACCGTCATCGACGCCCTCCACCGCGAGGTCCACGAGGAACTCGGCGCGAAGATCACCGATGTGGTGCCCTGCTTCGTCGACACCGTCGAGCACATCGCCGACGGCGGAGTGACCGGAGTGAAGGTGCAGCACTTCTTCGTCTGCCACCTCGAATCCATGAACCCCAGCCAACGGCACGGCCCCGAGATCGACGAGCCGGAGGGCGAGTACGAGATCGTCCGCGTCCCCTTCAGCCGGGTCGGCATCGCCGCCGTCCACCTCGTCCCGCTGTCCCTGCGGCACTACCTCGACGGCAACATCGAGGGGGTCCGCGCCATGCACGCTTCCGACCTCGGCTGACACCGTGCCCTGAGAACCGAGAGCGGCCCCGGAGAGCGGCTCCCCGAGGCCGGCGGGACGTCACCGCCGGCCTCAGCCCGCCACGCCCGCGAGCTCCTCCACCGCGTCGTGCCGGATCCGCTCGCCGGGGATCCCGATCCGCTTGAGCTCGTCCACCCCGTTGCGGATCATCGCGGGCGGCCCCGAGATGAACGCGTCGTACGAACTCCACGGCCCGTGCTCGCCCACCGCCTGCGGCAGCTGCCCGGCCAGTGCCTCGCCGACCACCGGGCGCACCGACAGCCACGGGTGCGTGCGCTGCAGCCCCAGCAGGGTGTCCTTGTCGTAGAGGTCGTGGTCGCTGCGCGCCCCGTAGAACACCTCCACGGGCCGCCGCTCCCCGTGCTCGGCCACGTCCTCGATCAATGCCTTGATCGGCGCGATGCCGGTGCCGCCGCCCAGGCACAGCATTCCGTTGTCCGTGGTGTGGTCCACGACCATCGACCCGGCCGGCGGCCCCAGGCGCAGCACGTCTCCCGGACGGGCGTGGCGCACCAGCGCGTTGGAGACCCACCCCGCGGGCACGGCCTTGACGTGGAAGGACAGCAGCCCGTCAGCACGCGGCGCCGAGGCGAACGAGTAGTGCCGCCACACCCTCGGCCACCACGGGGTCTCCAGACTCGTGTACTGGCCGGCCAGGAAGGCGTACGGCTGGTCGGGGCGGACCGTCAGCACCGCGATGTCCGGCGTGCGCAGATCGTGGGAGACCACCTCCGCGTGCCACCACGCGGGGGCCTTCGTCTCGTCCTCCGCCGCCGCGTCGATCATGATCTGGGAGATCGCGGTGTACGCCCGCACCCACGCGGCCTCCGTCTCCGGCCCCCAGGTCTCGTGCGCGTACCGGGCCAGCGCCCCGATCAGCGCCTCGCCCACCACGGGGTAATGCCCGGCCATGGTGCCGTACTTGCGGTGCCCCGTGCCCAGCCGGCGCAGGTAGGGGGCGAGCACATCCGGATTGTCGATGTGCTCGGCGGCGGTGAGCAGCGCCTTCAGCAACCGGTCCCGCTGTACGTCCATGGCCGCGGGGAACATGCCCCGGACCTCCGGATGTCCCGTGAACACCAATGCGTAGAAGTACGAGGTCACCCTGTCGGCGACCGGTGCGATCTCTGCGAGGGTCCGGCGGATCAGCACGGCGTCGGGCGAGGCCTCTGGCACCTCGCCCTCACCGGGTATCCGGGCCGTTCCCCGTCTGGCCGATCTGGTGGGCGGAGCGTCCATGCGGTGCCTCGCTTCGAGCATCTCGGTCGGTTTGCACACGCCACGGCCTGTGAATCCGTGGATCCGGGCTTCACAGCGTGCCAGCCGACTCAGATGCCGGGGGGGAATTGCGGAAAATCCGCGTTTCGAACCCACTTTCCCCTTAAGATGCTGCAACTCCCGGGCGCGCCGCCCCTACGAGCTGATATGCCTCTCTCAGGTCCCTGCCCTCGTACACATGGGTCGCGCGCTCCGCCAGATAAGGCCGCGCATTGACCGCCACGGAGACCGAAACGGCCTCGAACAGCACGGCGTCGGTCCTCGAATCCCCGTACGCGACACAGTCGCCCCGGCCCACCCCGAACTGCTCGCACAGCCGGTCCGCCACCGTGACCTTGCCCTCGGGCGTCAGGATCCCTGCCGCCTCCACGGGCCGGGTGAACGGCACCTCGGGGAAGACCGACCCGTGCGCGGCGTGCGCACCCCACTCCAGCAGCAGTTCCACGAAGAACGACGGCGACAGGGAAATCACCGCGCAGTAGTCCCCGCGCTCCCGGATCTCCCGCCACACGTCCTGGATGCCCGCGAGCCAGGGCGCGCCCTCGAAGGCCGCCCGGACATGGGCCGGCGTCAGGTCCGCCCAGAGTTCGCGTGCCGCCACCGAGAACTGGTGCGGCCCGATCTCCCCGGCGCCGAAGGACCGCTCCAGAGCGGCGATCTCGGCACCCACGCCGAGCTGACGGGAGATCTCGACCGGCGCCGCAGAGCCGTACATCAGCGTGCCGTCGAGGTCGAAGAGGTGCAGTTGGGTCATAGCGGTCGAGGCTATCCGGTGCCTTCCTGGCGGGACACCCTGTTTCACGGCCGGTGTTTCACGTGAAACATCGGCCGAATTCCCCGGTCGAGCCAAATGTTTCACGTGAAACATTGGCCCAAATCCCCTGGACTGGCCCCTATCGATGATCCAGTCTGGGGCGGGTGACACCACCACACATCACCGACCTGCCGATCCGGGCGCTGAGCGTGGACGATCTCCACCACTGCGCCGACCTGTCAGAGGACCGTGGCTGGCCACGCGAGGACCACAAATGGGGACTCCTCCTCGCCGCCGGAAACGGCTACGGCGTGGACGCCCCCGACGGGCGAGGACTTGCAGCCGCTTGCGTCGTCACCCAGTACGGCACCACCCACACCGGACCGGAGCTCGCCGCCATCGGGATGGTCCTCGTCGCCGAGCGCTACGCCCGCCAGGGCCTGGGGCGCCGCCTCATGGGGCACGTCTGTGACGACGTACTCGAGGGCGTCCCCCTCACCCTGCACGCCACTCCCTACGGCCGCCCCCTCTACGAGGAACTCGGCTTCGACACCACCGCCCGCGCCGAGATGCTCATGGGCACCTTCCGCCCCGAGGGCACTCCCGGCCGGTACGGCACCCCCCGGGTCCGGCCCGCCAACGCCGAAGACCTCCAGCGCATCCTGCGCCTGGATGCCGAGGTCTTCGGCACCGACCGCACCCACCTGATCATCCGGCTGCCCGCCTTCGCCGATCAGCTGATCGTCGCCGAGGACCCCACCGGCGACGGCACCCTCACGGGATACGCCGCGGCCTGGCCCAACATGGACACCCATGTCATCGGCCCGCTGGTCGCCCGCGACACCGGAACCGCCCAGTCGCTGATCACCGCACTCGCGAAGGGCACCGACCGGCCGCTGCGCACCGATGTCGACGTCCGCCACGAGGAGCTCCTCGGCTGGCTCAAGGACCGCGGCCTCGAATCGATCGCCTTCAACGCCGTGATGACGCGCGGCATCCCCGGACTGCCCGGTGACTGGACCCGCCGCTGGGCGCCCCTCACCGTGGCAGCGGGCTGAGAAAGGAAACCCTCTTGAACACCCCGAACGACACCCCGAACGGCAACCCGAACCAGGCCGGCCTCTCCGACCTCTCCGGCCTGTCCATCCGCCCGGCCACCGAGGCCGACCTGCCCGCCATCGTCGCCATGCTGGCCGACGACCCGCTCGGCGCCACCCGCGAATCCCCGGACGACCTCACCCCGTACCGCACGGCCCTCAAGCGCCTCGTCGACGACCCCCATCAGCACCTGGTCGTCGCCGTCCGCGCAGAGCGGGTCGTCGGCACCCTCCAGCTGACGATCGTCCCGGGCCTCTCCCGCAAGGGATCCACCCGCTCCATCATCGAAGGCGTCCGCGTGCATGCCGACGAGCGCGGCAGCGGCCTGGGCACCCGGTTCATCGAATGGGCCATCGAGAAGTCCCGCGCCGAGAACTGCGACCTCGTGCAGCTGACCTCCGACGCGACCCGGACCGACGCCCACCGCTTCTACGAGCGGCTCGGCTTCGCCGCCTCCCACGTCGGGTTCAAAATGCAGCTCTGACCGGCCGGACGGCAGGCCGGGCCGCCCTGTCCGCGGCCCGGCCTACGATCGGGAGGATGAGCCCCAGCCTCCCCCTCGTCACCACTGCCGAGCGTCGCGACCGGCTCGGCCGGCGCCACCGCCTGGCCCCCTCGGCCCGCGCCGCCACGGTGCCCCAGGCGGCCGATGCCGTCGTCGCCCTGCACGCCACCGACGCCGCGACCGTCTTCCTCTCCGCCCGCGCCCGGCTGGCCGAGGGCGGTCCCGAGGCGGTCGAGCGGGCCCTCTACGAGGACGTCAGCCTCGTGCGGCTGCTCAGCATGCGCAACACGCTCTTCGCCGTCTCCGCCGAACTGGCCCCGTACGTCGACTCCTCCACCTCCCGCGCAATCGCCCTCAAGGAACGCCGCACCCTGCTCAAACACCTCGACGAGGACGGACAGGGCCTCGATGCCGAATGGCTGGCCCTGGCGGAAGCCTCCGCCCTCGATGCGCTCGACGCCCGCGGCCCCTCCACCGGCAGCCAGCTGTCCGCCGCCGTGCCCGCCCTGCGCCAGAAGATCACCATTGGCCGTGGGAAGAAGTACGAGACCGAGACGGGCGTCGCCACCCGGGTGATCCGCCTCCTCGCCGCCGACGGCAGGATCCGCCGCGACCGCCCGCGCGGTTCCTGGACCTCCAGCCAGTACCGCTGGGTCCACACCGAGCCGTGGCCCCCCGTATCCGCACCCGAGGCACGCGCCGAGATCGCCCGGCGCTGGCTCCAGGCCTACGGTCCCGCCTCCGAGGCCGACCTCAAGTGGTGGACCGGCTGGACCCTCACCGACGTCCGCAAGGCCCTCGCCGCCGTCGGCCCCGAGCAGGTCCGCCTCGACGACGGCACCACCGCGCTCGTCTGCCCCGGCGACACGGCGCCCGAGCCCGCCACCGAGCCCTGGGCCGCCCTCCTGCCCGGCCTCGACCCCACCGCCATGGGCTGGGCCGACCGCGGCTTCCACCTCGACCCCGAGCACAGGAGCGCGCTCTTCGACTACGCCGGCAACATCGGCCCCACCGTCTGGTGGAACGGCGAGATCGTCGGCGGCTGGGCCCAGCGGGCCGACGGCGAGATCGTCTGGCGACTGCTGGGCAGCCCCGGCCGGGACGCCGAGGAGGCGGTCACCGCCGAGGCCGACCGGCTCGCCGGATGGCTCGGGGAAGCCCGCATCACCCCC
Organism: Streptomyces sp. NPDC085524; assembly: GCF_044541755.1. Taxonomy (NCBI): domain Bacteria; kingdom Bacillati; phylum Actinomycetota; class Actinomycetes; order Kitasatosporales; family Streptomycetaceae; genus Streptomyces; species Streptomyces sp. NPDC085524. Next base: position 238,608 of record NZ_JBITTH010000004.1, read on the forward strand.
CGCTTCCGCACGCCGCTCGAGCGCGAACTCGTCGCCTGAGGCAGAGCCGGGACGTCGGCCGGGACGTCAGCCGGGACCTCAGCCGATGCCCCGCCAGCCCTGCGGGTCCACGCCGCCGGGCACCGGGGCCCCGGCGTCGTACGGCTCCCGCGTGAACACGAAGGACGCCAGGTCGAGGTGGCTCACCGAGCCGTCCTCCCGGCGCACCGCCCGCAACGTCTCCCCGGCGTAGTAGCCGGACAGCCCCGTCCAGCTGTCGTCCGCCTCGGCCCGGAACCGCGCCGACCGCCCCGACCCGCCCAGCGGTGCCAGCTCCAGCGACCCGTCCGCCTTCAGCCGCACCCCGTACGCCGAAGTCCCCCAGTACCAGGGGCCGCACAGCTCCAGCGGCACCCGGTCCGACTCCCGGAACGGCCGCCAGGGCGCCGGAAACCGCGGCTCGGCATCCGCCACGATGCCGACCAGGTCCGCTGCCACCGTCGCCGCCGGCAGCCCCGAGGTGCAGTTCGCCAGCACCACCGCCGCCACGTCGTCCGCCTCGCTCAGCCACAGGCCCGCGACGAAGCCGGGCAGTGATCCGCTGTGTCCCGCCAGCCGGCGCTCGCCCTGGGCCATCAGCTGCATGCCCAGTCCGTAGCCGAGTTCGGCGAAGCCCGGCTCCGGCGGCGCCACCGCGGTGCGCATCTCCCGTACGGACTGCGCACTCAGCACCCGCTCGTCCCCGCGCATCAGGAAGTCCGCGAACCGGGCCAAGTCCCTTGTCGTCGACCACAGCTGACCGGCCGGAGCCATCAGGCCCAGGTCCTCCAGCGGCTCCGGCATCATGACGTCCGCCCACGGGTGCACCGCCCAACCACCCGCGTGCGGGGCCTGCGGCGCCCCGCTCGTACGGCTCAGCCCCAGCGGCTCCAGCACCTCGGCCCGCAGCACCTCCTCCCACGGCCTCCCGCGCAGCGCCTCCACGAGCGAACCCAGCAGTGTGTAACCGGGGTTGGAGTAGTGGTGCCGGTGCCCGGGCGCGTGCTTGAACGGCTCCGCGCCCAGTACGTCGGCCAGCTCGGGCCGCAGCTCGCCCGGTGTGCGCTCCCACCACGGGCCGGGCGTCTCCGCCGCAAGTCCGGCGGTGTGGGCCAGCAGTTGGGCGACGGTCACCTCACCGGCCCCGGTGCCGGGCAGGTGCCGCTCCAGCGGATCTGCGAGCGACAGCAGCCCCTCGTCCCGCAGCCGCAGCACCAGAACAGCCGTGAAGGTCTTGCTGATCGACCCGATCCGGTACTGGACGTCCCCGTCCGGGCCGTGCCCCTCCACGGAGGTCCGGGAGCCCTCCCAGACCACCTCCCCGCCCCGCACGACGGCCGCCACCACCGACGGCGCCCGCCCCGCGCTCTGCGCCACGGCGATCCGGTGTCTCAGCGAACGCCGGGTGGAAGGGAGAAGTTCCAGGTCCTCAGCAAGCTCATCCATGATCGGATGCTACGTGTTGGCCATGTCCACGAACCGCGAATAGTGGCCCTGGAAGGCCACGGTGATGGTGGCCGTGGGGCCGTTGCGGTGCTTCGCCACGATCAGGTCCGCCTCACCTGCGCGCGGGGACTCCTTCTCGTACGCGTCCTCGCGGTGCAGCAGGATCACCATGTCGGCGTCCTGCTCGATGGAGCCCGACTCACGCAGGTCGGAGACCATCGGCTTCTTGTCGGTGCGCTGCTCGGGACCACGGTTCAGCTGGGAGAGCGCGATCACGGGGACCTCGAGCTCCTTGGCCAGCAGCTTGAGGTTTCGGGACATGTCCGAAACCTCCTGCTGACGGCTCTCGGGACGGCGCGAACCACCCGACTGCATCAGCTGGAGGTAGTCGATGACCACGAGCGAGAGGTCGTTGCGCTGCTTGAGCCGGCGGCACTTGGCGCGGATCTCCATCATCGACAGGTTGGGCGAATCATCGATGTACAGCGGGGCGGCGGAGACGTCCGGCATCCGGCGGGCCAGCCTGGTCCAGTCGTCGTCCGTCATCGTTCCCGAGCGCATGTGGTGCAGGGCCACGCGGGCCTCCGCCGACAGCAGGCGCATCGCGATCTCGTTGCGTCCCATTTCGAGGGAGAAGATCACGCTGGGCAGGTTGGCCTTGATGGAGCAGGCCCGGGCGAAGTCCAGCGCCAGGGTCGACTTGCCCATGGCGGGACGGGCGGCGATGACGATCATCTGGCCGGGATGCAGGCCGTTGGTGAGCGAGTCGAGGTCCGTGAAGCCGGTCGGGACACCCGACATCTGGCCGCTGCGGGAGCCGATCGCCTCGATCTCGTCGAGCGCGCCCTCCATGATGTCGCCCAGCGGCAGGTAGTCCTCGGAGGTCCGCTGCTCGGTGACGGCGTAGATCTCGGCCTGGGCGCTGTTGACGATCTCGTCGACGTCGCCGTCGGCCGCGTATCCCATCTGCGTGATCTTCGTGCCGGCCGCGACCAGCCGGCGCAGCACCGCCCGCTCGTGGACGATCTCCGCGTAGTACTCGGCGTTCGCCGCCGTCGGCACGGACTGCACCAGCGTGTGCAGGTACGACGCCCCGCCGACCTTGCTGATCTCGCCGCGCCGGGTCAGCTCGGCGCCGACCGTGATCGGGTCGGCCGGCTCGCCCTTGGCGTACAGGTCGAGGATGGCCTGGTAGATCGTCTCGTGCGAGGGCCTGTAGAAGTCGTGGCCCTTGATCACCTCGACGACGTCGGCGATGGCGTCCTTCGACAGCAGCATGCCGCCGAGCACCGACTGCTCGGCGTCGAGGTCCTGCGGAGGGACGCGCTCGAAGCCGCCGCCACCGCTGCCGCCGCCGTCCCAGGAGCCGCCCTCGCGGCCCCGGTCGTGCTGTTCGTCCCCGCGGCCGCGGCCCTCGCTGTTGCGGCGCGGACGGGCGGGCAGACGGTCACCAGGACCGCTGTCGGCCCAGGGGTCGTCCATGGGCTCGGGCATGCTCACCGGGCCGCCTCCTCCCGTCCGCAAAGCGGACCTTGCCGTGCCACTCTTTCTACGACACGGCTCTGACATTTGGGGCACCCGAATCGGCTGTCGGCGAGTCGGGCAACGCACCACGGTAGGGCCGCGAGCGGCGTCAGCCAATCTTGTTATCCACAGGCTGTGTGGATGACATGTGGACGACGGCGCCAATGCTGTGGGTAACTCCCCGGAAGCTGTGCACGGACCGGGGGACGACGCTGTGGACAAAATCACCTGCCCTACCCACACACCACACCTGACCTGCAGATTCTTCGGTCATCGACCCTGTGCGGGAAAAATCTTGGCCACTGTCTCAAGATCGCCACCAATGAGGCTGCGAGAACGCCTTGATCGGCGTCACCGTAAGGATCTAAAGGGTCTTGCGTCTATTACCTGTGGAAGATTAGATTGAGCGCATGACACAGGCCCCCACAGCGCCGAAGGCTGCGCCGAGACGGCACGACCGGGAGATCTTCGCCCTCGCCGTCCCCGCCTTCGGCGCACTCGTCGCCGAACCCCTCTTCGTGCTGGCCGACAGCGCCATCGTGGGGCACCTCGGCACGTCCCAGCTGGCCGGCCTCGGCATCGCCGCCGCACTGCTCACCACCGCCGTGAGCGTCTTCGTCTTCCTCGCCTACGCCACCACCTCGGCGGTCGCCCGCCGGGTCGGCGCGGGCGACCTCCAGGGGGCGATCCGGCAGGGCATGGACGGCGTCTGGCTCGCCCTCCTGCTCGGCGCCGCCGTCATCGCCGTGGTCCTGCCCACGGCCCCCTCGCTCGTCTCCCTCTTCGGGGCCTCCGACACCGTCGCCCCGTACGCGGTCACCTATCTGCGGATCTCCGCCCTCGGCATCCCGGCCATGCTCATGGTCCTCGCCGCCACGGGCGTCCTCCGCGGCCTCCAGGACACCCGTACGCCGCTCTACGTCGCCGTCGGCGGCTTCGCCCTCAACGGCGCCCTGAACGCCGCCCTCGTCTACGGTGCCGGGCTCGGCATCGCCGGCTCCGCCTGGGGCACGGTCATCGCCCAGTGCGCCATGGCCGCCGCCTACCTCGTCGTGGTCGTGCGCGGCGCCCGCCGGCACGGCGCCTCCCTGCGCCCGGACGCGGCGGGGATCCGGGCCTGTGCACAAGCAGGTGCGCCGCTGCTCGTCCGCACGCTGTCCCTGCGCGCCATCCTGCTCATCGCGACCGCCGTGGCCGCCCGGCTCGGCGACGCGGACATCGCCGCCCACCAGGTCCTGCTCTCCCTGTGGAGCCTGCTCGCCTTCGCCCTGGACGCCATCGCCATCGCCGGACAGGCGATCATCGGCCGCTACCTGGGCGCCGGCGACACCGAGGGCGCCAAGGCCGTCTGCAGGCGCATGGTCCAGTGGGGCATCGGCTCGGGCATCGTGCTCGGCCTGCTGGTCGTCGTGGCCCGCCCGCTCCTGATCCCGCTGTTCACCAGCGATCCGGCGGTCGAACACGCCATCCTGCCCGCCCTGCTGGTCGTGGCCGTCTCCCAGCCCGTCGGCGGCGTGGTCTTCGTCCTCGACGGCGTCCTCATGGGCGCGGGCGACGGACCCTACCTGGCCCGGGCCATGCTGCTGACCCTCGCGGTCTTCACCCCGGCCGCCCTGCTCGTCCCCGTCCTGGGCGGCGGCGTGACGGCCCTGTGGTGCGCCATGACGCTGATGATGCTGGTCCGCATGGCCACCCTCCAGCTGCGCGCCCGCTCGGGCCGCTGGCTGGTCGCAGGAGCCACTCGCTGAGTGATGTTTCACGTGAAACATGACGAAGGGCCGCACCCCGTGGGGTGCGGCCCTTCGTTTCGCGGCCCTTAGGCGGCGACGACCTCGATGCCCACGTTCGCGGCCACGTCGGCGTGCAGACGCACGGAGACCTGGTACGAACCGAGGGTCTTGATCGGGGAGCCCAGCTCGACGCGGCGCTTGTCGACCTTCGGGCCACCCGAAGCCTCGATCGCCGTGGCGATGTCGGCCGGGGTCACGGAACCGAAGAGACGACCGGCGTCACCCGCGCGGGTGGCCAGACGGACCTTCACGCCCTCGAGCTTGGCCTTGACCTCGTTGGCCTGCTCGATGGTCGCGATCTCGTGGATCTTGCGGGCGCGGCGGATCTGCGCCACGTCCTTCTCGCCACCCTTGGTCCAGCGGATCGCGAAACCACGCGGGACCAGGTAGTTGCGAGCGTAACCGTCCTTGACGTCGACGACATCGCCGGCGGTGCCGAGGCCAGAGACCTCGTGGGTCAGGATGATCTTCATTAGTCGGTCACCCTTTCCTTATCGCGCGGTGGACGTGTAGGGCAGCAGCGCCATCTCACGGCTGTTCTTCACGGCCGTGGCGACGTCACGCTGGTGCTGCGTGCAGTTGCCGGTAACGCGGCGGGCACGGATCTTGCCGCGGTCGGAAATGAACTTCCGCAGCATGTTCGTGTCCTTGTAGTCCACGTATGCGGTCTTGTCCTTGCAGAACGCGCAGACCTTCTTCTTAGGCTTGCGCACAGGCGGCTTCGCCATTGTGTCTCTCCTGTGTGATCAAGAAGTGTGGATGCGAGCTGCCCTAGAAGGGCGGCTCGTCCGAGTAGCCACCGCCGGAGCCGCCGGAGTTTCCACCCCAGCCGCCTCCGCCGCCGCCCTGCTGCTGGCCACCGGCCGGCGCGCTGGACGCCCACGGGTCGTCGGAGGGAGCTCCGCCGCCCTGCTGGCCGCCGCCGCTGGGGGCTCCGCCCCAGCCGCCGCCACCACCCTGCTGCTGACCGCCGCCGCCGTATCCACCCTGGCCACCGCGACCCGTGGTCTTGGCGACCTTGGCCGTGGCGTTCTTCAGGCTGGGGCCGACTTCCTCGACGTCCAGCTCGTAGACCGTGCGCTTGACACCCTCACGGTCCTCGTACGACCGCTGCCTCAGCCGGCCCTGCACGATGACGCGCATGCCTCGCTGAAGGGACTCGGCGACGTTCTCAGCCGCCTGCCGCCACACCGAGCAGGTCAGGAACAGGCTCTCGCCGTCCTTCCACTCGTTGGTCTGACGGTCGAAGGTGCGGGGGGTGGACGCGACACGGAACTTCGCGACCGCCGCACCCGAGGGGGTGAAGCGCAGCTCGGGGTCGTCGACGAGATTGCCGACGACCGTGATGACGGTCTCGCCTGCCATGGATGAACCTCTCGGCGGGGATTGCTGCTGGGCTGCTGTGCTACTCGATCCCGATTACCGCTGAACCGGAGTTCAGTGGGTCTCGGGGCGAAGGACCTTGGTCCGGAGAACCGACTCGTTCAGGTTCAGCTGTCGGTCAAGCTCCTTGACGACCGCAGGCTCGGCCTGGAGGTCGATGACCGAGTAGATGCCCTCGGGCTTCTTCTTGATCTCGTAAGCGAGACGACGACGGCCCCAGGTGTCGACCTTCTCGACCTTTCCGTTGCCCTCACGGACGACGGAGAGGAAGTTCTCGATCAGCGGGGAGACAGCGCGCTCCTCGAGATCGGGGTCGAGGATGACCATCACTTCGTAGTGACGCATGTGGAACCCACCTCCTTTGGACTCAGCGGCCACGGTCGTTCCGTGGCAGGAGGGTCGTGATGCGTGCGCACGGTGTCCGAGAGCAGACACCGCGCAGCTGTACAGACTACCTGCTCGACTCCTTCCGGTTGAAATCCGGCGCCGGGGGGACACAATCTGTATCCATCGGGTGTGCTCGGTGCTATGCCCCCGGCCCCGGCCGGAGGCGGGCCCCAGCGCCGCTCTGCTTCAGCCAGGAGGTGCCTTCCGATGGCACAGGCCATGCAACCCCAGTCCCAGCCCCCTCCGATCTCGCTGCTCTCCACCGACGGCAAGCCCCACCCGCTGCAGGACGCCCTGATGGCGGCAACCCTCATCCTCGGAGCCGTGGCGTTCATCACGGCGTTCTTCCACAACCTGCACCTGCTCACCACGTGGGCCGGGCTGATCGGGATCCTCACCGGCGCGTACGGACAGTTCGTCTCCGTCACGACACGCGAGCGCTTCGCACTGATCATCGGCCTTGGCGCGTCTGCCATCGGCTTCTTCCTCGGCATGTTCCACGGCGGCCTCTTCGGGGGCTGACAAGGCCGAGCGGGACACCCCTGCGACGGGGCGCCGGCCGAGCACCGGCCCGGGCCCCGGCACGTCCCCCAGATGGGTGGCGCCCCTGTCGCAGTAGGCTTCGCGCCATAGCCAGCGAAGCCGCCGGAGGAGCACCCCGCATGAGCCTGTCCCTGAGGACCATCAGCCGAGAGCAGCATCTGGCGTACCTCCAGAGCCTGCCGTCGGCTAGCCACTGCCAGGTCCCGGCATGGGCCGACGTCAAGAACGAATGGCGTTCGGAGAACCTCGGCTGGTTCGACAAGTCCGGCGAACTCGTCGGTGCGGCGCTGGTGCTGTACCGGCAGCTGCCCAAGGTGAAGCGGTACCTCGCGTACCTGCCCGAGGGCCCGGTCATCAACTGGTACGCCCCGAACCTGGAGGAGTGGCTCCAGCCGATGCTGGCGCACCTGAAGAACCAGGGCGCCTTCACCGTGAAGATGGGCCCGCCCGTCGTCATCCGCCGCTGGAACGCCACCGCCATCAAGGCCGGCATCCAGGACCCCGAGGTCAAGCGACTGCGCGACGTCGAGGCCTCGCACATCGAGCCCCGCGCCTTCGAGGTGTCCGACAAGCTGCGCCGCATGGGCTGGCAGCAGGCCGAGGACGGCGGCGCCGGCTTCGGCGACGTCCAGCCCCGCTACGTCTTCCAGGTGCCGCTGGCCAACCGCTCGCTGGACGACGTCCTCAAGGGCTTCAACCAGCTGTGGCGCCGCAACATCAAGAAGGCCGAGAAGGCCGGCGTCGAGGTCGTCCAGGGCGGCTACGACGACCTGCCGACCTGGCAGCACCTGTACGAGATCACGGCCGAGCGCGACAAGTTCCGCCCGCGCCCGCTCAGCTACTTCCAGCGCCAGTGGACGGCCCTCAACTCCGAGGACCCCAACCGGATGCGGCTGTACATCGCCAAGCACGAGGGGGAGCCGCTGGCCGCCGCCACGATGCTCACCGTCGGCCAGCACGTCTGGTACTCGTACGGCGCCTCCGCCAACCACAAGCGCGAGGTCCGGCCGTCGAACGCGATGCAGTGGCGGATGCTGCGCGATTCGTACGCACTCGGTGCCAGCGTCTACGACCTGCGCGGCATCTCTGACACGCTGGACGAGAACGACCACCTGTTCGGGCTGATCCAGTTCAAGGTCGGCACGGGCGGCGAGGCCGTCGAGTACGTCGGCGAGTGGGACTTCCCGCTCAACAAGGTGCTCCACAAGGCGCTCGACATCTACATGTCGCGCCGCTGATTCCACCCCCACCCCACACGAGAGGCTCCGGACGGGCATGGCGCTCACGCTCTACGTCGACACCGCGCGCTGGCGTGCGCACCAGAAGCAGGTCCAGGACCAGTTCCCCGGACTGATCCCGGTCTGCAAGGGCAACGGCTACGGCTTCGGCCACGAGCGGCTGTGCGAGGAAGTCACCCGGATGGGTGCCGATGTCCTCGCCGTCGGCACCACGTACGAGGCCGCGAGCATCAAGGACCTGTTCGGCGGCGACCTGCTGGTCCTCACCCCGTTCCGGCGGGGTGAGGAGCCGGTGCCGCTGCCGGACCGGGTCATCCGCTCGGTGGCCTCGCTGGACGGGATCCGCAGTCTGGTCGGCGCCCGCGTGGTCATCGAGTGCATGAGCTCGATGCGCCGCCACGGCATCTCCGAGCAGGACCTGGGGCAGCTGCACTCCGCGATCGAGGACGTCCGGCTGGAGGGCTTCGCCCTGCACCTGCCGCTGGACCGCCCGGACGGCTCCGACGCCGTCGAGGAGGTCATCGGCTGGATGGACCGGCTGCGCGCGGCCCGGCTCCCGCTGCACACCATGTTCGTCAGCCACCTGCGGGCCGAGGAACTGGCGCGGCTGCAGCAGCAGTTCCCGCAGACCCGCTTCCGGGCCCGCATCGGCACCCGGCTGTGGCTGGGCGACCACGAGGCGACCGAGTACCGGGGTGCGGTCCTGGACGTCACGCGCGTCGCCAAGGGCGACCGCTTCGGCTACCGCCAGCAGAAGGCGGCTTCCGACGGCTGGCTGGTCGTGGTCGCCGGCGGTACCTCGCACGGAGTGGGCCTGGAGGCCCCCAAGGCGCTCCACGGCGTGATGCCGCGGGCCAAGGGCGTCGCCCGGGCCGGCCTGGCCACGGTCAACCGGAACCTTTCGCCGTTCGTGTGGGCGGGCAAGCAGCGCTGGTTCGCGGAGCCGCCGCACATGCAGGTGTCGATCCTGTTCGTCCCCTCCGACACGACCGAGCCGAAGGTCGGCGACGAGCTCGTGGCGCACCTGCGCCACACCACCACGCAGTTCGACCGGGTGCTCGACGCCTGAGCCGGGCCCCGGCCCGACGGCCGTGGCCCGTCCGGCTCAGTGCCGGTCCTCGCCGGGCTCCGTGCCCCAGTCGACCCGCTGTCCCTCCGAGGGCGCCGCGTACCGCGGCGCCCTCGCTGCGTCCGACAGCACGAACACGTCCTCGGCGCCGTCCAGAACGCCTCCTGAGGGGTCGTCCGAGCCGTCGCGGCGTACGACGTCGCGCTCGGGCATCAGGATGTCGCGGACCACGACCGCGCACAGGTACAGGGTGGCCAGCAGGTGGGCGGTGATGGCCAGCTGGTAGCCCTCCACCGGAAGGCCCTGGTGCTTGTCGGCGCTGGTCGTGTAGGCGAGGTAGAACCAGATCCCCAGGAAGTAGACGACCTCGCCGGCCTGCCAGATCAGGAAGTCCCGCCAGCGGGGCCGGGCCAGCGCGGCGAGCGGGATGAGCCACAGCACGTACTGCGGCGAGTAGACCTTGTTGGCCAGGATGAACGCGGCGACGACGAGGAAGGCCAGCTGGGCGAAGCGGGGGCGCCGGGGGGCGGTCAGGGTCAGCAGTCCGATGGCCCCGCACATCAGGAGGGTCAGCCCGGTCGCGTAGGTGTTGGCGTCGTGGAGGGGGTTGCCCGAGCGCTGGGAGATCAGCAGCCACACGGAGCCGAAGTCGATCGGACGCTCCTGGCTGAAGGTGTAGAACTTCGACCAGCCGTCCCAGGCGAGCAGCATGACCGGCAGGTTCACCACGAGCCAGGCGGCGGTCGCGCCGAGGGTCGCGGCGCCGAACGCGCGCCACTTCCCGGCGCGCCAGCACAGCACGAAGAGCACCCCGAGGAGCAGGACGGGGTAGAGCTTGGCGGCGGTGGCCAGGCCGATGAAGACGCCGGAGAGGACCGTCCGGCCCCGGGACCACATGAGCATTCCGGCGGCGGTCAGGGCGATGGCCAGCAGGTCCCAGTTGATCGTCGCGGTGAGGGCGAAGGCCGGCGCGAGGGCGAAGAGCAGGGCGTCCCAGGGGCGGCGGCGGTGGGTGCGGGCGACGCACACGGCGATGACCGCGGCACAGGCCATCAGCATGCCCGCGTTGACCATCCAGTACATCTGCTCGCGGTGCTGCATGGAGCCGGTGCCCGGGGTCAGCCAGGAGGCGACTTCCATGAAGAGCCCGGTGAGCACCGGGTACTCCAGGTACTCCATGTCGCCGGGGAGCCGGTCGAAGTAGGGCGTCAGGTTGTCGGCGAAGCCGCGGGCCGCGAACAGGTGCGGGATGTCGGAGTAGCAGGCGTGCGTGTACTGCGAGCCCGCGCCCTGGAACCACGCCCAGTCGTAGCAGGGCAGCTTCTGCACCATGCCGAGGGCGAACATGCCGATGGCGAGCAGGACCACGACGCGGACCGGCCCCAGCCAGTGGCCGCCGAGCCGTGCGTAGCGGCCGAGGGGGCCGCCGATGAACTCGCTTCCGGCTGCGGCGACCTCGTCCTGCTGCGTGGGCAGTACGGGACGGTCCTCGTGCACCTTCGTCATGGGGGTCATCCTGCCGTACGGGGCCGGACATGGGGGAAGGCCGTCGCACCGGGTGCGACGGCCTTCCTGGTTCCACGTGCCGGGACGGGGCGGGCCCGCCGGCGGGGTACTGCTGCTATCCCCCGGTGATGCCTCCCGGCCGGCCGGGTCTGCCGCCGGTGGCGGTCGACGTCGGCGTTCCGCTGGGGCCGCCGTCGGTACCGCCGATGAGCCCGCCGGAGCTGCCGCCGCTGGGCGAGGGGGTCGGGTCGCAGTAGAGCTGCCACGGCTTGCAGGGCTTGCCGCTCCTGGAGGGGGAGGGCTGGCCCGACGGGGTGGCCGACGGCGTCATCGACGGGGTCGGCGACGGGGACGGCGGGGCCGAGGGGGTGGGGGAGGGCGCTCCGGAGGCGTTCGCGACGACGCCGGTGTCCTCGGGCTCGGGGAACTTCGTCTCCGGGGTGCCCTTGACCGCTTCCGTCATGTACTCGGTCCAGATCTCGGCCGGGATGTCACCACCGTGGATGGAGGGGATGTCACCGACGCCCTTCATGGACTGCAGTGCCTTGTCGGCCGAGTTGGGGTCGCTGCGGAAGAGGACCACGGAGGTCGACAGCTCCGGGGTGTAGCCGACGAACCAGGCCGACTTGTTCTCGTCCGTGGTACCGGTCTTGCCCGCGGCGGGCCGGCCCAGCTTCTTGACCTTGGTCGCCGTACCGTTCTGGACGACGTTCTCGAGGACCTTGGTGATGTTGTCCGCGACGGAGTTGTCCATGGCCCGCTGGGCCTTGGTCGGCTCGAAGCCGGGCAGCGGCACGCCGTTCTTCTCGACCTTGGTCACGGAGAACGGCTCGTGGTGCGTGCCGGAGGTGGCGAAGGTGGCGTACGAGTCGGCCATGCGGATGGCGCTGGGGGTCGAGGTGCCGAGCGCGAAGGAGGCGTCGTTGGCCTCGCTCATCGAGTCCGGGAGCAGGCCCGTGGCCTCGGCCACCTTGCGGACCTTGTCGTGGCCGACGTCGAAGACGAGCTGCGCGAAGGGGACGTTGATGGACTTCTCCATCGCCTCGTTGAGGGTCACGTACCCGTAGGCGGTGGGGCTCTCGTTCTTCTGCTTGAACGGGGTGCCGTCCTTGCCGCGCAGCGGCTTGCCCTCCCGGTTGTTGATCACCGTGAGGTCGTTGGCCTGGTACTTGCTGTCGGCGGAGATGCCCTGGCCCTTGGAGTTCTGGGTGCCGTACTGCATCGCCGCCGCGAGCACGTACGGCTTCCAGGTCGAGCCGACCGGGACACCCGTGGTGTTGGCGTTGTTGCTGAAGTACTTGTGGTCCCAGCCCGGGCCGCCGTACAGGGCCACGAGCGCGCCGGTCTTCGCGTTCACGGAGGCCGCGCCGAACTGTACGAAGGTGTCGGTGTCCGGGCGCTTCTTCTCGTCGATGAGCCCGTTGCGGGTGTCCTCGACGGCCTTGGCCAGGGCGTCCACCTTCGGCTTCTCGAAGGTGGTCGTGATCTCGTAGCCGCCCAGGGCCATCTGCTCGGCGGTGATGTTCTTGGTCTTCATCACGTACGCCTTGGCCGTGTCGACCAGGTAGCCGATCTGGCCGGTCATCCCGCGGGCCTGCGCCGACTCGACGCGAGCGGGGAAGTCCTTGTCCGCGTACTTCGCCCGCTCGGCCTTGTCCATCCGGCCCACCTCGACCTCGCGGTCCAGGACCCAGGCCCAGCGCTTGCGGGCGCGCTGCTCGTTGAGCTCGGGGGTGGCCGCGGCGCCGATGCCGCCGTCCGGGTTGTACAGGTTGGGGCCCTTGAGCACGGAGGCCAGGAAGGCGCACTCCGAGGGGTTCAGGTCCTTGCTGTCCTTGCCGAAGTAGGCGCGGGCCGCGGCCTGGATGCCGTAGGCGTCCCGTCCGTAGTAGGCGGTGTTGAGGTAGCCGGCGAGGACGGTGTCCTTCTCCTCGGTGGTGCCCAGCTTGATCGCGATGAAGAGCTCGGTGACCTTGCGCTTGAGCGTCTGCTCGGAGTCCAGGTAGGTGTTCTTCACGTACTGCTGGGTGATGGTCGAGCCGCCCTGGGTGGAGCCGCCCGTGGCCATGTTCCACACGGCGCGGGCGATGCCCATCGGGTCGACGCCCTTGTCCGTCTCGAAGGACTCGTTCTCCGCGGAGATCACCGCGTCCCTCATCGACCGGGGGATGCTGGAGATCGGCACGATCTGCCGGTTCATCGAACCGCCGGTCGCCACCATCTGGTCGCCGTTGGCCCACTTGAATACGTTGTTCTGCGCCTGGGCGGCCTTGTTCGGGTCGGGCGTGTTCACCATGGCGATGCCGATGCCCGCACCGGCGATGATGATCGAGAAGAAGCCCAGGGCCGTACCGCTGACGAGCTTCCAGGACGGCAGGAACCGCTTCCAGCCCTCCCGGTCCGACCGCGGGTAGTTGATCAGCCGCTTGTCGGGGCGGCCGGCACCGCGGCCCGCGTTCCCGGCACCGCGGCCGCGTCCGGTGGATCCTCTCTGGCCTGCCCGGCGCGCTCCCGCTCTGCTGCCGTGTGCGGAGGGTTCCGCATAGGGACCGCTGTGTGACGCCGCGGGGGCGTCACGTCCGGTCCCGGCGCCCCTGCCGGGGCGCTGCTGAGCGGCCCGGCGGGCCTCGGCCCGCCCACCACTCTGGGGCTGCGACGGTTTGCGGCGGTGCTCGCTCATCGAACGACTACTCCTCGGGCAGGCGAGTGGCCTGGAAGCGGCAGGTGAATTCCGGTTCCCCCGGTGTCATGGCGCACAGACTACGCACGCCCAAAACCCGACCAGTGCCGAAGTTCACCCCAAATCAGGCAACTCGCCTCGTACGAATTGGTGATGTGATGCCGGTCACCACGTCGCCACTTGTCGACCGACCCGGCCCGTTCTATCGTCTGGATGTATCGAGCCGATACATCAGCTCGGTATAAAGACACAGGGTCGAAGGAGAGGCAGGCGGATGAGCAGGCGCTCAGGCATCCTCGAATTCGCCGTCCTCGGCCTGCTCCGCGAATCCCCCATGCACGGCTACGAGCTGCGCAAGCGGCTCAACACCTCGCTTGGGGTCTTCAGAGCCTTCAGCTACGGAACGCTCTACCCCTGCCTCAAGACGCTGGTCGCCAACGGCTGGTTGATCGAAGAGCCGGGCAACGCTCCGGAAGACGCCCTCGCCGCTTCACTCGCAGGGCGCCGCGCCAAGATCGTCTACCGGTTGACGGCCGCCGGGAAGGAGCACTTCGAAGAGCTCCTCTCCCACACCGGCCCCGACACCTGGGAGGACGAGTCCTTCGCCGCCCGCTTCGCCTTCTTCGGCCAGACCGAACGAGAGGTGCGCATGCGGGTTCTGGAGGGCCGCCGCAGCCGGCTGGAGGAGCGTCTGGAGAAGATGCGCGCCTCACTGGCCCGCACGCGGGAGCGCCTCGACGACTACACGCTCGAGCTGCAGCGGCACGGCATGGAGTCCGTGGAGCGCGAAGTGCGCTGGCTGAACGAGCTCATCGAGAGCGAGCGGGCGGGACGGGATCAGAGACGACCCGGTCCGTCCGACGAAACTGCAAAATGAGGCCTGCATCTCGCAGCCCTCGTCCGAGAACAAACAGGGAGCAACCGGAATGGGTTCGGTTCGCGTAGCCATCGTCGGCGTAGGCAACTGCGCCGCCTCGCTGGTGCAGGGCGTCGAGTACTACAAGGACGCCGACCCGGCGGCCAAGGTCCCCGGTCTGATGCACGTCCAGTTCGGCGACTACCACGTGCGTGACATCGAGTTCGTCGCCGCGTTCGACGTCGACGCGAAGAAGGTCGGCCTCGACCTCTCCGACGCCATCGGCGCCAGCGAGAACAACACCATCAAGATCTGCGACGTCCCGAACGCAGGCGTGACCGTCCAGCGCGGCCACACCCTCGACGGCCTGGGCAAGTACTACCGCCAGACCATCGAGGAGTCCGCCGAGGCCCCGGTCGACGTCGTCCAGGTCCTCAAGGACCGCGAAGTCGACGTCCTGATCTGCTACCTGCCCGTCGGTTCCGAGGACGCGGCGAAGTTCTACGCCCAGTGCGCCATCGACGCCAAGGTCGCCTTCGTCAACGCCCTCCCGGTCTTCATCGCCGGCACCAAGGAGTGGGCGGACAAGTTCACCGAGGCCGGGGTCCCGATCGTCGGCGACGACATCAAGTCGCAGGTCGGCGCCACCATCACGCACCGCGTGATGGCGAAGCTCTTCGAAGACCGCGGTGTCCGTCTCGAGCGCACCATGCAGCTCAACGTCGGCGGCAACATGGACTTCAAGAACATGCTGGAGCGCGACCGCCTGGAGTCGAAGAAGATCTCCAAGACGCAGGCCGTCACCTCGCAGATCCCCGACCGCGAGCTCGGTGAAAAGAACGTCCACATCGGTCCGTCCGACTACGTCGCGTGGCTCGACGACCGCAAGTGGGCCTACGTCCGCCTCGAAGGCCGCGCCTTCGGCGACGTCCCGCTGAACCTCGAGTACAAGCTCGAGGTGTGGGACTCCCCGAACTCCGCCGGTGTCATCATCGACGCCCTGCGCGCCGCGAAGATCGCCAAGGACCGCGGTATCGGCGGCCCGATCCTGTCGGCGTCCAGCTACTTCATGAAGTCCCCGCCGGTGCAGTACTTCGACGACGAGGCCCTGGCCAACGTCGAGAAGTTCATCAAGGGCGAGGTCGAGCGCTAGTCGAAACCCCGGCGTCCTTGCGGACACCTGGACTTCGGCAGTTCTTCGCGGAGGGTCCCCGGGCAATGTGCCCGGGGACCCTCCGCGTATGTGACCCTTGCCCACATGCTTGTCGTACGTGATCTGCGCGTACTCCTGCGCCTGAGGGACTTCCGCAACCTGCTCGCCGTACGGCTGCTCTCCCAGGCCGCCGACGGCGCCTACCAGGTCGCGCTCGCCACATACGTCGTCTTCTCCCCGGAGAAGCAGACCTCGCCCGCGGCCATCGCCTCGGCCATGGCGGTTCTGCTGCTGCCGTATTCGCTGATCGGACCCTTCGCCGGGGTGCTCCTCGACCGGTGGAGGCGTCGGCAGGTCTTCCTCTACGGCAACCTGCTGCGGGCCTTCCTCGCCTGCCTCACCGGGATGCTGATCGTGGTGCACGTCCCCGACTGGCTCTTCTACGCCTCGGCCCTGTCCGTGACGGCGGTCAACCGCTTCGTCCTCGCCGGACTCGCCGCCTCGCTGCCCCACGTCGTCGGCCCCGACCAGCTGGTCACCGCGAACGCGCTCTCCCCGACCGCGGGCACCCTCGCCGCGACCGCCGGCGGGGGACTGGCCTTCCTCGTCCGGCTGCTGGCCTCCGATTCCAACGCCATCGTCGTCCTGCTCGCCGCCGCGTTCTACCTGTGCTCGGCCCTGGTCTCCCTGCGCCTGGACATCGGCCTCCTGGGACCCGACCACCCCCCGGGCGCGACCCACCCCTCCGTCGTCGAGGGAATCGCCCTCACCGTCCGGGGCATGGCCGAGGGGCTGCGGCACCTCGCCTCGCGCAGGGACGCCGCCCAGGCGCTCACCGCGATGACCGTGATGCGGTTCTGCTACGGGGCGCTGACGGTCACCCTGCTGATGCTCTGCCGCTACTCCTGGTCGGACACCGAGGCCGAGGGCCTGGCCCTGCTGGGCATGGCCGTCGGCGCCTCCGCGGCCGGGTTCTTCGCCGCCGCCGTCGTGACCCCCTGGCTGGTGGGCCGGCTGGGCACCCTCGGCTGGATCACCGCCTGCTCCGCGGCCTCCGCGGTCCTGGTCCCGGCCCTGGGCCTCTTCTTCGACTTCGGTCCGATGCTCGTCGCCGCGTTCGTCCTCGGCCTCACCACCCAGGGAGCCAAGATCGCCACCGACACGGTCGTCCAGTCCCAGGTGGACGACGACTACCGCGGCCGCGTCTTCTCCATCTACGACGTGCTGGTCAACGTCTCGTTCGTCGGTGCGGCCGCCGTGTCCGCACTCATGCTCCCCGCCGACGGACGCTCCACGATCCTGATCCTCGGCGTGGGCGCCCTGTACGCGGCGACCGCGCTCCTCCTGGGCCGCCAGACACGACGTTTCACGTGAAACATTGAGGGCGGGGTCGATGTTTCACGTGAAACATCGACCCCGCCCCTTCTGCATCAGGCCTGTGCGGCCCACCACTCCTTGAGGGCGGAGACCGCCGCCTCGCGCTCCATCGGGCCGTTCTCCAGCCGCAGATCCAGCAGGAACGCGTATGCCTTCCCGATCAGCGGCCCGGGGCCGACGTCCAGCACCTGCATGATCTCGTTGCCGTCCAGGTCCGGCCGGATCGCATCCAGTTCCTCCTGCTCCTTCAGCTGGGCGATCCGCTCCTCCAGACCGTCGTAGGTACGGGAGAGGGCATTGGCCTTGCGCTTGTTGCGCGTGGTGCAGTCCGACCGGGTCAGCTTGTGCAGGCGCTCCAGCAGCGGGCCGGCGTCGCGGACGTAACGGCGTACCGCGGAGTCGGTCCACTCCCCGTCGCCGTAGCCGTGGAACCGCAGGTGCAGCTCCACCAGCCGCGACACGTCCTTGATCATGTCGTTGGAGTACTTCAGAGCGGTCAGCCGCTTCTTGGTCATCTTCGCGCCCACCACCTCGTGGTGGTGGAAGGAGACCCGGCCGTCGCTCTCGAAGCGGCGCGTCCGCGGCTTGCCGATGTCGTGCAGCAGGGCCGCGAGCCTCAGCACCAGGTCCGGGCCGTCCTCCTCCAGCGCGATCGCCTGCTCCAGCACGATCAGCGAGTGGTCGTAGACGTCCTTGTGACGGTGATGCTCGTCACGCTCCAGCCGCAGCGCGGGCAGCTCGGGCAGCACCCGGGCGGCCAGCCCGGTGTCCACGAGCAGGCCCAGGCCCTTGCGCGGGTTGGCAGAGAGGAGCAGCTTGTTCAGCTCCCCCTGCACCCGCTCCGCCGAGACGATCTCGATCCGGTCGGCCATCGCCGTCATCGCCGCCACGACCTCGGGGGCGACCTCGAAGTCCAGCTGCGCCGCGAACCGCGCCGCCCGCAGCATCCGCAGCGGGTCGTCGGAGAACGAGTCCTCCGGGGTGCCCGGGGTCCTCAGCACACCGGCCGCCAGGTCCTCCAGACCTCCGTGCGGGTCGATGAACACCTGCTCGGGCAGAGCCAGGGCCATGGCGTTGACCGTGAAGTCACGCCGGACCAGGTCCTCCTCGATGGAGTCGCCGTAGGAGACCTCGGGCTTGCGCGAGGTGCGGTCGTACGCCTCGGAGCGGTACGTCGTCACCTCGATCTGGAAGCCCGCCTTCTGCGCGCCGACCGTGCCGAAGGCGATGCCCACGTCCCACACCGAGTCCGCCCACGGCCGGACGATCTTCAGCACGTCCTCGGGACGGGCATCGGTGGTGAAGTCGAGGTCGTTGCCCAGACGCCCCAGCAGCGCGTCGCGGACGGACCCGCCGACCAGGGCGAGGCTGAAGCCCGCCTCCTGGAACCGGCGGCCGAGATCGTCGGCGACAGGAGCGACCCGCAGCAGTTCACTGACCGCGCGGCGCTGCACCTGACTCAGGGCACTGGGGTTGTCTTCATTGGCGTTCGGCACAACAGAAAAGGGTACGTGCCCCGCCCGCCAGGGGCTTCCCCGTTTCACGGCGACCCTGTACACCGGCGCCCCGGGGCCGGGACGATCATGTGGAGCAACCGCGCGGCACTCGCGCACAGCGGGCCTCGTTACCATTCGTGGACGCACGAACGACGACCACTGACTTCGAGGGACGGGCCAGCGCGTGGCGGAAGCGGCAGACATCCAGGGGGCCTCCCCCGCCCCTGCCCGGCGCCGCTGGCTGCGGCGCACGATGATCCTGCTCGCAGGGACCCCGGTGCTCGCCGGCCTGGTCTACTCTCCCGCCCCGCGGGCCGAAGCGGCCACGGGCCCCTCGGTCGACGTCCAGCTCGTCTCGATGGCCCCCGCCGCACCGGTCAAGGGCGACACCCTCACCCTCGAGGGCGTCGTGGTCAACAACGGCTCCGAGACGATCAACGACGCCCACGTGGGCCTGCGCGTCGGGCCCGCCCTCGCGGACCGCTCGTCCATCGGCGAGGCCGCCGAGCGCACCGGTTTCCGGCCGGGCAACGACCCCGGCGAGATCGACCCGGCCTACGCCGTGAAGATCGACCGGCTGCCCACGAAGGTCAGCCGCCCGTTCACCCTCACCGTCCCGGTCAACAAACTCGAGCTGGACAAGGACGGCGTCTACCAGCTCGGCGTCTCGCTGTCCGGGGTCACCGACAGCCGCCCCTCCGAGCAGGTCCTCGGCATCAAGCGGACCTTCCTGCCCTGGCAGCCCGAGGCCGCCTCCAAGCGCGCCCAGCTCACCTATGTGTGGCCGCTGATCTCCACCACCCACCTGACCGCCGAGACCGGCTCCGACGAGATCCAGACCCCCGTCTTCCTCGACGACTCCCTCGCCGAGGAACTCAAGCCGACGGGCCGCCTGGGCCAGATGGTCTCGCTCGGCAGGGAACTCCCGGTCACCTGGGTCATCGACCCCGACCTGCTGGCCACGGTCGACGCGATGACCAAGGGCTACCGGGTCCGCGTCCCGGGCGGCAAGCCCGTCCAGGGCAAGAACAAGGCCGTCGCCGAGCAGTGGCTGAGCGCGCTGGAAACCGCCGTCCAGGGCAAGAAGGTCGTCGCCCTGCCCTTCGCCGACCCCGACCTCGCCTCCCTCGCCCACCGCGGCAAGGACGTCTCGGGGAGCCTGGGCCAGCTGCGCCCCGCCACGGACAAGGCGAAGCAGGCCGTCGAGACGGTCCTGCACGTCCCCGTGACCACCGACTTCTCCTGGCCCGTCGACGGCGCCATAGATCCCTCCATCGTCAACGTCGCCACCTCGGCCGGTGCCCACAACGTCCTGGCCCGCAGCGACAGCCTCCAGGAGAGCGGAGCCCTCGGGTACACGCCCTCCGCCGCCCGGCCCATCGGCGCCGGAACCACCGCGGTCGTCGCGGACGCCGAACTCTCCACCGCCTTCGAGGGCGACATGCTGAGCGCCGCGAACTCGACGCTCGCCGTACAGCGCTTCCTCGCCGACAGCCTCGCCCTGAACCTGCAGAAGACGGAGGAGCAGCGCAGCTTCGTCGTCACCCCGCAGCGGATGCCCACCGTCAGCCAGGTCCAGACGATGGCAGCCGCCCTGCGCGGCCTCCAGGCCGGCCGCTGGACCCAGCCCGCGGACCTCGAAGCCGCCGCCACGGCCAAGCCCGATCCCGGGGCCACCACCCAGGTCCCGGGCGCCGGGCAGTACCCCGAGGCCCTCGCCAAGCAGGAAATGCCGGTCGCGGCCTTCGAGAAGATCCGCACCACCCAGAACACCCTCGACCACTTCAAGGTGATCCTCGCCGCACCCGACCGCGTGGAGATCCCCTTCGGCAACACCACCAACCGGGAGATGTCCACCTCCTGGCGCGGCCGCCCCGACGAGGCCCGCCTCTACCGGGACCAGGTACAGGAGTACCTGCTCGGCCTCACGCAGAAGGTCAAGGTCGTCCCCAAGTCCGACGCCACCCTGTCCGGACACAGCGCCACCATCCCCATCAGCGTGCAGAACAGCCTCGTCCAGGACGTCCACGACCTCGTCCTGCGGGTCAGGTCCGCCAACCCGACCCGTCTGATGTTCGGCAAGAGCGGTCAGGCGGAACAGCAGGTCTCCGTCCAGGGCGACCACACCCAGACCGTGAAGTTCCCCGCCAACGCCACCGCGAGCGGCCCCGTCGAGGTCACCGCACAGCTCTTCACCAAGGACGGCATCCCCTACGGCGAACCGCGCAAGTTCACCGTGGAGGCCACCGAGGTCACTCCCACCGTCATGCTCGTGATCGCCGGCGGTGTGCTCCTCCTCGTCCTGGCAGGCATGAAGATGTACGCCAGCCGCAAGCGCGTCGCGGCCCGCGCCGCCGCCGAGGAGAGCACGCAGCCGAGTGACGAGTCCCCGGACACCGGACCGCAAAGCACCGACGGGTCCGGCACGGGTGAGACAGTGAACCATTGAGCGATACCGTGGCCGGCCGGCCTGGGGACGATGAGGTGGGGTTTCGATGAACGCGCCGTACGACGGTGACCGCGCGCAGGGCACTGGCGGGCCCTCGCCCTCCCAGGGCACTGCCGAGGGCACCCCGGTGCCCGGGCAGGTTCCCGCGCCTGCGCCCGCGCCGGACCACGACCCGTATGTCCAGGACGCCTACGACAACGATCCGTACCGGGCACAGGACCTCTCGGCCCAGGACCCGGTCGCCGAGGTGCTCTACGACCGCGCCTCGCACCCGCCGCCGCCGCCGGGCACCTTCCAGGAGCCCGGCCCGCTGTACGCGGCGCCGACCGCGCCCTCGTACGCACCCGACTCACGCGTGTGGGCCCAGACGCCCCCGCCCGAGCCGGACGGCCCCTCCCGCCACCTGCCCTACGGCGACCGCGCCACCACCACGCAGTTCGTCGGCGTGGACTCCCTCGTCACCAAGGCCGCGGAGGAACAGCCCGAGCCCGACGCCTTCGCGCACCTCTACCGCGACCAGGAGGCGGCCCCCCGCACCCCCGCGGAGGACGCCCCCGTCGCGGCCCCGGCACCCAGCAAGCCGGCCGGCCGGGCCGCGAGCCTGCTCAAGTCCAGCGCGCTCATGGCCGCCGGCACGATCGTCTCCCGCATCACCGGCTTCCTGCGGACCCTGGTCATCGCCGGTGCCATCGGCGTCGGCACCTTCAACGACACCTACCAGGTCGCCAACACCCTGCCCACGATGATCTACGTGCTGGTCGGCGGCGGCGCCCTCAACGCCGTCTTCATCCCGCAGCTGGTCCGGGCCATGAAGAACGACAGCGACGGGGGAGAGGCGTACGCCAACCGGCTGCTGACCCTCGTCGTGGTCCTGCTGGCCGCCGTCACCACCATCTGCGTCCTGGCCGCCCCGGTGTTCATCACGATGATGTCGCCGAAGATCGCCTCCGACCCGGCCCAGATGGACGTCGCGGTCGCCTTCGCCCGCTACTGCCTGCCGACCATGTTCTTCATGGGCGTCCACGTGGTCCTCGGTCAGATCCTCAACGCCCGGGGCCGCTTCGGCGCCATGATGTGGACCCCGGTCCTCAACAACATCGTCGTCATCGCCACCTTCGGCGCCTTCATCTGGGCCTTCGGCAGCTTCACCACCTCCGGCGTCAACGCCACCACCGTCACCCCCGAAGGCGTCCGCCTGCTGGGCCTGGGCACCCTGCTGGGCCTCACCGTCCAGGCCCTCGCGATGCTGCCCTACCTGCGCGACGCCGGCTTCAAGCCGCGCCTGCGCTTCGACTGGAAGGGCCACGGCCTCGGCAAGGCCGCCCGCCTGGCCAAGTGGACCTTCTTCTTCGTCCTCGCCAACCAGGTCGGCCTCGTCGTCGTCACCCAACTCGCCACCTGGGCCGGATCCGTCGCCGAGGAGCAGGGACACCCCGGCACCGGCATCACCGCCTACAACTACGCACTGCTGCTGTGGCAGATGCCGCAGGCGATCATCACCGTCTCCGTCATGACGGCCGTCCTGCCCCGCATCTCCCGCTCCGCCCACGACGGCGACGCCGCCGCCGTCCGCGACGACATCTCCTACGGGCTGCGCACCTCGGCCGTGGCGATCGTCCCCTGCGCCTTCGCATTCCTCGCCCTCGGCGTCCCCATGGCCACCCTGCTCTACGCCGGCTCCGGCGCCGGCGCCCAGAACATCGGCTACGTCCTGATGGCCTTCGGCCTCGGCCTGATCCCCTACTCCGTCCAGTACGTCGTCCTGCGCGGCTTCTACGCCTACGAGGACACCCGCACGCCCTTCTACAACACCGTCATCGTCGCCGGCGTCAACGCAGCGGTCTCCGCCGCCGCGTTCTTCGTGCTCCCCGCGCGCTGGGCCGTCGTCGGTATGGCCGCGGCCTACGGCCTCGGCTACGCCGTCGGTGTGGGCGTCGCCTGGCGCCGCCTGAAGACCCGCCTCGGCGGCGACCTCGACGGCGCCCACGTGGCCCGCACCTACGCCCGCCTGACCGGCGCCTGCGTCCCCGCCGCCGCGGTCGCGGGAGCCGTCGCCTACGGGGTCACCCAGGCCCTCGGCAGCGGAGTCGGCGGTTCCGCCGCGGCCCTCACGGCCGGCGGCATCGCACTGGCCGCCGTCTTCCTCCTCGCCGCAAAGCGGATGCGGATCGAAGAGCTCAACGCGATGGTCGGAATGGTCCGCGGGCGTTTGGGGCGCTGATCCGCACAACCGTCGCCCCCTTTCGCGTGTCGTGCATAGCGCCGGACTGTGGGCACAATTGGCATGGCTTCGCAGACTGGCCGACAGCGCGTAACGGATGGGGAGGCGGGAACGACGGTGGCGGAACGTAGCACGGCTGCCGTCGACGTGGCCGACAACAGCGGCGACGAGCCGCTGGCCGCTCAGGCGGCACAGGCCACGGCCGACGGGGTGGACATCCAGAACGGACGAGCCGCGGACGGACCCATGCCAGAAAAGGACGGCGAACGCAGCAGCGCGGCCCCCGCGGCCGCACCCGAACTCCACAGCGGCCACAAGCTCGCCAGACGCTACCGGCTCGAAGAGTGCGTCACCCGTCTGGACGGATTCAGCAGCTGGCGTGCGATGGACGAGAAGCTGCGCCGTGCCGTGGGCGTCCACCTGCTCCCCGCCGACCACCCCCGGGCCCGCTCCGTCCTGGCCGCAGCCCGCTCCTCCGCCCTGCTCGGCGACCCCCGGTTCGTCCAGGTCCTCGACGCCGTGGAGGAGAACGACCTCGTCTACGTCGTCCACGAGTGGCTCCCCGACGCCACCGAACTCACCGCGCTGCTCGCCGCCGGCCCCCTGGAACCCCACGAGGCCTACCAGCTCGTCCACCAGGTCTCCCAGGCGATGACCGCCGCACACCGCGAGGGCCTCGCCCATCTGCGCCTGACGCCCAGCGCGATACTGCGCACCTCCACCGGCCAGTACCGCATCCGCGGCCTCGCCGTGAACGCAGCCCTGCGCGGTATCACCAGCGACACCCCGCAGCGCGCCGACACCGAGGCCATCGGCGCACTCCTGTACGCCGCCCTGACCCAGCGCTGGCCGTACGAGAACGACGCCTACGGCCTCACCGGCCTGCCCAAGGGCGTCGGCCTGATCGCCCCCGACCAGGTCCGCGCCGGCGTCCACCGCGGCCTGGGCGAGCTCGCCATGCGCGCCCTCGCCAACGACGGGGCCACCGCCTCCAGCCAGGAACCCGCCTGCACCACTCCCGAAGAGCTGGCCAAGGCCGTCGCCGCGATGCCCCGCATCCGGCCCCCGGAGCCCGCCTTCACCGCCCCTCCCGAGTACCAGCAGACCACCTACCAGCAGGGCAGCTACGGCCGCCCCGTCGCCGCGGGCGTCACCACCGCCCAGAGCCGGCCCGTCGCCCCGCCGCCGCCCCCGCTGCAGAGCCGGACCGGACGCGCCCTGAAGTGGGGCGTCGCGGCCCTGCTCATCGCCGCCCTGGGCCTCGGCAGCTGGCAGCTCGCCGACACCCTCTTGGGCCGCGGCAAGGGTGACAGTGGCGGAACCGGCAACTCGCAGTCCACGACGAACGAGGACAAGAAGAAGCCCAAGGAGAGCAAGCCGCTGCACATCGCCGGCGTCTCCGTCTTCGGCAAGGAGCCGATAAAGCCCGACGACGTCGACAAGGCCATCGACGGCAACTCCGACACCGCGTGGATCACCTTGATCTTCTACGGCTACGGCGGGAAGTTCGGCAACCTGGACAAGTTCGACGACGGCAGTGGCATCGTCGTCGACCTCGGCAGCGTCCAGGAGGTGACGGGCGTCGACGTGGACATGCACGGCGCGGGACACAAGGTCGAGGTCCGCGCCGCCTCCCCCGAGGCCTCCTCGCCGCATGGCATCTCCGACTTCCCCCAAGAGCTCGTGAAGTTGGGCACCGTGGGGAAGAAGCTGCAGGCCACGCGGGACACTCCGATCAAAACCCGCTTCGTGGTGGTGCACATCACCGCCCTGCCCTCGGAGGGTGGGGACGGCTTCCGCGGCGGCATCAACGAGATCAAGATTCTCGGCACCGGCGACCAGCCTGCTTCCTGATCGGTACGCCCCGGGTCCGCCGTGCCGACGGCACGGCGGACCCTCGTATTCGTCCCGCCCGGCCCGTACGCTCCCTCCGGGAGGGGAGGTGTGATGCAACCAGCAACGGGAGACGACCGGAGCGACCAGGAACTCCTGGCGCTGCACGCCAAGGGAGATCCCGATGCCTTCGGGGAGCTCGTGCGGCGGCACCGGGACCGGCTGTGGGCCGTGGCCCTGCGTACCCTCGGCGACCGCGAGGAGGCCGCCGACGCCGTCCAGGACGCCCTCGTCTCCGCCTACCGGGCCGCCCACACCTTCCGCGGCGAGTCCGCCGTCACCACCTGGCTCCACCGCATCACCGTCAACGCCTGCCTCGACCGCGCCCGCAAGGCCGCCTCCCGCAGGACCGCACCCCTCGACGACACGGACCGCCTGGAGCGCCTCCTGGAGCCCCACGAGTCCGCCGAGGCCCCCGCGGAGCGCCAGGACCTCCACCGCCAGCTCCTGGCCGCCCTCGGCACCCTCCCGGCCGAACAACGGGCCGCGCTCGTCCTCGTCGACATGCAGGGATACTCCGTCGCCGAAGCCGCCCGCGTCCTCGACGTACCCACCGGCACCGTCAAGAGCAGGTGCGCACGCGGCCGCGCGAAACTCGTCCCGATGCTCACTCATCTGCGCACGAATGCCGGGGATAACACCACCTCGGAGCGGGGAAGGAACCGGACGCCGGGGACTCCCGTCCCACCAGCGGCAGAACCCCGGCATCCAGACCAAGACGCAGACCCAGTGAAGGGCGGAGGTGGACGACCGTGAGCCCCACGACCGACACGACCGGCACGATCCGGCACCCGGACGTCTCGGAGATCTCCGACCTCACCGAAGGGCTCCTCTCCCCGTCCCGCACCGCCGAGATCCGCCGCCACCTCGGCGACTGCTCCCTGTGCGCCGACGTCCGCGCCTCCCTCGACGAGATCCGCTCCCTCCTCGGCACCCTCCCCGGACCCTCCCGGATGCCCGCCGACATCGCAGGCCGCATCGACGCCGCCCTCGCCGCCGAGGCCCTCCTCGACGCCACCGCACCCCCGGCCGGAACCGAGCACGGCCGCAACGAGGACACCCGGCCCGCACCCCGGCCCCGCGCCGCCTCCGCCTCCGCCGATGTTTCACGTGAAACATCGCCCGCCCACCGGCCCGCCGGTCACCCGGCCGGCCCAACCGGCCCGGGACGGCGCCGCGCCCGCCGCAGAATCGCCGTACTCACCGGTCTCGTCTCGGCCGCAGCCTGCGCCCTCGGGATCTTCCTCTTCAGCGAGCTCTCCAGCCCACCGCAGGAAGGCACCGCCACACGCGCCCCGGCGTCCAGCTCCGACACCGGAGCCGCCTCCTCCGGCGTCGCCTACACGGCAGAGGGCCTCCAGGACAGCGTCCGGGGCATCCTCCCCCCGGAGCAGGGCGTCAAGAGCGTCCCCGACGAGCAGAACAACAACACCCTGGGGCTCGAGAACTCTCCCGCCGCCCCCGCCGCCCCCGGCGACCGGCAGGCTCCCGGGGCCGTCCCCTCCTGCGTCCAGCACGCCACGGACCGCCCGGACACCCCGCTCGCCTCCCAGCGCGGCAACTACCTGGGCACCCCCGTCTACCTCCTCGTCCTGCCGCACCCCGGCGACCCCGCGAGCGTCGACGCCTACCTCGTCGACACCGCCTGCGAGACCACCGGTTCGGGCACCGGAAAGCTCCTCCTGACGAAGACCTACTCCCGAAGCTGAGCCGTTCAGGTCCACGGGGGACAGCTGGGGAATGCAGGCGCCGTAGGATCCGTTGGGTGGGGTGAGAGTCCGCACCGGCCCCCGGTAGGCAGCACGCAGTCCGCAGAGACGAGGAAGAAACCCGTGAGCGACGTACGAAACGTGATCATCATCGGCTCCGGGCCGGCCGGTTACACCGCCGCCCTGTACACCGCACGCGCTTCGCTCAAGCCGCTGGTCTTCGAAGGTGCCGTCACCGCCGGTGGCGCGCTGATGAACACCACCGAGGTGGAGAACTTCCCCGGCTTCCAGGACGGGATCATGGGCCCGGACCTCATGGACAACATGCGCGGCCAGGCCGAGCGTTTCGGCGCCGAGCTCGTCCCGGACGACATCGTCGCCGTGGACCTCACCGGTGAGATCAAGACCGTCACCGACACCGCCGGCACCGTCCACCGCGCCAAGGCCGTCATCGTCACCACCGGCTCCCAGCACCGCAAGCTCGGCCTGCCCAACGAGGACGCACTCTCGGGCCGCGGCGTCTCCTGGTGCGCCACCTGCGACGGGTTCTTCTTCAAGGACCACGACATCGCCGTCGTCGGCGGCGGCGACACCGCGATCGAGGAAGCCACCTTCCTCTCCCGGTTCGCCAAGTCCGTGACGATCGTGCACCGCCGCGACAGCCTGCGCGCCTCGAAGGCCATGCAGGACCGCGCCTTCGCCGACCCGAAGATCAAGTTCGCCTGGGACAGCGAGGTCGCCGAGATCCACGGCGAGCAGAAGCTCTCCGGCCTCACCCTGCGCAACACCAAGACCGGTGAGACCACCGAGCTGCCCGTGACCGGCCTCTTCATCGCCGTCGGCCACGACCCGCGCACCGAGCTGTTCAAGGACCAGCTGGAGCTCGACGAAGAGGGCTACCTCAAGGTCGACGCCCCCTCCACCCGGACCAACGTCACGGGCGTCTTCGGCGCCGGCGACGTCGTGGACCACACCTACCGTCAGGCCATCACCGCCGCGGGCACCGGCTGCTCCGCCGCCCTCGACGCCGAGCGCTTCCTCGCCGCCCTCGCGGACGCCGAGAAGGCACACGCAGCAGTCTGACCTGACACCCGCCCCACCCCAGCCCCACCCAACACCCCGCAGGAATGAAGAAGGAGGCCGCTGTGGCCGGCACCCTCAAGAACGTGACCGACGCTGACTTCGACGCCGAGGTCCTCAAGAGCGACAAGCCCGTACTGGTGGACTTCTGGGCCGCCTGGTGCGGTCCGTGCCGCCAGATCGCGCCGTCGCTCGAGGCGATCGCCGCCGAGTACGGCGACCAGATCGAGATCGTCAAGCTCAACATCGACGAGAACCCGGCCACCGCCGCCAAGTACGGCGTCATGTCGATCCCGACGCTCAACGTCTACCAGGGCGGCGAGGTCGCCAAGACCATCGTCGGCGCGAAGCCGAAGGCCGCCATCCTGCGCGACCTCTCCGACTTCGTCGAGGTCAACCCCTCCTGACGCGTCACTGCTCCACGTGAAACGGGGCCGCCCCTCCAGGGGGCGGCCCCGTTTCACGTGTCCGGGACTCACAGCGGGCGCAGTGCCGGTTCCTTGCGCGCCCTGGCCCCGCCCAACAGACGGTCCAGGGCCATCTCCACGTCTTCCTTCCAGGACAACGTCGTGCGCAGTTCCAGCCTCAGCCGCGGATGAGAAGGGTGCGGACGCACGGTCTTGAATCCCACCGACAGCAGATGGTCGGCCGGGAGCAGACAGGCAGGCCCTTCCCACCTCGCGTCGCCGAACGCCTCGATCGCCTTGAACCCCCGCCGCAGCAGGTCCTTCGCGACCGTCTGGACCATCACCCGCCCCAGACCCTGCCCCTGATACCCCGGCATGATCCAGGCCGTGATCAGCTGCACCGCGTCCGGGGACACCGGACTCGTCGGAAAGGAAGCGGCCCTCGGTACATAGGCCGGCGGCGCGTACAGCACGAACCCCACCGGCACCTCGTCCACATAGACCACCCGGCCGCAGGAGCCCCAGTCCAGCAGGACCGCGGAGATCCAGGCCTCCTTCTCCAGCTCCGAGGTACCCGCCTTCACGGCGGCCCCACCGGTGACGGGATCCAGCTCCCAGAACACACAGCTCCTGCAACGCCTGGGCAGGTCCCGGAGGTTGTCCAGCGTGAGCGGTACCAGCCGACGACCCATGCCCACATCGTAAGCACTGCCCCCTGCTTCTTCGAGTGCGGACATCTCGAAGGAGCAGGGGGCAGTGACAAGATCAGCGGGTGCTACTCCTGGGAAAGCCCCTGTTCCAGCACCCGGCCCTCGCCCGGCGCCAGCGTCCCCAGGATCCGCTCCAGATCCTCCATCGACGCGAACTCGACGGTGATCTTGCCCTTCTTCTGGCCCAGGTCGACCTTCACCCGAGTCTCGAACCGGTCCGACAGCCGCGTCGCCAGCTCACTCAGAGCCGGAGCCACCCGGGCACCCGCACGCGGCCCCTTCGGCTTCACCTTGCTCGGAGACTCCGACGCCATCAGCGTCACGATCTCCTCGACCGCACGCACCGACAGACCCTCGGCCACGATCCGGTGCGCCAACCGGTCCTGCTCCTCGGAGTCCTCCACCGACAGCAGAGCCCGCGCGTGTCCCGCCGACAGCACGCCCGCCGCCACCCGGCGCTGCACCGGCGGGGACAGCTTCAGCAGCCGCAGCGTGTTCGACACCTGGGGGCGCGAGCGCCCGATCCGGTCCGCCAGCTGGTCGTGCGTGCAGTTGAAGTCCTGGAGCAGCTGGTCGTACGCAGCCGCCTCCTCCAACGGGTTCAGCTGCGCCCGGTGCAGGTTCTCCAACAGGGCGTCCAGCAGAAGCTTCTCGTCGTCCGTCGCCCGGATGATCGCCGGAATGCTCTCCAGCCCGGCCTCCCGGCACGCCCGCCAGCGCCGCTCACCCATGATCAGCTCGTAGCGGCCCGGCGTCGACTGCCGCACCACCACCGGCTGGAGCAGACCCACCTCCTGAATGGAGGTCACCAGCTCGGCCAGCGCATCCTCGTCGAACACCTCACGCGGCTGGCGCGGGTTCGGCGTGATCGCGTCCATCGGGAGCTCCGCGAACGTCGCACCCGCCACCACATTCGCCTCGGGCGCCGCCACCGGCTCACTCACCGGCTCGGCGGCGACCAATGTTTCACGTGAAACATCCGCCTGCGCCAGCAAAGCCAGCTTCGCTGCCGCGCCCCCCCGCTCCGAAGTCAGTACCGGCACCGCCGACGGAGAAGTCGACCC
Organism: Streptomyces sp. NPDC085524; assembly: GCF_044541755.1. Taxonomy (NCBI): domain Bacteria; kingdom Bacillati; phylum Actinomycetota; class Actinomycetes; order Kitasatosporales; family Streptomycetaceae; genus Streptomyces; species Streptomyces sp. NPDC085524. The sequence goes on from NZ_JBITTH010000004.1 coordinate 268,607, forward strand.
TGCACCGATCACCGGCGGCGTCTTCTCCTGCGGAGCCGCGGGGATCAGCGCACCCAGCCCCCGCCCCAGGCCTCTACGTCGCTCGCTCACTGGATCCCCTCCGCCACACTCTGCGTGCTGTTCAGGCCCGCGCCCAGATGGGCTTGCTGGGCGTCGTACTGCATTCCGACCCCGCGATACGCGATCTCGCGCGCCGCCTCCAGATAGGAGAGGGAACCACTGGAACCCGGGTCATAGGTGAGCACCGTCTGCCCATAGCTCGGCGCCTCCGAGATGCGCACCGACCGCGGGATGCTCGTCCGCAGCACCTCCTTGCCGAAGTGCGTACGGACCTCCTCCGCCACCTGCGAGGCCAGCCGGGTCCTGCCGTCGTACATCGTCAACAGGATCGTCGACACGTGCAGCGTCGGATTCAGATGGGCCCGCACCAGATCCACATTGCGCAGCAGCTGGCCCAGACCCTCCAGCGCGTAGTACTCGCACTGGATCGGGATCAGCACCTCGGCACCGGCCACCAGCGCGTTCACCGTCAGCAGCCCCAGCGAAGGCGGGCAGTCGATCAGGATGTAGTCCAGCGGCTGCTCGTACGCCTGGATCGCCCGCTGGAGCCGGCTCTCCCTGGCCACCAGCGACACCAGCTCGATCTCCGCACCCGCCAGGTCGATCGTGGCCGGAGCACAGAAGAGCCCCTCCACGTCCACCACGGGCTGCACGACCTCCAGCAGGGGCCGGCTGTCCACGAGCACGTCATAGATAGACGGCACGTCCGCGTGGTGGTCGATACCCAGCGCCGTGGAGGCATTGCCCTGCGGATCGAGGTCGACCACCAGGACCCGCGCCCCGTGCAGGGCCAGCGAGGCTGCCAGGTTCACGGTCGTCGTGGTCTTGCCCACGCCGCCCTTCTGGTTGGCCACCACGATGACCCGGGTCTGCTCCGGCCGGGGAAGCTTCTCACCGGCACGCCCCAGCGCCTCGACCGCCAGCTGGGCGGCTCGGCCGATCGGGGTGTCGTTGTCTACAAGGGGCGCCGATGTTTCACGTGAAACATCCTCACCCGGCGATTCAGAGCGGGGACCGGGGACCGGATCGGCCATCGGCCCCGCGAGATCGGCGTCGGACCGCACGGTGTCACTCTCCTCGACATCAGGCTCGCGATGAACAGAGCCTGCCATGCCACCCGGCTCGCGAACCAGCGGGGCCCTTACTCCTGTGGATGAATCCACCGATGTGGACAACTCCGTCCCCCTCGCTTCCTTCTTCTCGCGGGGGGACGCAGCCGCACGACCGCGGCTGATGATTCCGTGCAGCAGAGAGCGACGTTTCACGTGAAACACGATGCCCGGACGGAGTCTTCAGGCTGCTACGACACTCCGAAATCCCTACCTACAGGGCCCAACGCGGCAGAAACCGCTGCCGGACCCTGTAGAACCACGTCACTTCAGCGGCGGCGACGCGTACGGCTCACCCGAGCCGCCTTAGCCCGCTTGGCCGCAAACCTCACACCGCCGGGGCTCTCCCCGACCTCGACGCGCACGACCGTGGACAGGGGATCCACCACACCCTCACCCACATGAAGCACCGAGGTCTTCACCACACCGAGCTTCGCCAGCGCGGTCTTCGCGCTCACCAGCTCCTCCTCGGCGGTGTCGCCCTTGAGCGCCAGCATCTCGCCGTACGGACGCAGCAGGGGCACGCCCCAGCCGGCCAGCCGGTCCAGCGGAGCCACCGCACGAGCCGTCACCACGTGCACCGGCTGCACCTTGCCGAGGACCTCCTCGGCCCGCCCGCGCACCACCGTGACGTGGTCCAGGCCCAGCAACTCGACGGCTTCCTGGAGGAAGGTCGTACGCCGCAGCAGCGGCTCGAGCAGCGTGATCTTCAGATCCCGGCGCACCAGAGCCAGCGGGATACCCGGCAGACCCGCCCCCGAACCCACATCGCACACGGTGACGCCCTGGGGCACCACCTCCGACAGCACAGCGCAGTTCAGCAGGTGCCGCTCCCACAGCCGCGGCACCTCACGCGGCCCGATGAGGCCCCGCTTGACTCCCGCATCCGCCAGCAGCTCCGCGTAGCGCACAGCTTCCGGGAAAAACTCACCGAACACCGCACGCGCCTCTTCAGGCGCCGGGGGAAGCTCAGCTGCCTCCGTCACGGGGACCGTCCTTCCGTACCGCATGGTTTCTCACATGCCAGGCTGACAAACATCGGCCCCGCCTGCGACACAGACGGGGCCGAACACATTCGCTACCGATCAGGCCGGGAGCACAACGACGAAGCGCTGCGGCTCCTCGCCCTCGGACTCGCTGCGCAGACCCGCGGCCGCCACGGCATCGTGGACGACCTTTCGCTCGAACGGCGTCATCGGGGCCAGCTTCAGCGGTTCACCGGACGCCTTCACGTCCGCCGCCGCCTTGGCGCCCAGCGCCGCCAGCTCCTCGCGCTTCTTCGCACGGAACCCGGCGATGTCCAGCATCAGCCGGCTGCGGTCCCCGGTCTCCCGGTGCACCGCGAGGCGGGTCAGCTCCTGCAGAGCCTCCAGAACCTCACCGTCACGGCCCACGAGCTTCTGCAGGTCGCGGCTGGCGGAGTCACTGACGATCGACACCGCGGCCCGGTCGGCCTCGACGTCCATGTCGATGTCGCCGTCCAGGTCGGCGATGTCCAGCAGACCCTCGAGATAGTCGGCCGCGATCTCACCCTCCTGCTCGAGGCGGGTCAGGGTGTCGCCACCCTCAGCGGCGGCGGTGGTGGTGCCTTCCGTCACGGGAGGGACTCCTTCTTACTTCTTGGGAGAGGGCTTGTTGGGCGACTGACGCTGCGACTTCGACTGCCTCTTCGGCTGCTGTCGCTTCGCGGCGCCGCCGCTCGCGGCATCCGCATCCGATGTGGCCTCGGAACTCTTGATCACAGAGCCGTCCGCCTGGGCGGCCAGCCCCTGCTTGGTCAGAGCGGTGATGAACTTGCGCTCGTTGTCGTTGCGGTCCGGGCCCTTGGCCACGATCGCCGCGACGACCTTCTTCTTGGCCTTGCCCTTGACCTCGCCGTGCGAGCTGATGTGCTTCAGCAGACGGGTCAGGTACTGGTCCTGCGCCTTGCTGCCCGGCGTCGGGTTCTGGTTGATCACGTACATCTGCTGACCCATGGTCCAGACGTTCGTGGTCAGCCAGTAGACGAGGACACCGACCGGGAAGTTGATGCCCATGACGGCGAAGATCAGCGGGAAGATGTACATCAGCATCTTCTGCTGCTGCATGAACGGCGTCTTGACCGAGAGGTCGACGTTCTTCGCCATGAGCTGACGCTGGGTGTAGAACTGCGACAGCGACATCAGGACGATCATGACCGCGGTCACGATGCGCACGTCGGTGATCGAGGCGTCGAGGCTCGCGACCTTCGCGGCACTGTCCGTGAACTTGGCGGCCAGCGGAGCGCCGAAGATGTGCGCCTGACGGGCGCTCGCCAGCAGCTCCTCGTTGATCACGCCGATGGTCTTGCCGTTGGCGATGGCCGACAGAACGCTGTACAGGGCGAAGAAGAACGGGGACTGCGCCAGGATGGGAAGGCACGAGGAGAGCGGGTTGGTACCCGTCTCCTTGTACAGCTTCATCATCTCTTCGGACTGACGCTGCTTGTCGTTCTTGTAGCGCTCCTGGATCACCTTCATCTTCGGCTGGAGCGCCTGCATACCGCGCGTCGCCTTGATCTGCTTCACGAAGAGCGGGATCAGACAGATGCGGATCAAGATCACCAGGGAGACGATGGACAGGCCCCAGGCCGCCCCGCTGTCCGGTCCGAAGACCGCCCCGTACAGGCTGTGGAACTGGACGATGATCCACGAAACAGGTGTGGTGATAAAGCTGAACAGATTGGCAATCGTGTCCACTAATCAGGCTCCTTGAGCATTGCGAGATCTACGCAACGCACTGCGCAGCTGCTCGTGCCAACGCGGGCGTTTACGGGGTGGGACATGGTCCACACCACCCGGGGACCACGGATTGCACCGCAGGATCCGCCAGGCGGTCAGAACCGTCCCCTTCACCGCACCATGCCGGTCGATGGCCGTGTACCCGTAGTGCGAGCACGAGGGGTAATAGCGGCACACCGGCCCGAGCAGCGGACTGATCGTCCACTGGTACAGCTTGATCAAAGCGAGCAGCGGGTACTTCATCGAGCCACGCCTCCCAGAAGCCGCGCCAGAGCGGCATCCAGGTCCCGGGCGAGTTCGTCAGGGCCGGCATCGCCCGCTCCGGGCAACGCTCGTACCACCACCAGGCTACCGGCGGGCAGCTGAGACAGCCGCTCCCGGACCAGATGGCGCAGACGCCGCTTCACCCGGTTACGTATGACGGCATTGCCGACAGCCTTGCTGACGACGAAACCCGCACGCGTCGAGGGATCGATCTCCCCCGGCCCGTGCGGGTCCGTTGCACCGCTTGTACGTAGGTGGACGACAAGGAGCGGGCGACCAGCCCGGCGTCCTCGGCGTACCGCGCTCGCGAAGTCCTCGCGCCGCCTCAGCCGATTCTCGGGAGACAGCACGACGTCACGATTTCCGCGTATTTACGCGGAAAGGGCGGCGCGGCCCTTGCTGCGACGGTTCGCCAGGATCGCGCGACCGGCACGGGTACGCATCCGAAGACGGAAGCCGTGGGTCTTGGCACGACGGCGGTTGTTCGGCTGGAAGGTGCGCTTGCTCACTCGGGGGCTCCAGAGAATGAATCGTTGTGGCGGGACATCGCCTGGCTGTCACCGTGCGCCCACGAGGAGAAACTCGCGTGTTCGCCCGAGTGGCACCGCTAAATGATCACAATCAGTGATCTTCGCCCATCGGTAGGCAGGCGGCAGCAGCCATCGACAACTCGACCTCGTTACGGTACGCGCGGCTACGCCATCCGGTCAAACCGAGCCGGCCAGGCCCCACACTGTGCACAGGCTGTGGACAACGACTTGAACCGTACCCGTAGGCCTGACTACCGTTGTCTGATCCCGGTTTTTTTGTCCCGACCGTCCCAAAGAACCACACATTCGTGGGACCCCTGTGAGAGAGCGTGCCCTGTGGCTGACGTACCTGCCGATCTTGCCGCAGTGTGGCCCAGGGTGCTCGAAAAGCTCCTCGGTGAAGGACAGCCGGGCATCGAGCCCAAGGACAAGCAGTGGGTCGAACGATGCCAGCCCCTGGCACTCGTCGCCGACACCGCGCTCCTCGCCGTCCCCAACGAATGGGGCAAGCGCGTCCTCGAGGGCCGGCTCGCCCCCCTGATCAGCGACGCGCTCAGCCGCGAGTGCGGCCGCCCCATCCGCATCGCCATCACCGTGGACGACTCCGCCGGCGAGCCCGCGCCCTCCGCACCGCCCGTGCAGCAGCCCGGCGGCTACGAGCCCTACGGCGGCCAGCGCCCCGGCGGCCCCGGCAACGGCGACGACCAGCTCCCCACCGCCCGCCCCGCCTACCCGGAGTACCAGCAGCCGCGCCCCGAGCCCGGCGCCTGGCCCCGCGGCGGCCAGCAGGACGACTACGGCTGGCAGCAGCCCCGCCTCGGCGGCTTCCCCGAGCGCGACCCGTACGCCTCCCCGCAGCCGGGCTACCTCCAGCAGCCCGAGCAGCCCTCCTACGACCAGGGCTCCTACGAACCGCAGGGACAGTACGAGCAGTCCCCGTACGACCAGACGAAGTACGAGCAGTCCAAGTACGAGCCGTCGAAGTACGAACCCCAGCAGTACGAGCAGCAGTCCTACGAGCAGCCCGCCCCGCGCCAGGCCCCCGGCCGGCCCGCGGCGCCGCCCGCTCCCTCCGGCGGCTCCACCTCGGGCCCGCTCGAGCCGACCGCCCGCCTGAACCCCAAGTACCTCTTCGACACCTTCGTCATCGGCGCCTCCAACCGCTTCGCGCACGCCGCCGCCGTGGCCGTCGCCGAGGCGCCCGCGAAGGCGTACAACCCCCTCTTCATCTACGGGGAGTCGGGACTCGGCAAGACGCACCTGCTGCACGCCATCGGGCACTACGCCCGCAGCCTCTACCCGGGCACCCGCGTGCGGTACGTGAGCTCGGAGGAGTTCACCAACGAGTTCATCAACTCCATCCGCGACGGCAAGGGCGACGCCTTCCGCAAGCGGTACCGCGAGATGGACATCCTGCTCGTCGACGACATCCAGTTCCTCGCGAGCAAGGAGTCGACGCAGGAGGAGTTCTTCCACACCTTCAACACGCTCCACAACGCCAACAAGCAGATCGTGCTCTCCTCCGACCGGCCGCCCAAGCAGCTCGTCACCCTCGAGGACCGGCTCCGCAACCGCTTCGAGTGGGGCCTGATCACCGACGTCCAGCCGCCCGAGCTGGAGACCCGTATCGCGATCCTGCGCAAGAAGGCCGTCCAGGAGCAGCTCAACGCCCCGCCGGAGGTACTGGAGTTCATCGCCTCCCGGATCTCGCGCAACATCCGTGAGCTGGAGGGGGCGCTGATCCGGGTCACGGCCTTCGCGAGCCTGAACCGGCAGCCCGTCGACCTGGGTCTGACCGAGGACGTCCTGAAGAACCTGATCCCGGGCGGCGAGGACAGCGCACCCGAGATCACCGCCACCGACATCATGGCGGCCACCGCGGACTACTTCGGGCTGACCGTGGACGACCTGTGCGGCTCCTCGCGCAGCCGGGTGCTGGTCACGGCCCGGCAGATCGCCATGTACCTGTGCCGGGAGCTCACCGACCTCTCGCTGCCGAAGATCGGTGCGCAGTTCGGCGGCCGGGACCACACCACCGTCATGCACGCGGACCGCAAGATCCGGGCTCTGATGGCCGAGCGGCGCTCCATCTACAACCAGGTCACCGAGCTCACCAACCGCATCAAGAACGGCTGAGCGGAGCCGCCACCGAGCCCGCGACGGGCTCTTCAAACCCATCGAGAGGGCGCTCCCGGACCACATCGGGGGCGCCCTTCTTCGTCCGTGCGCCCCTGACCTGTTCGAATACGCCCCCCGGGAGCCAACTCATCCACAGATTCGGTGACTTTCTTCCGTCCACAGCCTGGGGACGTACTCCGTCGCCCACAATCTGTCCACAGGGGTGCTGGTTGAGGGCCCATCAGGGCAGGTCAGAACCCTGTGGAATTGTGAGCAAGCACCATCCACAGGCTGTGGACAAAATTTTCATCCACAGGGCTGTCCACCACGTTGTCCACCGGTGACCCACAGGTTCGCGGATCCTGTGCACAGGATCCGATGTCTTCTCCACACCGTTGTCCACTGTTCGGCAACGCGCCACCCCCTCTCACCACCCGGAGTGAAAGCCGTCACACGGATGTGGACGTTTGGCTTGTGGAGTACCGGGGGAAAGCTGGGGACACACCTGTGGAGTAGTCGGGGGTCCCTGGGGACAGCCTGTGCAGAAATTTTCGTTCTCCACAGAGACACCGTGTTGTCCACCGGTGCCACCCACAGGCTGTGGGGATAAAAAACTGGGGTTGACCTGGGAGAACGAGGTTTTCCACCGTTTCCACAGGCCCTACTACTACCCCCATAGAGAGTTAGGCCGGTTTCGGTTTTCAAGCAGGTCCTGTGCACAACTCGGTGGGCGGCCCTCCCCGACACCTCGCTCCCGACTTGACCGCCGACAGCAACGACTGTCGGCGCCGTACGTCAGACTGGTCCCCGGCATCGGTCGAGGCATCGACGGGCCGACGACGAAGGCCGGCAGACGAGCGAGCAACAGCAGGAGGCGGTTCCGGTGAAGATCCGGGTGGAGCGCGACGTACTCGCGGAGGCAGTGGCGTGGGCCGCACGCAGCCTCCCGGCCCGGCCGCCGGTGCCCGTTCTCGCGGGCCTGCTGCTGAAGGCCGAGGAGGGCATGCTGTCCCTCTCCGGCTTCGACTACGAGGTCTCGGCCCGGGTCTCCGTCGAGGCGGACGTCGAGGAGGACGGCACCGTCCTCGTCTCCGGCCGGCTCCTCGCCGACATCTGCCGCGCCCTCCCCAACCGGCCGGTGGAGATTTCCACAGACGGTGTACGGGCGACCGTGGTCTGCGGCTCCTCGCGGTTCACACTCCACACCCTGCCTGTGGAGGAGTACCCGGCGCTGCCGCAGATGCCGACCGCGACCGGCACCGTGCCCGGTGAGGTCTTCGCCTCCGCCGCCGCCCAGGTCGCCATCGCCGCCGGCCGCGACGACACGCTGCCCGTGCTGACCGGTGTCCGCATCGAGATCGAGGGCGACCGCGTCACCCTGGCCTCCACCGACCGCTACCGCTTCGCGGTCCGCGAGTTCCTGTGGAAGCCGGAGAACCCGGACGCCTCCGCCGTGGCCCTGGTGCCCGCGAAGACGCTCCTCGACACCGCCAAGTCCCTGACCAGCGGTGACACAGTCACCCTGGCGCTTTCGGGCTCGGGTGCGGGCGAGGGCCTCATCGGTTTCGAGGGCGCCGGCCGCCGCACCACCACCCGTCTCCTCGAGGGCGACCTGCCGAAGTACCGCACGCTGTTCCCGACGGAGTTCAACTCCATCGCCGTGATCGAGACCGCCCCGTTCGTCGAGGCCGTCAAGCGCGTGGCCCTGGTCGCCGAGCGCAACACCCCGGTCCGCCTGAGCTTCGAGCAGGGCGTGCTGATCCTGGAAGCCGGTTCCAGCGACGATGCACAGGCTGTGGAGCGCGTCGACGCCCAGCTGGAGGGCGACGACATCTCGATCGCCTTCAACCCGACCTTCCTGCTGGACGGCCTGAGCGCGATCGACTCGCCGGCCGCGCAGCTGAGCTTCACCACGTCCACCAAGCCGGCGCTGCTCAGCGGCCGCCCGGCGGTCGACGCGGAGGCGGACGAGGCCTACAAGTACCTGATCATGCCGGTGCGTCTGTCCGGCTGACGCGCTCACGTCGGGCCCGGTCTCGCATGCCGCGGGGCCGGGCCCGACGGCGTCCGCCCCCGTACGTCTCACGGGCCGGCCGCTGCCTGACCTCGTACGGAGCCCGCCGGAGCCGGTTCGTCCACCTGGGAGCGCCCGTGGGGCCGGGTGGCACGCCCCGGCGTAGGCTCGGATCCGGTGGGCGGCCCGCGCGTTCTGAGAACGGCCGGGGAGCCCCGGCACAGACGGCCACAACGCTTAAGGAACCACCTGATGGAGCTTGGTCTCGTCGGTCTCGGCAAGATGGGCGGCAACATGCGCGAGCGCATCCGCCGCGCAGGCCACACCGTCATCGGATACGACCGCAACCCGGACCTCGCCGATGTCCACAGCCTGCGGGAACTTGTGGACGGCCTGCAGGCCCCCCGCGTCGTGTGGGTGATGGTCCCGGCAGGTGCGGCGACGCAGTCCACGATCGACGAGCTCGCGGAGCTGCTGTCGATCGGCGACATCGTGGTCGACGGCGGCAACTCCCGCTGGACCGACGACGAGAAGCACGCCAAGGAGCTGGCGGCCAAGGGCATCGGCTTCGTCGACTGCGGCGTCTCCGGCGGTGTCTGGGGCCTGGAGAACGGCTACGCGCTGATGTACGGCGGCGAGAAGGACCACGTCGCACGGGTCCAGCCGGTCTTCGACGCCCTCAAGCCGGAGGGCGAGTTCGGCGCCGTGCACGCCGGCAAGGTGGGTGCGGGCCACTTCGCGAAGATGGTCCACAACGGCATCGAGTACGCCATGATGCAGGCCTACGCCGAGGGCTGGGAGCTGCTGGAGAAGGTGGACTCGGTCACCGACGTCCGCGAGGTCTTCCGCTCCTGGCAGGAGGGCACGGTCATCCGTTCCTGGCTGCTGGACCTGGCCGTGAACGCCCTCGACGAGGACGAGCACCTGGAGAGGCTCAAGGGCTTCGCACAGGACTCGGGCGAGGGACGCTGGACGGTGGAGGCGGCGATCGACAACGCCGTGCCGCTGCCCGCGATCACGGCCTCGCTCTTCGCGCGGTTCGCGTCGCGTCAGGACGACTCCCCGCAGATGAAGATGATCGCCGCGCTGCGCAATCAGTTCGGCGGCCACGCGGTCGAGAAGAAGTAGCTCCACCGCTCCACCACAGCAGCACAGAGCAGAGCAGCAGGAAGCCGGGGGAGGTCGGCGCCGTATGCATGTTTCGCATCTCTCGTTGGCCGACTTCCGCTCGTACGCCCGGGCCGAGGTTCCCCTCGACCCGGGCGTCACGGCTTTCGTGGGCCCCAACGGCCAGGGCAAGACGAACCTCGTCGAGGCGATCGGCTATCTGGCGACGCTGGGCAGCCACCGGGTCTCCTCGGACGCCCCGCTCGTGCGGATGGGGGCGGACCGGGCGATCGTCCGTGCCGCCGTCACCCAGGGCGAGCGGCAGCAGCTGGTGGAGCTGGAGCTGAATCCGGGGCGGGCGAACCGGGCCCGGATCAACCGGTCCTCGCAGGTCAGGCCGCGGGACGTGCTGGGGATCGTCCGGACGGTGCTGTTCGCGCCGGAGGACCTGGCGCTGGTGAAGGGCGATCCGGGGGAGCGCCGCCGGTTCCTCGACGACCTCGTCACGGCGCGGTCGCCGCGGATGGCGGGTGTCCGCTCGGACTACGAGCGGGTGCTCAAGCAGCGGAACACGCTGCTGAAGTCGGCGGCGATGGCCCGCCGGCACGGGGGCCGGTCGATGGACCTGTCGACCCTCGACGTGTGGGACCAGCACCTGGCGCGGGCGGGTGCGGAGCTGCTGGCGCAGCGGCTGGACCTGATCGGGACGCTGCTGCCGCTGGCGGACAAGGCGTACGAGCAGCTGGCGCCCGGCGGGGGCCCGCTGGGGCTGGCGTACAAGTCCTCCGCGGGCGAGGCGGTGGACAGCGGTGCGGTGCGGACCCGTGAGGAGATGTACGAGGTGCTGCTGGCGGCGCTGTCGGAGGTGCGCAAGCAGGAGATCGAGCGCGGGGTGACCCTGGTGGGTCCGCACCGGGACGATGTCGTGCTGCGGCTGAAGGAGCTGCCGGCGAAGGGGTACGCGAGCCACGGGGAGTCGTGGTCGTACGCGCTGGCGCTGCGGCTGGCGTCGTACGAGCTGCTGCGCTCTGAGGGTGCGGAGCCGGTGCTGATCCTGGACGACGTGTTCGCGGAGCTGGACGCGCGGCGCCGGGAGCGGCTGGCGGAGCTGGTGGCCGGGGGCGAGCAGGTGCTGGTGACCGCGGCTGTGGACGATGACGTTCCGGGTGTGCTGGTGGGGGCGCGGTTCGGGGTGTCCGGCGGTGAGGTGACCCGGCTGTGAGCGGTGCGAGCGGTGTGAGCGGTTCTGACGGTGAGCGGGGCAGGGAGCCCCGCCGGGCGGCGGAGCCTTCCGGGGTGGATCTGGCGCGGCAGGCGCTGGCGGCGGCGCGGGAGCAGGCGCGGGCCCGGGGGAACGCGGCGGGCGGGAAGAAGCGGCAGCAGGGTCCGGGGCTCCGTTCGGGGGCGCGTGCGGACGGCCGGGATCCGATGCCGTTGATGGCGGCGCTGGACCGGCTGCGCACGGAGCGCGGGTGGGAGATGCCGATGGCCGTGGCGGGTGTGATGGAGCGCTGGCCGGAGATCGTCGGTCCGGAGATCGCGGCGCACTGTGTTCCGGAGCGGTACGAGGACCGTGAGCTGGTGGTGCGGTGCGATTCCTCGGCGTGGGCGGCGCAGCTGAAGCTGCTGGCGCCGCAGCTGGTCGCGCGGCTGAACGCCGATCTGGGGCAGGGGACGGTGCGGGTGCTTCTTGTACGGGGGCCCGGGGGTGGCCGGCCGAAAGGGTACGGACCGTGGCGGGCGCCGGGCAGCAAGGGTCCGGGGGACACGTACGGGTAGGCCCGGGCGGTTCGGGCCCGGCTGGGGTGAGCCCGGCTGCGCCGGGACCCGGGGCTCCGCCCCGGACCCCGCGCCTCAAACGCCGACGGGGCTGGATCTGTCCCCGGCGGGGGTGAGCCCGGGACCCGGGGCTCAAACGCCGGCGAGGTTGGATCTGTCCCGGCCGGGCTGGATCTGTCCCCGGCGGGGCTGGATCTGTCCCCGGCGGGCTCGGCTCTGCCTTTCGGCGGGGTCGGTTTTGCGCCCTGACGAGGCCGGCTTTGCGTGTGGATGGGGCTGGGTCCGAGCCCGGACGGGGTGGGATTCGCCCCGTGGTGCGGGTGGTGTCCCTCACGGTAGTGGGAGGTTGACAGGCCGAAGCGCTGGATGCCCGTGTGAGCCTCTTTGAGCCCCTTCCCGGATATGGGGAGTCGGAGAGTGGCGGTTCAGGGCGGCACATGCGGACTCAGGTACCGGCAAACCCCCATTCATGTCAGTGGTACCGGTAGACTGGAGAAGAATCCCGCCCGTTCGCGGGATCACGCAGACAACGCAGATCGACGCGGCCGCTCCTCCGGCGCACAGGCTGGTCCGGAGTACGGGCTGCGCTGTGCCAGAAAGGGCGCTTCGTGGCCGATTCCGGCGACTCCAACGAGAAGAATTACGACGCCAGTGCGATCCAGGTCCTCGAGGGCCTGGACGCGGTCCGCAAGCGGCCCGGCATGTACATCGGCTCGACCGGCGAGCGAGGTCTGCACCACCTCGTCTACGAGGTGGTCGACAACTCGGTCGATGAGGCCCTGGCCGGGCACGCGGACACGATCGACGTGACGATCCTCGCCGACGGCGGGGTGCGCGTGATCGACAACGGCCGCGGTATCCCGGTCGGCATCGTCCCGTCCGAGGGGAAGCCGGCCGTCGAGGTCGTCCTGACGGTCCTGCACGCGGGCGGCAAGTTCGGCGGCGGCGGCTACGCCGTCTCCGGCGGTCTGCACGGTGTCGGTGTGTCCGTCGTGAACGCCCTGTCGACCAGGGTCGCGGTCGAGGTCAAGACGGACGGCCACCGCTGGACCCAGGACTACAAGCTGGGCGTGCCGACGGCCCCGCTGGCCAAGAACGAGGAGACCGACGAGCACGGCACGTCGGTGACGTTCTGGGCCGACGGCGAGATCTTCGAGACCACCGACTACTCCTTCGAGACGCTGTCGCGGCGCTTCCAGGAGATGGCCTTCCTGAACAAGGGCCTGACCCTGACGCTGACCGACGAGCGCGAGTCGGCGAAGGCGACGGCCGGAGCCGACGACCCGGACGCGGACACGGCCGAGCCCCAGGCGCGGACGGTCAAGTACTACTACGAGGGCGGCATCGTCGACTTCGTGAAGTACCTGAACTCGCGCAAGGGCGACCTGATCCACCCGACGGTCATCGACGTCGAGGCCGAGGACAAGGAGCGGATGCTCTCGGTCGAGATCGCGATGCAGTGGAACTCGCAGTACACGGAGGGTGTGTACTCCTTCGCGAACACGATCCACACGCATGAGGGCGGTACGCACGAGGAGGGCTTCCGTGCGGCGCTGACGGGTCTGGTCAACCGCTACGCGCGTGACAAGAAGCTGCTGCGCGAGAAGGACGACAACCTCGCCGGCGAGGACATCCGCGAGGGTCTGACGGCGATCATCTCGGTGAAGCTGGGCGAGCCCCAGTTCGAGGGCCAGACGAAGACCAAGCTGGGCAACACGGAGGCGAAGACCTTCGTGCAGAAGGTCGTCCACGAGCACCTGAACGACTGGTTCGACCGCAACCCGGTCGAGGCGGCGGACATCATCCGCAAGTCGATCCAGGCGGCCACGGCGCGCGTCGCGGCCCGCAAGGCGCGTGACCTGACCCGCCGCAAGGGTCTGCTGGAGTCGGCCTCGCTGCCGGGCAAGCTGTCCGACTGCCAGTCGAACGACCCGACCAAGTGCGAGATCTTCATCGTCGAGGGTGACTCCGCAGGCGGCTCCGCGAAGTCCGGCCGCAACCCGATGTACCAGGCCATCCTGCCGATCCGCGGCAAGATCCTGAACGTCGAGAAGGCCCGTATCGACAAGATCCTCCAGAACACCGAGGTCCAGGCGCTGATCAGCGCCTTCGGCACCGGTGTGCACGAGGACTTCGACATCGAGAAGCTCCGCTATCACAAGATCATCCTGATGGCGGACGCCGACGTCGACGGCCAGCACATCAACACCCTGCTGCTGACCTTCCTGTTCCGCTTCATGCGGCCGCTGGTCGAGGCCGGTCACGTGTACCTGTCCCGTCCGCCGCTGTACAAGATCAAGTGGGGCCGCGACGACTTCGAGTACGCGTACTCGGACCGCGAGCGCGACGCGCTGGTGGAGCTGGGCAAGCAGAACGGCAAGCGGATCAAGGAAGACTCGATCCAGCGCTTCAAGGGTCTGGGCGAGATGAACGCCGAGGAGCTGCGCGTCACCACGATGGACGTGGACCACCGCGTCCTCGGCCAGGTCACGCTGGACGACGCGGCGCAGGCCGACGACCTGTTCTCGGTGCTGATGGGTGAGGACGTCGAGGCACGGCGGTCCTTCATCCAGCGCAACGCCAAGGACGTCCGCTTCCTCGACATCTGAGTCGGTCCCTGCTGACCGCCTGAAAGGATCTTTGACCAGCGATGGCCGACGAAACCACTCCCACCGCCGACAACACCGAAGAGGAACAGCCGCAGCTGCGGATCGAGCCCGTCGGGCTCGAGACGGAGATGCAGCGCTCCTACCTCGACTACGCGATGTCCGTCATCGTCTCGCGTGCGCTGCCCGACGTACGGGACGGTCTCAAGCCCGTCCACCGTCGTGTGCTGTACGCGATGTACGACGGCGGCTACCGGCCCGAGAAGGGCTTCTACAAGTGCGCCCGCGTCGTCGGTGACGTCATGGGCACGTACCACCCGCACGGCGACTCCTCGATCTACGACGCCCTGGTCCGCCTGGCGCAGCCGTGGTCGATGCGGATGCCGCTGGTGGACAGCAACGGCAACTTCGGCTCTCCGGGCAACGACCCGGCGGCGGCGATGCGCTACACCGAGTGCAAGCTGATGCCGCTGGCCATGGAGATGCTCCGGGACATCGACGAGGAGACCGTCGACTTCCAGGACAACTACGACGGCCGCAACCAGGAGCCGACGGTCCTGCCGGCGCGTTTCCCGAACCTGCTGGTGAACGGCTCCGCCGGTATCGCCGTGGGTATGGCGACGAACATTCCGCCGCACAACCTGCGCGAGGTCGCGGCCGGTGCCCAGTGGGCGCTGGAGCACCCGGACGCCTCGCACGAGGAGCTGCAGGACGCGCTCATCGAGCGGATCAAGGGCCCGGACTTCCCGACCGGTGCGCTGGTCGTGGGCCGCAAGGGCATTGAGGAGGCGTACCGGACCGGGCGCGGCTCCATCACGATGCGTGCGGTGGTTGCGGTCGAGGAGATCCAGAACCGCCAGTGCCTGGTGGTGACGGAGCTTCCGTACCAGACCAACCCCGACAACCTGGCGCAGAAGATCGCCGACCTGGTGAAGGACGGGAAGATCGGCGGCATCGCCGACGTCCGTGACGAGACCTCGTCGCGCACGGGTCAGCGCCTGGTGATCGTGCTCAAGCGCGACGCCGTCGCGAAGGTCGTGCTGAACAACCTGTACAAGCACACCGACCTGCAGACGAACTTCGGCGCGAACATGCTGGCGCTGGTGGACGGCGTGCCGCGCACGCTGTCGATCGACGCGTTCATCCGCCACTGGGTGCAGCACCAGATCGAGGTCATCGTCCGGCGCACGCGGTTCCGCCTGCGCAAGGCTGAGGAGCGCGCGCACATCCTGCGCGGTCTGCTGAAGGCGCTGGACGCGATCGACGAGGTCATCGCGCTGATCCGTCGCAGCAACACGGTCGAGATCGCGCGCGAGGGCCTGATGGGCCTGCTGGAGATCGACGAGATCCAGGCGAACGCGATCCTCGAGATGCAGCTGCGGCGTCTGGCGGCGCTGGAGCGGCAGAAGATCGTCGCGGAGCACGACGAGCTCCAGGCCAAGATCAACGAGTACAACGCGATCCTGGCCTCGGAGGAGCGCCAGCGTTCGATCGTGAGCGAGGAACTGGCTGCGATCGTCGAGAAGTTCGGCGACGACCGGCGTTCGAAGCTGGTGCCCTTCGACGGTGACATGTCCATCGAGGACCTGATCGCCGAAGAGGACATCGTCGTCACGATCACGCACGGCGGTTACGTCAAGCGCACCAAGACCGAGGACTACCGCTCGCAGAAGCGCGGCGGCAAGGGCGTACGCGGCACGAAGCTGAAGCAGGACGACCTGGTCGACCACTTCTTCGTGTCCACGACGCACCACTGGCTGCTGTTCTTCACGAACAAGGGCCGTGTCTACCGCTCCAAGGCGTACGAGCTGCCGGACGCGGGCCGCGATGCGCGCGGGCAGCACGTGGCGAACCTGCTGGCCTTCCAGCCGGACGAGAAGATCGCCCAGATCCTCGCGATCCGCGACTACGAGGCGGCGCCGTACCTGATCCTGGCCACCAAGGGCGGCCTGGTGAAGAAGACGGCGCTCAAGGACTACGACTCGCCCCGTTCGGGTGGTGTGATCGCGATCAACCTCCGGGAGACGGAGGACGGCAGCGATGACGAGCTGATCGGTGCGGAGCTGGTGTCGGCCGAGGACGATCTGCTGCTGATCAGCAAGAAGGCGCAGTCGATCCGCTTCACGGCGACCGACGACGCACTGCGTCCGATGGGCCGTGCGACCTCGGGCGTGAAGGGCATGAGTTTCCGTGAGGGTGACGAACTCCTCTCCATGAGCGTGGTCCGGCCCGGTACGTTCGTCTTCACCGCGACCGACGGCGGCTATGCCAAGCGGACGCCGGTCGACGAGTACCGCGTCCAGGGTCGCGGCGGTCTGGGTATCAAGGCCGCGAAGATCGTGGAGGACCGCGGGTCGCTCGTGGGCGCGCTCGTGGTGGACGAAAGCGACGAAATCCTCGCAATCACCCTCAGCGGTGGTGTGATTCGTACGCGCGTCAACGAAGTCAGGGAGACCGGGCGTGACACGATGGGCGTCCAGCTGATCAACCTGGGCAAGAAAGATGCCGTGGTGGGCATCGCTCGTAACGCCGAAGCCGGCCAGGAGGCCGACGAGGCGGACGAGACCGAGACCGACACTGGGACCGAGGCGGCCGAAGGACAGGCCGCCGAGGCCGCCGAGGGCACGCAGCCTTCGGTCGGGGAGCACGAGGAGTAAGTCGTGAGTGGAGCCACGGGCGCCGGACCGGCCAAGACTGGAGCGAATGGTGCCCGTGGCCCCGCCGCGGACTCCCAGGGGGGAACCGTGACGGACACCCGAGGGCCGCAGCCGTCCGCCGGCGCGGGTCCCGCGCAGCCGCCGTACCAGCCGCCGCAGGCGTACACGGCGCCCCAGGGCCCCGGCGCGCCGCGCACCGGCGAGGGGCCCTCCGCGCAGCGCAAGCCGCGCACAGGGGTCCGTACGGCCCCCAGGACGCGCAAGGCGCGGCTCAGGGTGGCCAAGGCCGACCCGTGGTCGGTGATGAAGGTCAGTTTCCTGCTGTCGATCGCGCTGGGCGTCTGCACGATCGTGGCCGCGGTGGTGCTGTGGATGGTCATGGACGCGATGGGCGTCTTCTCGACCGTCGGCGGCACGATCAGCGAGGCGACCGGTTCGAACGAGAGCAACGGCTTCGACCTCCAGTCGTTCCTGTCGCTGCCGCGCGTCCTGATCTTCACGTCGGTGATCGCGGTCATCGACGTGGTGCTGGCGACGGCGCTGGCGACGCTCGGCGCGTTCATCTACAACCTGTCGGCGGGCTTCGTCGGTGGTGTGGAGCTGACGCTCGCCGAGGACGAGTGACCTGCGCAGACGCTGCGTGAGAACCGATTTTGGAGCTACCGCGTCTGTGCGCTAATCTTCAGGAGTCAGCGCGCAGCGCGGAGCGCAGCAGCAGACGGATGGGGCTATAGCTCAGTTGGTTAGAGCGCATCCCTGATAAGGATGAGGCCACAGGTTCAAATCCTGTTAGCCCCACAGTGTCGAAGACCCTCAGGCCCATGGCCTGGGGGTCTTCGTCGTTGGGCCGATTGGTGGACCGGCAGGTCACCGAACGGTATCGGTCCGTGTGTATTGTTGGGCGTCAGAAGTCCCCATACGTCAACGAAAGACGAGGTCGCGCCGTGAAGAAGCTGCTCCTGGTCGCACTGGCCGCCATCGGCGGGCTCCTCGTGTACCGCCAGATCCAGGCGGACCGCGCCGAGCAGGACCTGTGGACGGAGGCAACCGACTCCGTGCCCTCTGGTTCCGGTGTGTGAGACCCAAGGCTGATCGCATGAAGCCCCGGCTGCCGCTGCGGCCGGGGCTTTGTGCTGTTCTGTGACGAAAACTTACGTTATGCAAAGATTTGGCTTGCGCTAGCAAACTCGGGGTGGGCGTGGTGGGTCGGGTGCGGACGACGGCGGTGGCAGCGGCCCTCGGCCTGCTGGGAGTGGCGGGTCTGCCGGGAGCGGCGCAGGCGGCCGCGGTGCCCCGGCCGCTGCCCGCGTACCGCCCCGCCGACGGCGCGAAGCCCGTCGAGGGCAAGCCCTCCACCGCCGACGCCCCGCTGCTGGAGGCCGGGAGCGTCTACGCGGACAAGCTCGGTCCCGGGGAGCGCGTCTACCGGCTCGTGCTCCAGCAGGACCAGTCCAACGTGTACGTCTCCGCCGTGGCCCGGCCCGCCGCCGGGTCCAAGGTCTCCTACGGCGACGGCATCGAGGTGGAGATCATGACCACCGCCGGGCGCTCCTGCCAGGCCTCCGCGGGCCGCGCCGGCCTGGGCTACGACCCGGTGCCGATCAGTGCCGTCGGGGTGCGCTGGGGCGCGGAGGACCTCGAGTGCGCGCCGGGCGGGGTGTACTACGTGAAGGTCACCCGTACGTCGGGCAAGGGTTCCGACCTGGCCGAGTGGCCGCTCGAACTCCGCGTGCAGCGCGAACCGGGCCGCGGCCCCGGCGGCCCCACGGCCGCACCCAGCACCTGGCCCTCGGGGGCCGCGACCCTGCCCGGCACCGAGGCGGCGGGGCGCAGCGGCGGCACCGGGTTCAACGACGCCCGGGCGCTGGCCTCCGGGGTGTGGCGCGACGAGCTGCGGCCGGGGCAGACGCGCTGGTACCGGGTGCCGCTGGACTGGGGACAGCAACTGGGCCTGGGAGCCGAGCTGTCCGCGGCCGCGATGACCAAGCCGTCCGGCTCGGCCTCGGGCGGGCTCGTCGTCTCGCTGTACAGCCCCTACCGCGCGCTGGTCTTGGACAAGGACACCTCCTACGACGGCAAGCAGGCCGGGGTCACCCTGGGGAAGACCCCGCCGGTGGCGTACGAGAACCGTTTCTCCGGCGACAAGGACGTGCAGCACGCGTCGATCGCCGGCTGGTACTACGTCGCGGTCACCATGGGCGCGAAGGTCGCCGAGTTCACCGAGGACGCGACGCCGGTGCCGCTGACCCTGCGCGTGGACGTCACCGGCACCCCGGGCAAGGCGCCCGCGTACAAGGAGGAGCCGGCCTCGGGCGGCTTCGGGGTCGGTGCCGGGGACCGGGAGGCCGCCAAGGCGGGGCTGACCGCCCCGGAGGCCGCGGACGCCGCCGGGAACGCCGCGGTGATGCGGGTGGTGGCGGCGGCCGGCTTCGGTACCGGGACGGTGCTCCTGCTGGTGCTGGGCGGCTGGACCCTGCTCGGGCGGCGGGGCCGCGCGGCTACATCTGCGTGAGGGCCCAGACCCCGGCGGCGAAGCAGAGCAGCGCGGCCGCGAGCAGTGCGGCGACGGCCCCCGGGGGCGGCGGGGCGATACCGGTCCGCCGGGCCGGGGCGGCGGTGGGGTGCGGGGCCGGTGCGGCCGGCGGCGTCAGGTGGAAGCTCCCCGTCGGGGAGGCGCCGTACGCGGGTGCCGGCGCGGGCGGCTGCGGCGGGGCGGCCGGGGAGTCGTACGGGGACCCGGGCGCGGGCCCGAACCCTCCGGCGCCCGCCGCCGGTGCCTGCGCGGGACCGGCGGGGTACGGGGTGGCGGGCGTCGTGGGCGTCGTGGGTGAGGTCGGGGTCGGGGTGCGGGTCGCCGCCGGGCCGCGCGGGTCGGCGGGGGCGGGCGCCGCGGCCGCCGTCGCGGGGCCGGAGCCGCCCACCGGGACGGCCCCCGCCATGCCGACGGTCGGCGTCTCGGGGGTGACGGCGGCGGTGGTCTGCGGGCCGTCGGGGCCGAACCCGCCCGGGAGCGGCCCGAGTTGGTCGAACACCTCCACCGGATCCTCGTCCGGGGCGGAGGGCGGGAGCAGCTCCACGGCCTCGGCCAGGGCCTTGCGGGCCCCCGTGGCCGTCTTGAACCGGTTCTGGGGGTCCGGCTGCAGCAGAGCGGCGAGGACCTCCCACAGCGGCCCCGGGACGCCTTCGGGGGCACCGGGGGTCCCGTGGGCCAGGAAGTGCTCCACCAGGGCCTGGGAGTCGGGTTTGCGGCCCTGGAGCAGGTACAGGCCGACGAGTCCGACGGCGAAGAGGTCGGCGGAGAAGTCGGGCTCCGCGCCGAGGAGTTGTTCGGGGGCGAAGTATCCCGGAGTGCCGACCACGTAGTCGGTCTCGGTGAGCCGCGGCTCGCCCTTGCGCATGGAGATGCCGAAGTCGGACAGCCGCAGGTGCGGCCGCCCGGTTCCGGTGGCCTCCATCAGGATGTTGGCCGGTTTGATGTCGCGGTGGACGACGCCCTCCGCGTGCACCGCAGCCAGCCCCGACAGGAGCTGGTCCAGCAGCACGCACACGAAACGGGGCGGAAGGGGACCGTAGTCCCCGATCACGTGGGCGAGGGAGCCGCCGCCGACCAGGTCCATCGTGAACAGGACCTTGTCGTCGTCGGCCGCCCAGCTGGCCGGGGCGAGGACGTGCGGGTGATCGATGCGCAGGGCCTGTTCCCGCACGAACCGCAGCAGGGTGTGGGCATCGCTCTGCAGCAGGACCTTCGCGGCGACGTACCGGCGGCGGCGGTGGTCCCAGGCCCGCCACACGGCCCCCGCGCCACCGCGGCCGATCGGATCGATCAGCTCGTACCGGCCGGCGAAGATCTCACCCATCGCTGCGCCCGTCCCCCGTCACCCGTTGTCCGCTCGACCGACTGTCAGTTCTGGTGCGCCTCGTAGTGGGCGACCGCATCGGCGGTACGGCCCGCTCCGTACACCCGGAGGAACTCTGCCAGTTCCGGATGGCTGGGGGCGAGGGAGTCCGCCGCGTCGATGATGTCGCCGGCCGCGGAGACCGAACGCAGCAGCGACTGGATCTCGCGGACGACCCGCTTGACGGTGGGGGCGCCCGAACTGGTGGGCGTCTGACCGCTGTTGCTGAGGACGGAGCCCCCCTGGGTCTTCTTGATCTCGTCCATCCGGTCGGTGGCCTCCACGGCGCTGACGCTTCCGTCGGCCACCTGGCCGGCGAGATCCTGGAGCGCCTGGACGCGCTGCACGACCGCAGGGTTGCCGATCTTGGCGCGCTGGCCGCTCATCAGCTGGGACAGCATGGGCGCCGACAGTCCGAGCACCGCAGCGAGGCGGGCCTGGTTCAAGCCGAGGTCATCTATGAGCCGGCGGAAGAGCGCTCCGAGCGGCTCCCCGTACCAACTGCGCTGAAGCTCTCTGGCTCTGGCCGTGGCCTCTTGCTGAACAGCGTCCACTCTTACTACTCCCCTTCGCTGGTGCGAACCTCGCGAGCATCTTACGGAGAGTGGTCGCGGGGCGGGAGTCCCTATCATTTTGCGAGATGAGGGGGTACACCCGGTACTCTGTTCTGCGGAACGACCCCCTTTTCCCGCGGGACAGGTGCGTCCAGTTCCGAGGGGCCTTAGCTCAGTTGGTAGAGCGCTGCCTTTGCAAGGCAGATGTCAGGAGTTCGAATCTCCTAGGCTCCACAGATAAAGACCCCCTTGACCTGCGAAAACGCGGCCAAGGGGGTCTTTCGTGCGTCTGGGGTGGTGGGCTCGCCACCCTCCCCCGGAGGCCGGCGGTCCGAGCCGGCATCCGTTCCCCGGTCCCGGTCCGGGGCCCGCCCGGCGAGCAGTGGCCGGGCACGCGCCGGCGGCCGCAGGTGTGTGCCGGGCGCACCTGGGCAAGTCCGTCCCCCGCGGCGCACGGTGGTGGTCCCGCAGGAGAGCAGCGGGCTGCCGAGCGTTGGGGAGACGCGGGGATGCACCTCGTCTGGGAAGAACAGAATGGTCAGCGGGTGCCGGAGTGCACCCTGGGGGAACTGTGCGCGGAGATCTTCGCGCCGCTGTCGCGCAGTGATCAGCGGCGCAAGGGAGAGATGTACCTGCGCGGGCTGCTGTCGGCGGGGGGCCGCAAGACGATGCGGAACATCGCCGCCTGCGTGGGGGACCGGGCGGCCGAGCAGAGCCTGCACCACTTCATCTCCTCCTCCCCCTGGGAGTGGGATGCGGTGCGTGCGGCGCTCGCCCGGTTCCTGGAGCGGTCGGTGCGCCCCCGTGCCTGGGTGGCGCACTCGGTGATCATCCCCAAGGCGGGGCGGCACTCGGTGGGGGTCGCCCGCCGGTTCGTACCGAGCCTGGGACAGGTGGTCAACAGCCAGGAGGTGTTCGGCATCTGGGCGGCCGCCGAGGGCGTGAGCAGCCCGGTCAACTGGCGGCTCACCCTCTCCGACGACTGGCGGGACGGTCCCCGGCTCGGGGACCCGGGGATCGCGGAGTCCAGCCTGGCCGAGACCCCCCTGGAGTGCGTGGCCCAAGGTGCGCTCCAGGCGCAGGCCTGGGTGGGGGGTGCGCCGCGCCCGGTCGTCCTCGACCTCCCGGACACCGACCCGGCGGCGGTCGCGAGGCGGTTCGGCGCCGCCGGCCTGCCCTTCGTGGCCGGAGTCCGGGGCTCCGCGCGCGTGGCCCCCGCCGCTCCGGGCCTGCTGGGCCGGGAGGTCCGGGAGATCCCCGCGCATCAGCTCCTGAGGATGGTCCGTACCCTGCGGCGGCCCGTCACCTGGACGGATCCGGTGACCATGGGCACCCGTACGAGCCTGGTGGCCGCCGTCCCGGTCCGGCTGCCGGGCACGCACCGCAACCTGGTGCTGCTGGGCGAGTGGACGGGCACGGAGGGCTGGCCGCAGCAGTGCTGGCTCACCGATCTGACGGACGCGCCGTGGGGAGCCCTGCTGCGCCTGGCGAAGCTGGCGCAACGCGTCGCCGCCGACTTCTCCGAGGTCTCCGTGGACGTGGGGATGGTGGACTTCGAGGGCCGGTCCTTCGGGGGCTGGCACCGGCACACGACGCTCGCCTCGGCCGCGCACGCCGTGCACGCCCTGACCACCCGCTACCGGCCTCAGCCGGTGGCGCGGCCCGCCTGATCGCGGCGGCCCCGCATCAGCGCCCGCCGGGTGCGCTGCATCTGGAGGGCCAGCTGGACTTCCAGGGCCTGCTGGGGCTCCAGCCATTCGGGGCCCAGGAGTTCGCTGATGCGCTCCAGCCGGCGGGAGACGGTGTTGGGGTGGACGTGCAGGCTTTCCGCGGCACGCGTGGGGCTGCCGGCGGAGGCGAAGTACGCCTCCAAGGTGCGGGCGAGCTCGGTGCGCTGCTGGGCGTCGTAGTCCAGTACGGGGCCGATGGTGCTGTTGACGAAGTCCCCGGTGTTGGGGTTGTCGGAGAGCAGCAGGCCCAGGAAGCCGAGGTCCCGGGGCGAGGCGCTGCCGCCGGTGCCGCCCAGGGCCGTGAGGGCGTCCAGGCAGCAGCGGGCCTGCTGGTAGGTGCGGCTGATGGCGGACAGCTCCGTGACCGGCCCCGCCGTGCCCGCGGTCACGGGGTGGTCGAGTGCCGAGGAGAGCTCTTCCGACACGGCGCGCGCCGCGGCTCCCGCGTCGGTTCCGGGGAGCATCAGGATGATGCAGCCCTCGTCGACGCTCTTGAGGCCGGAGTGCTGGTGCGCGTACGAGGACGCCCAGATGACGGCCCGGCCCAGGGAGCCGCCTTCGGGGCGGGCGACCACGACGACGTGGGGGCCGTCGAGGTCGACGCCGAGACGGCGGGCGCGTTCGGCGAGCTTCGCGGTCTGGAGCTCCCCTCCCTTGAGGAGGTCGTTGAACAGCTCGTCGCGGACCTGGCCCTCGGCCGCGGCGGCGCTGCGCTGCATCATCAGCAGGAGGGCGGTGACCTGGGAGACCAGGGCGAGGAGCTGGATGCGGTGGGCCGTGTCGGAGACCTCCTCCTCCGTGCGCGCGTACGGGACGAGGAGGAGGGTCCCGAGCATCTCCTGGCCCGCGACGGCCGGCGCGATCCAGATGCCGCTCGCCGACCGGACGGGGCGGCGCTCGGTGTGGGCGTCGAGGAAGGTCGCGCGGATGTCGCTCTCGTCCAGTTCGGGGAGGTCCGCGGGGGCGTTGAGGTCGCGTCCGGCCTGGTCGCGGATGAGGAGGGTGCCGCCGAGCAGGGTGGATGCCTCGGCGGCCAGGCTGTGCAGGCCGCCGCCCCCCAACACCAGCTCGATCAGGCGGCTGTGGGTGTCGCGCAGGTGGTTGGCGGCGGCGGAGGAGTCCATGGCGCGGGAGGTGTTGAGCTCCAGTCCCGCGACCTCGTCCCTGACCTGGTCCAGCAGCCGGGTCTTCTCGATGGCGACCGTGGCGAGGTCGGCGAGCGAGCTCATCAGGGAGATCTCGTCCGGATCGAAGTGGCGGATGCGGCGGCCCGCGACGTACAGATTGCCCAGGTCGGTCTCCTCGTGGCGCAGCGGGACGGCCATCAGGGCGTGGAGGCCCTCGGCCCGCACCACGTTGTCGATCACGTCCGAGTGGGCGAAGGAGGTGTCCTGGAGGTAGTCGGCCGTCCAGAAGGGGGCGGACCGCTGGCGTGCCTGCCTGCCGACGCCGCCGGTCATCGGCACGGCGAACCCCACGGTGATGGCCGAGGTGTGGCCGTCGGCGGCGCGGACGTAGGAGCGCTGCTCGTCGAAGGCGTGGAAGGTCACCCAGGACATGTCGAGCCCCAGCAGGAGCCGGGCCCGCCGGGTGATGACCTTCAGCAGCGTGTCCAGGTTGTAGGGGAGGGTCAGGTCCCGGGCGGTGTCGACCAGGGCGCTCAGTCCGGCTTCGCGCTGCTGGCGGCGGGCGAAGAGGCCGCGGATGTTCAAGGAGAGGTCCTTCGCCCGGGTCAGCCGGGTGAGGTCTTCCTCGCCGGCGCCGGCGTCACGGGCCGTGCGCACGATCCGCTCGAATTCCTCGGTGGGCGCCTCCCGGGCCAGCAGCTCCAGCATCTCGGAGACGTCCGCGTGCGGCGTTCGTCCATCCGGCATCTCCTGCATTTCGCCCCCCTCGATGCGCGGCGCAGCGCGCGTGACCCGTGGCGAACGTAATGCGGCCCGCGGGCTTGGTCAACATTTTGTTGAAGTAATAATGCCAGGTCAGCGGGGCGGAGTGTGGCTGGGGCACCACTCTTCGTGAACAACACGGTTGCCCGGCCACCTTCTGACATGACCTCACCTTGGGTGAACCTTTACCCGGCGCCAAGACCGGGCGCCGCGGTCCAGGTTGCTTACGAGGGGTGCGATGTCGCAGGTCCAGAGTTTCGAGCGCTCACTTCACCGCAGTCGAATGTCGCTGACGCGTGAAGACAGGCCGAAGGTCTTCTCCATGTGCGGACGCGAGTGGGATCTGCTGGACGAGGTGTTCGCGCCCGTGTTCTCCCCGTCGACCGGGATCGCACTGGACTTCCTCGACCTGGGCAGCGGGCCGGCGGCACACGCGCGCTCCGGTTCCTTCCTGGAAGTGGGGTGCGGTGCCGGAGTCACGGCCGTCATGGCCGCGCTCGCCGGCTACGAGCGCGTCGTCGCCTCGGACATCAGCCCGCGGGCGGTGGAGAACGCGGCCGTCAATGCGGAACGGCACGGGGTGGACGACCGGTTGAGCGCCCTGCACAGCGACCTGTTCTCGGGTCTGAACGAGGGCGACCGGTTCGACACCGTCTTCTGGAGCTCCAACTACGTGCTGGCGCCGGAGTCCTACGAGTACAAGTCGGTCCACGAGCGTGCCTACGTGGACGCCGGATACCGGGCCCATCGCCGCTACCTGGAACAGGCGCCGCGCTGGCTCACTCCGAACGGATCGGCCCTGCTGCACTTCAGCGACCGGGGCGACGTCGCGGCCCTGTACCGGATCGCGCAGGAATGCGGGCGGGAACTGCGCACCCTGCGCAGCCACCGGGTGCGCGAAGGGGAGTACGGCAGCGACGTCGTCGAGCACATGCTGCTGGAAATCCTGCCGTCCCCGGCGCGGTGAGGGGGCCGACGTGCGCACACTCCTGATCGACAACCACGATTCGTTCACCTACAACCTCTTCCACCAGATCACCGAGGTCAACGGCCGGGAGCCGGAGGTGGTCCGCAACGACGACCCGCACTGGCGGATGCGGCGGCTGGCGGAATTCGACAACGTCATCGTCTCTCCCGGCCCCGGAACGCCCCATCGGGCGGCCGATCTCGGCATCTCCCGAGAGATCACCGAACGGACCACGCTGCCGCTGCTCGGAATCTGCCTCGGCCACCAGGGGATCGGCCTGCTCCACGGCGCCACCGTGGGCCGGGCACCGGAGCCGCAGCACGGGAGGGTCTCCTCCGTACTGCACAGCGGCGAGGGCCTGTTCACGGGAATTCCCTCACCGATGCAGGTCGTGCGCTACCACTCGCTCGCGGTGACCGACCTGCCGCCCGAACTGGAGGCCACGGCGTGGACGCCGGACGGGATCCTGATGGGGCTGCGCCACCGGGAGCGGCCGATGTGGGGCCTGCAGTTCCACCCCGAATCGATATGCGCCGAGTACGGCGTCGAACTCCTGCGGAACTTCGCCGAGCTGAGCGGGCCACGGCGCAGGACCCGTTCCGCTCCGGCTGCCGCGGCTGCCACGGCGGCCACGGCGCGGCCGGCCGTGTCCGGGCCGGCCGCCTCCGGTACGCGCCGGTTGCGGGTGCTCGCACAGGAACTGTCCACGGGCTGGGCCGCCGAGATGGCCTACGACGCGCTGTTCCGGGGCAATCCCCACGCCTTCTGGCTCGACAGCAGCCGTCCGGACGCCGGCGCGGGACGCTTCTCCGTGATGGGCGACGCATGGGGGCCGCTGGCACGGGTGGCCCGCGCCGACGTGTGGAGCGGGACGGTCCGCGTGGACTCCGCGGCAGGGACCGAGATCGTCGCCGGAGCCTTCCTGGACTGGATCGACCAGGACCTGCGCGGCATCAGCGCGGACGTCCCCGATCTCCCCTTCGACTTCGCCCTCGGCTGGACCGGCTACCTGGGCTACGAGCTCAAGGCCGAATGCGGCGGAGATCTCGCGCACCAGTCGGAGGACCCCGACGCGACGATGGTCTTCGCCGACCGGGCGCTCGTACTCGACCACGCGACCGGCACCACCCACCTGCTGGCGCTGGCGGAGGAGGGCGTGGAAGGGTCGGAGGCCGCGGCGTGGAGCCGGCTGGCCGCCATGGCGGGACGGCTCGCGCGGCTGCCGCTGAGCCTGCCCGGCTCGGCGCCCGCGCCCGCCCGGCTGGGCGGGATCCGGCTGCGCCACGACCGCGACGCCTATCTGGGGCTGATCGCCGAATGCCAGGAGGACATCGCGGCCGGCGAGACCTACGAGGTCTGCCTCACCAACATGGCGGAGCTGAGCGGCTCCCTGGACCCGTGGTCCGGATACCTGCGGCTGCGCTCCGTCAGCCCGGCACCCTTCGGTGCGCTGCTCCAGTTCGACGGGCTCAGCGTGCTCAGCTCCTCGCCCGAGCGGTTCCTGCGGGTCTCCCGCGACGGCGTGGTCGAATCCAGGCCGATCAAGGGAACCCGTCCGCGCGGCGCCAGCGCCGCGGAGGACGCGGAGCTGGTGGCCGACCTGCGCAGCAGCGAGAAGGACCGCGCCGAGAACCTGATGATCGTGGACCTGGTCCGCAACGATCTCGGGCGCTGTGCCGAGCCGGGTTCCGTGGAAGCCGACGAGATCTTCCGGGTCGAGACGTACGCCGGCGCCCACCAGCTGGTGAGCACGGTGCGGGCGCGGCTGCGCTCCGGCCTCAGTTCCGTGGACTGCGTCCGGGCCGCCTTCCCCGGGGGCTCGATGACCGGAGCGCCCAAGATCCGGACGATGCAGATCATCGACCGGCTCGAGGCGGGGCCGCGCGGGGTGTACTCCGGTGCCATCGGCTACTTCTCGCTCACCGGCGCCGCCGATCTGAGCATCGTGATCCGTACGGCCCTGGTCACCGAGGACCGGGTGCGCTACGGCACGGGCGGAGCCGTCATCGCGCTGTCCGACCCCGAGGCGGAGTTCGAGGAGACGGCGGTCAAGGCCGCCCCGCTGCTGTCGCTGGCCGCGGCCCGGTTCCCGGGCAGGCGGGGGGCGGAGCTCAGGACCTGAGCGTCCAGGCGCGCCGGAGACGGGTGAGTCCCACCGTCTCCAGCTCCTGCGCGACATCGGGCATGCGGATACCGAGCCGTGCCAGTGCGTCCAGGGCACGGCGTCCCTCCTCGTGCCCACCCAGCAGTGTGTCGCCGCGCAGCTCCTCCTGCAGCGCGGCGGCCTCCAGCGCCTCCAGGGAAAACGCGTGGGCGGTGTTCCAGCCGATGAGCGCGCTGATGTGGCGGGGGCTCCCCGTGGTCCACAGCAGCCCCGGGGGCGTGGCCCCGGCCGCCCGGAGCACCTGCCACCATCCGGTGGCGAGCCGCTGCTCCCGTACTCCGTACACCTCGCGGGCGACCGCCAGGGCCGCCGTGTCACGGGCCCGGGCGGCGGGCAGGGCGGGCCCCGGCAGTGCCGCCAGCCGGGTGTTGACCTCCGAGTCGAGCACGCCCACCGGTACCGAGGCCGTGGCCGTGATCCCCCGGAGGTCCAGTCCGGCCGCGAGGGCCCGTTCCATCCCGGTGAGGTACGCCTGCAGGACCGCTTCGTACCTCTCGGCCGAGAACACCAGGCCCGCTTCCACGCTGATGCCCAGGGCGAGGCACTCCGCCAGCGCGAGCAGGCCGGCCGGGGTCGCCGGGATGCGGGCCTGCAGGTTCGCCCGCCCCACGACGGCGTGCACGTGACGGGCAGCGGCCACCAGCGCCTTCGCATCACCGGCTGCCCGCGGGTCCACGGGTACCGACACGCGGCCGTGGAGGCCGTCGCTCGTGACG
Organism: Streptomyces sp. NPDC085524; assembly: GCF_044541755.1. NCBI lineage: Bacteria > Bacillati > Actinomycetota > Actinomycetes > Kitasatosporales > Streptomycetaceae > Streptomyces > Streptomyces sp. NPDC085524. The sequence goes on from NZ_JBITTH010000004.1 coordinate 297,526, forward strand.
AAGGTGTCCCACAGGGCGTCGCAGGCCCGGCGCAGGGCGGCCGGCGCGAGGGTCCGTGCCACGATGCCGTGCACGAGTCCGGCCGCTTCGCCATGGGACAGCGCACCCGGGAAGAGGTCCTCCGCGTTCGCGGCGTCCAGCCACGGAGACACCCCCTCGGATGCCAGCTGCTTCAGCAGTGAGATAGCCGGTCGGCTCAACATGGGCCGACCGTAAGCGGATTCTGGACTTCGGCAGCACAACTTCCCCCAGGTGTTGTCAAGTCCGGTCCCGTGCACCCGGGCCCGTGCCCGGCCGTGCGCGCGCACGGCAGGAATTCGGATGACGCGGGTCCGTTTCAGTGGGCAATTTCCGGTGCTTTCGTCGATGTGCACCGCAAAAGAAACGGACCTGACCAAGTGCCCGCCACCTGACGAAGTGGAACTGTCGTATTGGTGCCCCGCGTTCCCCATTCACAGACTCTCGTGCATCGCCATGTCAGCAGGTTCAGCACTGGGAGGTACCGCGTGCCTGAGATTGCACTCTGGAAATCGCTAGACGCAGGACAACAGCCGGACTGGCCGGACGAGACGGTTCTCGGGAAGGTCCGCGAGGAACTGTCCGAAGCTCCCGCCCTGGTGCGCGGAGAGGACGTGAGGGCACTGCGCGCCCTGCTGGCCCGGGTCGCGGCCGGTGAGATCCAGGTGGTGCAGAGCGGGGACTGCGCGGAGGACCCGGCCGACGCCACCCGCGGGTCCGTGGCCGCCAGGGCGGCGCTGCTGGACATGCTCGCGGGCGTCATGAAGACCCGCTCCCACAAGCCGGTCCTGCGCGTGGGCCGGCTCGCCGGGCAGTTCGGCAAGCCGCGTTCGAGCTCCACCGAGATCGTGGACGGCGTCGAACTCGCCTCGTACCGCGGCCACATGGTCAACAGCCCGGAACCGGACCCCGAACTGCGCCGCCCCGACCCGAAGCGGCTGCTCTCCGGCTACCGCGCCGCCGCAGACGTGGTGGAGCTGCTCGGCTGGAGCGCCGATTCGGGTCCCTGCGCGGCCGAAGCGCCGGTGTGGACGAGCCACGAGGCGCTGCTGCTCGACTACGAGGGCCCCCTGCTGCGCCGGGAGCCGGACGGCTCGCTGCTGCTGACCTCCACGCACTGGCCGTGGATCGGCGAGCGCACGCGGGAGATCGACGGCGCCCACGTCGCGTTCTTCGCCGAGTTGGCCAACCCGGTCGCCACCAAGGTCGGTCCGAAGACCACTCCGGCCCAGCTGCTGGAACTGTGCGAGCGGCTGGACCCGCGGCGTGAGCCCGGCCGGCTGACGCTGATCTCCCGCATGGGGGCCGGCACCGCGGCCGAGAAGCTGCCCGCACTGGTGCGCGCGGTGCGCGAGGCCGGGTTCCCGGTCATCTGGCTGTGCGACCCGATGCACGGCAACACCGTGAGCGCTCCGGGCGGAATCAAGACCAGGTTCGTCGAAACGGTCGTGCGGGAGGTCGAAGAATTCCAGGCCGCGGTCTCGGACAACGGCGGAATCGCCGCGGGACTGCATTTGGAGACCACCCCGGACCACGTGAGCGAATGCGTCGCCGACGCATCCCGGTTCGGGGAATTGGGAGAGAAGTACACCAGTTTCTGCGACCCCCGGCTCAATCCCCGGCAGGCGATGGAAGTCGCCTCCGCCTGGCGCGGCTGAGAAAGGAGTTCAACGATCATGCAAGGAAAGACCGCTCTGGTCACCGGCGCCGCCGGAGGCATCGGAGAGGCCGTGGTGCGTGCGCTGGCAGCGCGCGGCGTGCGGGTCGCCGCCGTCGACCGTGATGCCGAACGCCTGGCCGTGGCAGTGAAGTCCGCCGTCGGGGAAGGACTGACGGTCTCGGCCTTCCCCGCCGACGTGACCGCCAGTTCCGACGTCGACGGGCTGGTCGCCGAGGTCGAGTCGACCCTCGGGCCGCTCGACTACCTCGTCAACGCGGCCGGCGTGCTGCGGCTGGCGGAGGCGCGCGCCCTGACCGACGAGGAGTGGGCGACCACCTTCGCCGTCAACACCACGGGTGTGTTCTTCGTGTCGCGGGCCGTCGTGAACCGCATGGTGCCCCGGCAGCGGGGTGCGATCGTCACCGTGGCGTCCAACGCCGCCGGCACCGCCCGCGCCGAGATGTCCGCGTACGCCGCCTCCAAGGCGGCCGCCACCATGTTCACCAAGTGCCTGGGCCTGGAGGTCGCCAAGTTCGGCATCCGGGCCAATCTCGTGGCGCCCGGCTCCACCGACACGCCGATGCTCACCTCGATGTGGGAGGACGACTCCAGCGCCCGGATGTCGATCGACGGGAACCCGGACGCGTACCGGGTCGGGATCCCGCTGGGGAAGCTGGCCCGGCCCCAGGACGTCGCCGACGCCGTGGTGTTCCTGCTCTCCGACATGGCCTCGCACATCACCATGCACGACCTCACCGTGGACGGGGGTGCGACGCTCGGTGTCTAGGTCCATTCCCGCGATCAGCCCGTACCCGATGCCCGCAGCCGGCGACCTGCCCACCGGTCCCGCCGAATGGCAGGTCGATCCCGACCGCGCGGTGCTGCTCCTCCACGACATGCAGAAGTTCTTCCTCGCCCCCTTCCCGGCAGGCGAGCAGCCCGTCACCGCCCTGGTGGACCACAGCGCACAGCTGCGCGACCGCTGCGCGGCGCTGGGCATACCGGTCGCGTACACCGCCCAGCCCGGCGGCATGACACCGCAGCAGCGGGGTCTGCTGAAGGACTTCTGGGGCCCCGGCATGACGCCGAGCCCCGAGCACCGGCAGGTCGTGGAGCCGGTGGCACCCGCCGAGGGCGACTGGGTGTTCACCAAGTGGCGCTACAGCGCCTTCCACCACACCGACCTGCTGGAGCGCATGCGCTCCGAGGGGCGCGACCAGCTCATCGTCTGCGGCGTGTACGCCCACGTCGGCGTACTCATGACGACGGTCGACGCCTTCAGCCACGACATCCGGCCCTTCCTGGTCGGCGACGCCGTCGCCGACTTCAGCTGGAACGACCACCGGATGGCCCTGGAGTACGCGGCGGCCCGCTGCGCCTCCGTGACCAGCACCAAGGCACTCCTGGAAGCCCTCCCGGAGTCCCGGGCGCTCCCGCACGGCGGGGAGGAGCGGTCATGACGGACGACCTGCTGGGGAGGGTGCTGGCGGGCGGGTCCCCCGCCTTCGCGCTCGTGCACCGCCCGGAGAGCACCGGGGCCGACCGGATCGACCTGTTCGCGGGCGAGATGACCGAGGTGGCGGCGCTGGCCGACATCGCGCTCCCCGGCCTCACCGCATCCGCCGCGCCGCGCCAGGACGTCCTGGCACTGGTGCCGTACCGGCAGATCGCCGAACGCGGCTACGAGGCACCGGACGACGGTGCGCCCCTGCTCGCGATGGCCATCGCGGAGCAGGGGACCGCCTCCCTGGAGGAGGTGCTGCGCCGGATCCCGGACGTACCCGTACGGCTGGCGGACGGCGGCGGCTTCGACATGGACGACGACGCCTACGCGGAGACCGTCCGCAGGGTCGTCAAGGACGAGATCGGCACGGGCAGGGGCGCGAACTTCGTCATCAAGCGCTCCTTCGTCGCGGACATCACCGACTACGGCATCGGCTCCGCGCTGTGCTTCTTCCGCCGACTCCTGGAGAAGGAGAACAGCGCGTACTGGACGTTCGTGGTGCACACCGGCGACCGCACCCTGGTCGGGGCCTCCCCCGAGCGGCACGTGAGCGTCGAGGGCGGCCGGGCCGTGATGAACCCCATCAGCGGCACCTACCGCTACCCGGACTCCGGTCCCACCCTCTCCGGCGTCATGGACTTCCTGGCCGACGCCAAGGAGTCCGACGAGCTGTACATGGTCGTCGACGAGGAACTCAAGATGATGGCCCAGGTCTGCGCCGGGGGCGGCCGCGTCGTCGGCCCGTACCTGAAGGAGATGGCCCGGGTCGCGCACACCGAGTACTTCATCGAGGGCGACACCGACCGGGATCCGCGCGAGATCCTGCACGAGACGCTGTTCGCGCCCACCGTCACCGGCTCCCCGCTGGAGAGCGCCGGCGAGGTCATCAAGCGGTACGAACCGCAGGGCCGCGGCTACTACAGCGGCGTGCTGGCGGTCATCGGCCAGGACGGCCGGGGTGCGCGCACCCTGGACTCGGCGATCCTCATCCGCACCGCGGACATCGACGGCGCCGGCCGGATGCGGATCGGGGTGGGCGCCACGCTGGTCCGCCACTCCGACCCGCTCTCGGAGGTCGCCGAGACCAGGGCCAAGGCCGCGGGTCTGCTGGCGGTCCTCGGCGAGAAGGGCCCGACCCGCTTCGCCGACCATCCCGACGTGCGTGCCGCACTGGTCCGCCGCAACGAGGCCGTCTCCGCCTTCTGGCTGGCCGACGACGCCGACCGGGTGCGCCCGATCCCGGGGCTCGCGGGGCGCGAGGTGCTCGTCGTCGACGCCGAGGACACCTTCACGGCGATGATCGCCCTTCAGCTGCGCGCCGGGGGGGCGCGGGTGACGGTGCGCCGGTTCGACGAGCCGTACGCCTTCGCTCCGTACGACCTGGTCGTGATGGGGCCGGGACCGGGTGACCCGCAGGACGCCGGTCACCCGAAGATCGCCCACCTGAGGGGGGCGATCGACACCCTGCTGACCGAGGGCCGGCCCTTCCTCGCGGTGTGTCTGAGCCACCAGGTGCTCAGCGCCCGGCTCGGTCTCGGCCTGCTGCGCAGGGAACGGCCCAACCAGGGCACGCAGCGCCGGATCGACCTGTTCGGGAAGCCGGAACGCGTCGGCTTCTACAACACGTTCGCCGCGCACAGCACCGAGGACAAGACGGACTGCCCCGGCGTCGGCGTGGTCGAGGTGAGCAGGGATCCGCACACCGGCGAGGTCCATGCGCTGCGCGGCCCGGGCTTCCGCTCCATGCAGTTCCACCCCGAGTCGGTGCTCACCGAGGACGGCGTACGCATCGTGGGAGAGGCCCTCTCCGACCTGCTCGACGAGGGGAGGCCGGTATGAAGGCCGCAGTGGTCTGGTGGGACCTGGAAGGTACCGGGCAGACCGCCGAGTCGCTGCGCGCGTTCCTGCGGGACGAGGCCGTCGACCTGTTCGCCGGAGTCGAGGGCCTGCGCCTGAAGTTCTGGATCTCGGACCCGCACACCGAACGGTGGGGTGCGGTGCTGCTCTGGGAGTCCGCCGAGGCCGCCGCGGCGCCGCTGCCCGCGCGGGCGGCGGAACTCATCGGCCGCGCACCGGTGCAGCGCACGCTGTTCGACGTCGAGGCGACCGTCGAGGGGCTGCACTCCCTTCCGGGGCTGTCGGGCCTGGGCCTGGCACTGGAGCGCCCGCCGGGCCGATGACCTGCCCGACCGCGGTACCGGGCTGCCCGGGACGTCCCGGGTCGCCACCGCACCGCGGGCTTCATGACGCAGTCCGGAGCACCTGACGAAGTGCTCCCGGACTCCTGCGCCCGTTCGCACAGGTCATTGCAGGGTGGCCGTGTGAGCGGCTCTCCCACCCGTTCCGAACATCATCAAGGAGCCCTGAGCAGAACCGTGAGGACCCCCCCGAAGAGCGTGGCCGGACGCTTCGCATGGAGCGAGCCGGCCCGGCGCGCCGTGGACGTCGCCCGCGCGCCGGCCGTCGACGCCGTCGAGGAAGCCGGCCACGGCCACCCGGGAACGGGCGAGTTCGGCGCCTCGGCTCCGTACCGGGCGCTCCACGAGCAGTACGGTCCGAGGGCCGAGCGTGTCGCCGCGGCGGCCCGCGCCAGTGCGGCCCGGGTCGGGAGCAGGGCATGAACGCGTCCACGGCTCCACTGACCGCCCGTGTGCCCGGTTCCAAGAGCATCACCAACCGGGCCCTGCTGCTGGCGGCCGCCGCCGAGGGCGTGACCCGGCTGCGAGCACCGCTGATCAGCGACGACACCCTCGCCTTCCGTACGGCGCTCACCGGGCTGGGCGTGCGCATCTCGGGTACCGACGACGTCTGGGAAATCACCGGTACGGGCCGCGGGCCCGTCGGCGACGCCCGCGTCTGGTGCGCGGACGCGGGAACCGCGGCCCGCTTCCTGCCGCCCTTCGCGGCCACGGGACGGGGAACGTTCGTCTTCGACGGCAGCGACCAGCTCCGGGCCCGTCCGCTGCGTCCGCTCGTGGACGCCCTCGGCGGGCTGGGCGCCGGGCTGAGCACCGGATCCGGGGGCGTCCTGCCGCTGACCGTCGAGGCCCGTGGCCTGGACGGCGGGGAGATCGGCCTCGACTCCTCCCTCAGCAGCCAGTACCTCACCGGGCTGCTGCTGGCGGCTCCGCTGATGCGCGGGCCGCTGACGGTCCGGGCGCAGGGACTGGTCAGCCGTCCGTACATCGAGATGACCCGGTCGCTGATGCACCACTTCGGGGCGCGCACCGACCAGCACGACGACGGCACGATCACGGTGCGGCCCGGCGGGTACACGGCGGCGGACCTGACGATCGAACCGGACGCCTCCACTGCTTCGTACGTCTTCGCGGCGGCCGCGGTGACCGGGCGCAGCGTCACCGTGCCGGGCCTGGGCTCCGGCTGTTCCCAGGGGGACCTCGGCTTCGCCGAGGTCCTGCGGCGAACGGGCGCGCAGGTGGAGACCACCGATCGCGCGACCACCGTCACCGGTCGTGCGGACGGCGGCCTCACCGGCGGGTTCGACGTCGACATGGGTGACATCTCGGACACGTTCATGACGCTCGCGGCCATCGCGCCGCTCGCCGACGCCCCGATCACGATCCGCGGGATCGGGCACGCACGGCTCAAGGAGTCCGACCGGATCGAGGCGGTCGCCCGGAACCTGCGGGCCTGCGGGATACGCACCGAGGAGGGCCGGGACCGGATCACCATCCACCCCGGCATACCGGGCGGCGCCGAGATCGCCTGCTACCGCGACCACCGGATCGCCATGGCCTTCTCCGTCCTCGGGCTGCGCGTCGAAGGAATCACCCTCGACGACCCGGCCTGCGTCACCAAGACCTTCCCCGGCTTCCACGACGAACTGCGCCGGCTCTTCCTCGACCGTCCGACACCACAAGGGGTGTGAACCACAGATGGCGAACATACTCATCGCCGGCGGAGGCATCGGCGGACTCGCCGCCGCCCTCGGCCTCGCGGGCCGCGGCCACCGGGTGACCGTGCTCGAGCGCAGGGAGACCTTCACCGAACTCGGTGCGGGCATCCAGCTCGGCCCCAACGCCTTCCACGCGCTCGACCTGCTCGGCGCGGGCGCGCAGGTCCGCGACCGTGCGGTCTACATCGACGAACTGCGGTTCATGGACGGCACCACGGACGAGCGGGTCGCCTCGATGCCGCTGACCGGCGACTACCGTGCGCGGTTCGGCAACCCGTACGCGGTCGTGCAGCGTTCCGACCTGTACGAGCCGCTGCTGGAAGGCTGCCGCAGCCACCCGCTGATCGAACTGCGCGGCGGCAGCGCGGTGGTGTCGTACGAGCAGGGCGGTCAGGGCTCCGGAGAGGTGACCGCCGTCCTGAGCAGCGGCGAGCGGCTCAGCGGTGCGGCACTCATCGGGGCGGACGGCATCCGCTCGGCGGTACGGCGCCAACTCGTCGGCGACGGCGACCCGCGGGTCTCCGGGCACACGATCTACCGCTCGGTGATTCCCATGGAGCAGGTGCCCGAGGAGCTGCGGTGGAACACCGTGACCCTGTGGGCGGGCCCCAAGTGGCACTTCGTCCACTACCCGATCGGCGGCGGCGCGTTCCTGAACCTGGCCGCGACCAGGGACGACGGCGCGCAGGTGGCCGTGGTCGGGCAGCCGACCGAGCGCGAGCACGTGCGACACGAGTTCCCGGACCTGGGCGAGACGGCGCGGCGGCTGCTGGAGCTCGGCCGGGACTGGAAGGCGTGGGTGCTGTGCGACCGCGACCCGGTCGACGTGTGGACCGACGGGCGCGTGGCGCTGCTCGGCGACGCGGCGCACCCGATGCTCCAGTACGCGGCCCAGGGCGCCTGCCAGGCGCTGGAGGACGCGGTGGTGCTCGCCGACTCGCTGGACTGCTCCGGGGACGACGTCGTCCAGCGGCTGGAGAAGTACAGCGCGACCCGCCGGGAGCGGACGGCAGAGATCCAGCTGGTCGCCCGCGAGATGGGGCGGCAGCTGTACCACCCGGTCGGCGAGGGGGCGCGCGAGCGCAACGCGATGCTCGCGGGCCTCTCGGCCGACGACATGTACGACAAGGTCGCCTGGCTCCACGGCGCGGACCTCCGTTGAGGAGGCTGCACCCGGCACGGGTGCGCCGCACCGTGCTCCTGTGGCTCGACCGCATTCCACTCATCTGACAAGGGAGTTGTATCCGCATGACCAACGTGGCCGTCATCTACTATTCCTCCACCGGGAACGTCCACACGATGGCCAAGGCGGCCGTCGAGTCGGCCGAGAAGGCCGGCGCCGAGGCGCGTCTGCTCAAGGTCGCCGAGCTGGCCCCCGCTTCCGTCGTCGCCGGCAACCAGGCGTGGGCCGACCACGCCGCGGCCACCGCGGACGTCGCCGAGGCGACCCTGGCCGACCTGGAGTGGGCCGATGTGATCCTCTTCGGCACCCCGACCCGCTACGGCCTGCCCGCCGCTCAGCTCAAGCAGTTCATCGACACCACGGGCGGCCTGTGGTTCCAGGGCAAGCTGGTGAACAAGGTCGTCTCCTCCTTCACCTCCACCTCGACCGCCCACGGCGGCCAGGAGAGCACCCTGCTGGCGCTGAACAACACCTTCTACCACTGGGGTTCGATCATCGTCCCGCCCGGTTTCGCCGACGCGGTGCAGTTCGACCCGGCCAACGGCAACCCGTACGGGGCGAGCAGCATCTCCGGCAACAGCCCCGACAACGTGGCCGATGCGAACCTCGCCGCCGTCGAGTTCCAGGCCCGTCGTGCCGTGGAGATCGCCGGCGCCCTCCACCGCGGTTTCCAGGCCGTCTGACCGGACCCGCACAGCAGTCGTCAGGGGACCGGGGCACACTGCCCCGGTCCCCTGACGCGTTTTCCGTGCTTTCGACACGCGACGGAGGACCACACCGGTGACGACCGAGCCCGGCGCCTCCTACGCCGCGTCCTCCTACGCCCTCCCGCTCGCGACCCGCACGCCGGGCCAGGGGCACGACCTCGCGATCTCCTTCGACAAGTCTGCGGGGAAGGCCGTGTGGCGGCTGGACGGGCACGACGTGCTGAGCGTGGACCGCGTCGGTCACCTCACGCAGGACCGCCGCCTCCTGATCCTCGACCACGGCGGCACCGGGGAGACGGTCTCGCCCCGGCAGCTGTCCCTCCCGGCCGGTCGCGCACTGAGCGCAGGCACGACAGAGGGGCGGCGCCCGGTCATGGACCGGGCGCCGCCCCGACGGTTTCAGCGGCTCCGCCGCACGGTCCTAAGGGCGGGGCCGCGCCAGTGCGGCCACCGCGCCCGCGAGCAGCGATCCCGCGACCGGTGCGAGCAGGTAGACCCACAGCAGGCCGGTCGTACCGGAGACGAGGGCCGGCCCGAGCTGGCGCGCAGGGTTTCCGCCGCCACCGGAGTACGGCCCGAGGAAGACGATGACGGCCGCGACACAGGCGCCGATCACCGGCGGCAGAAGGCGCAGCAGCGGCGGGCGCGTCCCGAACCAGGCCACGACCAGCATGATCGCGGCCATGGACCCCGCCTCGGCGGCGAACACGGCGCCCGCGCCCCAGCCGGGCGCGGGGGCCAGCGCGGCATCGCCGACCGCGGCGGCCGCGTCACCCCACACGAGCCGTGCCAGAGCGACCCCGCACACGGAGCCGGCCAGCTGCGCCACGACGAAGGGCGGCACCGCCTTCCCGGGGAAGACGCGCAGCAGCCACAGCCCGATGCTGACCGCGGGATTGAGATGACCGGCGGTCTCCCGGCGCATGGAGGGCCCGAGCACGGCGGTGACGATGGCGCCGACCAGCAGCCCCATCACCACCAGCTGGCTGCGCAGGGTCGGCAGCAGGTCCGAGAAGGGGGAGCCGGGGCCCGCCATCCAGCGGACGGCCGTGACCACGGTGAAGAGCATGCCGGTGGTGAGCGCGAACTCGTAGCCGGCGGTCACCAGCAGGGGAGGCAGCGGCCTGCGCGCGCGTACGGGGGGCCTCACGGCCCGGGGATCGGTGTCGAGAGATGTCGGTGTCACCCCATGGAATGTGCGTTCGCGCACCGGCCGCGGCAATCGACCCGGGAAGCACTGTGTCAGGTCGGCGGTCCAGGGTCCCCGCTGCGCGGCCGACCTCAAGAAGTCACCGTCACCTGACGAAGTGAACCGGCCGCGATGGACCCGGGATTCGGGGCCGCCCAAAACTCTGGGGAGTCGGCCAAGGACACCTGGTCACCTGGACATCCCCCTGTATCGAGAGGAACCGATCACCTATGTGCGGCCTTGCCGGATGGGTCAGCTTCGAGCGCGATCTGACGGCGCACACGGACATCGCGTCGGCCATGACGGGCACCATGGAGTGCCGCGGCCCGGACGCGGGCGGGCTGTGGACCTCGCCCCGCGCGATCCTCGGACACCGCCGCCTGGCGATCATCGACCTCGAGGGCGGCCGGCAGCCGATGGCCGCCGACGAGAACGACGACACGCAGCCGGTCATCACCTACACCGGTGAGGTCTACAACTTCCGGGAGCTGCGCGAGGAACTGCGCGCCCTCGGCCACGAGTTCCGCACCTCCAGCGACACCGAGGTCGTCCTGCGCTCCTACCTGGAGTGGGGCGCCGGCTTCGCGGAGCGCCTGAACGGCATCTACGCCTTCGCGATCTGGGACCCGCGCACCGAGGAACTGCTCCTCATCCGCGACCGGATGGGCGTCAAGCCGCTCTACTACTACCCGACCGCCGACGGCGTGCTCTTCGGCTCCGAGCCGAAGGCGATCCTGGCCCACCAGGACGCCGAGGCCGTCGTCGACGCCGAGGGGCTGAAGGAGATCTTCAGCATCGTCAAGACCCCCGGGCACGCGGTCTTCCGCGGTATGCACGAGGTCCTCCCGGCCACGACCGTCCGCTTCACCCGCGACGGACAGAGCGTGACGACGTACTGGGAGCTCAAGGCCACCCCGCACACCGACGACCTCGACACGACGATCGCCAACGTCCGAGATCTGCTGGAGGACATCGTCGAGCGCCAGCTCGTCGCGGACGTCACCGTCGGCACGCTGCTCTCCGGCGGCCTCGACTCCAGCGCGGTGACCGCGCTCGCCGCCAAGGCCCTCACCAAGCAGGGCGTCGAACAGCCCATCCGCGCCTTCTCCGTGGACTTCACCGGCCATGAGGACCGCTTCGAGGCCAACGTCCAGTGGGCCGACCCGGACACCCCGTTCGCCGTCGAGGTCGCCGAGCAGGTCGGTGCCGAGCACATCATCGTCGAGCTCGACAACGAGGACATCCTCGACCCGGAGGTGCGCAGCACCGTCCTGCGCGCCCAGGACCTGCCGGTCTCCACGGGCGACATGGAGTACTCGCTGCTCATCCTGTGCCGTGCGCTCAAGGAGCAGATGACCGTCGCGCTCTCCGGCGAGGCTGCGGACGAGCTGTTCGGCGGCTACACCTGGTTCCACGACAAGGAAGCCGTCGAGCTGGACAGCTTCCCCTGGCACCACCCCTTCGAGAAGGCCGGCGGCATCGGCGCACTGCGCACGGTCGGCCTGTGGGACAGGCTCGGGCTGACCGAGTACGTCAAGGAGCGCTACACCCAGGCGCTGGAGGAGGTGCCGCGGCTGGAGGGCGAGACCGGCCTCGAGGCCCGGATGCGGGAGGTGACCTACCTCAACCTCACCCGCTGGGAGAACTTCCTGCTGGACCGCAAGGACCGCATCAGCATGGCGGTGAGCCTCGAGGTGCGCGTTCCCTTCACCGACCACCGCCTCGTCGAGTACGTCTACAACACCCCGTGGGCGATGAAGACCTTCGACGGCCGCGAGAAGAGCCTGCTGCGCGCGTCGATGCGGGGTCTGCTGCCCGACTCGGTCCTCGACCGCAAGAAGAACCCGTACCCCTCCACGCAGGACCGCAAGTACGAGATCGCCCTGCGCGAGCAGGTCGAGGGCCTCCTCGTCGAGGGCGCCCCGGTGCTCCAGCTGGTCTCCGAGGCCGACATCCGCAAGCTGCTGGACGTGCCGGTCGGCTCGTACGGCGTCGGCGGCCCCTGGAGTGCCCGCTCCGTGCTGGAGCGGCTCATCGAGTTCAACACCTGGGTCACCGAGTACGGCGTCCGCGTCGAGCTCTGACCGACGTGTGCCCGGCCGCCGTGCGGCGGCCGGGCGCGCGATATGCGTCCCACCCCAGGAGGATCCGACATGGTGACACGAACAGGCAGCCCGACGGTGACCGTCTGGTCGGACATCGGCTGCCCCTGGGCGAGTCTCGCCCTGCACACCCTGCGTGCGGCGGCGCGCCGCCGGTCCCTGCCGCTGCTCATCGACCACCGGGCCTTCCCGCTGGAGCTGTTCAACCGCGAGCCCACCCCCAAGTTCATCGTCGACCCGGAGATCATGGCGATCGCCGCCCGTCTGCCGGAGCTCGGCTGGCGGCTGTGGGACGGTCCGGCGCACGCCTACCCGGTGACGACCCTGCCGGCCCTCGAAGCGGTCCAGGCGGCGAAGGACCCCGCGATAGGCGGGCTGAGGGGCAGCGACGAGCTGGACGAGGCACTGCGCCGGGCGTTCTACGCCGACAGCAGGTGCATCAGCGTCCACGCGGTGATCCTCGACATCGCCGAGCAGTGCGAGCACGTCGACGCCGGGGCACTGGCGGGGGCGCTGGCCCGCGGCAGCGGACGTACCGAGGTCTACGAGCAGTGGCGGACCGCCGAAGGGCCGGACGTCCAGGGCAGCCCGCACCTCTTCGCCGCGGGCGGCTACGCCTCGCACAACCCCGGCGCCAGGTTCACGTGGACGGGCTCCCCCTACGAGGGCGGTCTCCCGCGGCTGGACGACTACAGCCCCGCCTGGGCCGATGAACTGCTCGACACGATCCACCGAGAAGGCTAGAGAAAGAAGGGCTTGAACGATGTCCGCACGTTTCGCTGGAAGGGTCGCACTCGTCGCCGGAACGGGCGACGGCGTCTGCCGGGCGACGGCCGTCGCGTTCGCCCGCGAGGGCGCCACCGTGATGGTCGCGGGACCGGATCCCGAGGAGCTTGCGGGCACGGTCGAGCTGATCCGCGACGCGGGCGGTGAGGCCGATTCCGTCGTGGCGGACATGACGCGGGGCGGCTCCGACGCGGCTGTCCGCATGGTCTCGGCCACGGTCGAGCGGTACGGAGCCCTGGACATCGCCTTCAACAACGCGACCGTCACCGGCCCGAACCGGAACGTCGCGGACATCTGCGAGACCGTCTGGGCGGAGACCCTCGCCGCCAACCTCACCGGTGTGTGGATGGCGATGAAGCACGAACTCGCCGAGATGGGGTCCCGCGGCGGCGGCGTGATCGTGAACACCGCCTGCAACATGGCGAGCACCGGACGCCTGGTCGGCATGGGGGCCTACGCCGCCTCCAAGGCCGCCCTGAGCACGCTGACCCGTACCGCCGCCCACGAATACATCGCCAAGGGCATCCGGATCAACGCGATCAGCCCGGGGCCCGCGCACGAAGCGGGCAGCACCGAGGCCGACGGGGCCACCGCCGAGGAGGTCGCCGAGACCGTGGTGTGGCTCTGCTCCGACGAGGCCGCCTTCGTGGTCGGCCACGATCTGGTGCTCGACAAGAAGACCGTGGTCTGAACCCACAGTCCGGATTTCCGACAAGGAGCAGTGAGAGAGTGCTGAGCAGGTTGCGCTGGCTGACGGCGGGCGAGTCCCACGGCCCCGCGCTGGTGGCCACCCTGGAGGGGCTCCCGGCGGGCGTCCCGGTCGACACCGCGATGGTCGCGGACCACCTGGCCCGTCGCCGGCTCGGTCACGGCCGCGGTGCCCGGATGAAGTTCGAGCAGGACGAGGTGACGTTCCTCGGCGGTGTACGGCACGGACTGTCGCTGGGTTCCCCCGTCGCGGTCATGATCGGCAACAGCGAGTGGCCCAAGTGGGAGACGGTCATGTCGGCCGACCCGGTCGACCCCTCGCTGCTCAAGGACACCGGCCGCAACGCGGCGCTGACCCGGCCGCGGCCGGGTCACGCGGACCTCGCGGGCATGCAGAAGTACGGCTTCGACGAGGCCCGGCCGATCCTGGAGCGCGCCAGCGCCCGCGAGACCGCCGCCCGCGTCGCCCTCGGCGCGGTCGCCCGGTCCTTCCTCAAGGAGGTCGCGGGCATCGAGATCGTCTCGCACGTGGTGGAGCTCGCCTCGGCCAGGGCCCCCTACGGGGTCCACCCGACCCCCGCGGATGTGGAGGAGCTGGATGCGGATCCGGTGCGCTGCCTCGACGCCGACGCCTCGAAGGCGATGGTGGCGGAGATCGACCAGGCCCACAAGGACGGCGACACCCTGGGCGGTGTGGTCGAGGTCCTCGCCTACGGGGTCCCCGTCGGCCTCGGTTCGCACGTCCACTGGGACCGCCGCCTGGACGCACGTCTGGCCGCTGCGCTGATGGGCATCCAGGCCATCAAGGGCGTCGAGGTCGGCGACGGCTTCGAGCTCGCCCGGGTGCCCGGCTCCCGGGCCCACGACGAGATGGTGTCGACCGGCGCCGGCATCCGCCGCACCTCCGAGCGCTCGGGGGGTACCGAGGGCGGTCTGACCACCGGCGAACTGCTGCGCGTCCGCGCCGCGATGAAGCCCATCGCGACCGTGCCGCGCGCCCTCGCCACGGTCGACGTCGCCACCGGTGAGGCGACGGTGGCGCACCACCAGCGCTCCGACGTGTGTGCGGTCCCGGCCGCCGGCATCGTCGCCGAAGCCATGGTGGCCCTGGTCCTCGCGGACGCGGTCGTCGAGAAGTTCGGCGGCGACTCGGTCCCCGAGACCCGCCGCAACGTGCAGTCGTACCTCGACAACCTGCACATCCGGTGACCGGCGGTCCGCTGGCCGTCCTGGTCGGACCGATGGGCGTGGGCAAGTCCACGGTGGGCGCACTGCTGGCCGAGCGGCTCGGGGCTCCCTTCCGCGACACCGACCGGGACGTGGAGAGCGGGACCGGCCGCTCGGTCAGGCAGATCATCACCGGCGAAGGCGAGCGGAGGTTCCGCGAGCTGGAGCACCTGGCGGTGGTGCGCGCGGTCGCCGAGGACGGCGGTGTCCTCGCCCTCGGTGGGGGCGCGGTCCTGCACGCGGGGACCCGCGCACGGCTGGCGGGACTTCCCGTGGCCTTCCTCGACATCGGGGTCGGCGAGGCCATGAAGCGGGTCGGCGAGGGCACCGACCGGCCGCTGCTCGCTCAGGACCCGCAGCGGCGCTGGCAGGAACTGCACGAAGAACGACGCGACTTGTACGTCGGCTGCGCCCGGGTCGTCATCCCGACGGACCGCCGTGCGCCCGAAGACGTCGTACAGGCGGTCATCGACGCATTGGAGCTGAAGAAGGCATGACCAGGCAGTCCGTGGTCCGGATCCGGATCGGTGGGAGTGCCGGCACCGATCCGTACGAAGTCCTGGTCGGGCGGCGGATCCTGGAGGATCCGGCCGAGCTCCACCGGCTGGTCGGCCCGGCCGCCCGCAGGGTGGCCGTGATCCACTCCGAGGCGCTGGCCGCCACCTCCGAGGCGCTGCGCGCGCAGGCCGAGGAACTCGGCTACGAGACGGTGTGCGTCCTGGTGCCGGAGGGGGAGGCGGCCAAGACCGCAGAGGTGGCCGCGTACTGCTGGAAGGCGCTCGGCCAGTCCGGCTTCACCCGCACCGACGTCATCGTCGGCGTCGGCGGGGGAGCCACGACCGACCTCGCGGGCTTCGTCGCGGCCACCTGGCTGCGCGGGGTGCGCTGGATCGCCGTGCCGACCACGGTCCTCGCGATGGTGGACGCGGCGGTCGGCGGCAAGACCGGCATCAACACCGCCGAGGGCAAGAACCTGGTGGGCTCCTTCCACCCGCCGACCGGTGTGCTGTGCGACCTGGCGGCGCTGGACTCGCTGCCGGTCGACGACTACGTCAGCGGTCTCGCCGAGATCATCAAGGCCGGATTCATCTCCGACCCGAAGATCCTCGAACTGATCGAGGAGGACCCGCAGGCGGCCCGTACGCCGGCGGGCCCGCACACCTCCGAGCTGATCGTGCGGTCGATCCGGGTCAAGGCCGACGTGGTCTCCAGCGACCTCAAGGAGTCGGGGATGCGCGAGATCCTCAACTACGGCCACACCCTCGCGCACGCCATCGAGAAGAACGAGCGCTACAAGTGGAGGCACGGCGATGCCGTGTCCGTCGGCATGGTCTTCGCCGCCGAACTCGGCGGGCTCACCGGACGGCTGTCCGCAACGGAGGTCGAACGCCACCGGGCCGTCCTCACCTCCGTGGGCCTTCCGGTGACCTACCGCGGCGACCGCTGGCCCCGGCTGCTGGAGGCGATGCGGCTGGACAAGAAGTCCCGCGGCAACCGGCTGCGCTTCATCGTCCTCGACGGCGTCGGCCACCCCGCCGTCCTGACCGACCCGGCCCCGGACGTCCTGGAGGCCGCCCACGCGAAGATCGCGGGCGCCCTGCAGCCGGCCACCCCCGTGTCCCGCCGGGTGCTCGTCCTCAACGGTCCCAACCTCGGCCGCCTCGGCTGCCGCGAACCCGGGATCTACGGGACGACCTCGTACGCCGGGCTCGTCGAGGACTGCCGGACGCTCGGCAAGGAACTCGGACTCGACGTCGACGTACGCCAGACCGACAACGAGAGCGAACTGGTCCACTGGCTCCACGAGGCCGCCGACTTCGCCCTGCCCGTCGTCCTCAACCCCGCGGCCTTCACGCACTATTCGTACGCGGTGCGCGACGCCGCGGCACAGCGCACGGCCCCGCTCATCGAGGTCCACCTCTCCAATCCCCAGGCCCGTGAGGACTTCCGGCACGTCTCGGTGGTCTCCCCGGTCGCGAGCGGAACCATCGCCGGGCTGGGCATCGGTTCCTACCGTCTCGCCCTGCACGCGCTGGCCGGGACGGGCGCCGAAGAGGAGGTGCGCTGATGCCCCGCCTGCGCCTCGTGGACGAGGGCCCGCGCAGGGCCGCCGTGCTCGGCTCCCCCGTGATCCACTCGCTCTCCCCGCTGCTGCACAGCGTCGCGTACGCCGCGCTCGGCCTGCCCCACTGGTCCTACGGCCGCTTCGAGGTGGACGAGCGGGCGCTGCCGGGCTTCATGTCCCGCCTCGGCGGGCGGTCCGGCTCCGTGTGGGCCGGCCTGTCCCTGACCATGCCGCTCAAACGGGCCGTCATCCCGCTGCTGGACGAAATCACCGGCAGGGCCGCCTCGGTCGAGGCCGTCAACACCGTGATCCGGCACCCCGACGGACGAGTGACCGGCGACAACACCGACATCCCCGGCATGGTCGCGGCACTGGCTGAGCGCGGCGTGACCCACGTCGAGTCGGCCACCGTGCTCGGCGCGGGAGCCACCGCGGCCTCCGCAATCGCCGCCCTCGCGGAGATCTGCTCCGGACCGGTCACCGTCTTCGCGCGGGTTCCCGGGCGCGCCGCCGAGCTGCGCGGCTGGGGCGAACGCCTCGGCGTGGACGTCAGGACGGCGCGGTGGGAGCACGCCGACCGGGCCCTGTCCGCCCCGCTCGTGATCTCCACGACCCCCAAGGGCGCCGCGGACGGTCTCGCGGGAGTCGTGCCCGCCTCTCTCGGGGTCCTGTTCGACGTGGTGTACGACCCGTGGCCCACCTCGCTGGCGGCGGCCTGGGCCGGCCGCGGCGGACCCGTACTCGGCGGACTCGACCTGCTGGTCCACCAGGCGGCACGCCAGGTGGAACTGATGACGGGTCACGGCCCCGCTCCGCTCGGGGCGATGCGGGCGGCGGGCACGGCGGCGCTGGCAGCGGCAGTCGCGTGATGCCGGGCCGGTACGGGCTCGGTCCCTGGTCCGGACGCCGTCGAACACACACAACCTGGAGGACAGATGAGCGCAGTGCAGTTCGGGATATTCACGATCGGAGACGTCACCCCCGATCCGGTGACCGGGAGGGCGCCGACCGAGCACGAGCGGATCAAGGCGATGACCGCGATGGCGGTCAAGGCGGAGGAGGTCGGGCTCGACGTCTTCGCCACCGGTGAGCACCACAACCCGCCGTTCGTCCCCTCGTCCCCCACGACCCTGCTCGCCTGGATCGCGGCGCGGACGGAGCGGCTGATCCTCTCCACGTCCACCACGCTGATCACGACCAATGACCCGGTGAAGATCGCGGAGGACTACGCGACGCTCCAGCACCTGGCCGACGGCCGGACGGACCTGATGCTGGGCCGCGGGAACACCCCGGCCGTCTACCCCTGGTTCGGCAAGGACCAGCGCAAGGCCATACCGCTGGCCGTCGAGAACTACGAACTCCTCCACACCCTGTGGAGGAAGCAGCGCGTGAACTGGGAGGGCACGTTCCGCACCCCCCTGCAGCACTTCACCTCCACCCCCCGCCCGCTGGACGGGGTGGCCCCCTTCGTCTGGCACGGCTCGGTCCGCTCCGCCGAGGTCGCGGAACTGGCCGCGTTCTACGGCGACGGGTTCTTCGCCAACAACATCTTCGCGCCCATGGGCCACTACCGGCCGCTGGTGGAGTACTACCGCGAGCGGTACGCCCACCACGGCCACGGCGCCCCGGAACAGGCCATCGTGGGCCTGGGCGGCCAGACGTTCCTCAAGCCGCGCTCCCAGGACGCCTTCCGGGACTTCCGCCCGTACTTCGACCGCTCACCGGTCTACGGCGGCGGAGCCTCCCTGGAAGACGTCGCCGCCCAGACCCCGCTGACGGTCGGCTGCCCGGATCAGGCGATCGAGAAGACCCTGGCCTTCCGCGAGATCTACGGCGACTACCACCGCCAGCTCTTCCACGTGGACCACGCGGGCCTGCCACTGGAGGCGGCCCTGGAGCAGATCGAGATCCTCGGGACGGAGGTCGTTCCGGTACTGCGCAAGGAGATGGACTCCGTCCGCCGCCCGGGAGTCCCGGACGCCCCCCGCCACCCCGCCACGCGGTCCGCCGAGGGTCAGCGCGAGAGCTCGATCCAATAGCGGCGCTTGGGGCCGATCAGCGTCTCGCGGACGTCCTCCAGGACCCCGCCGTTCGCCTCGATCGTCCGTACGGACGCGGTGTTGTCCGGGTCGCAGGTCAGCAGGACCCGGTCCAGGCCCAGCAGCCGTGCCTCGTACAGGACCTCGCCCAGCGCCCAGCCGGCCAGCCCCCGGCGGCGGGCGGAGGGGCGGATGCCGTAGCCGATGTGGCCGCCCGCATCGAGCAGGAACGCGTTCAGGTAGTGCCGCAGGTCGATGGCGCCCAGGTAGGTGTCGCCCTCGGCGATCCACCAGTACGTCGCGTGGACGCGGCCCTGCTCGACCGGCGCCGTTCGGTCGGACTGGCGGCGCAGCTTCTCCACCCAGGCCGCGAACCCCTCGGCACTCTCCACGTCGTCTCCGGAGCCGAGTCCGGCCCCGTCCATGTGGGCGTCCGGTCCCCACTCCTCCTGTGCGGCGAGCCAGGAAGCGTGCAGGCGGGGGGTGGGGGCGATGAGTTCAGGCATGGTCCGGACGATAACCCCGGCCGATGTTTCACGTGAAACATCGGCCGGGGCCGGCCGCGGGGCCGCCTGCACCCGCTGCCTCCCTGCTATCGCCGGGAGGCGCCACCCGCCCTGAGGAGGGTCGCGGCCAGGACGATCCCGGCCAGGAGCAGCGCGGCACCGATGCCGAACGCCAGGTGGTAGCCGCCCGTGAGGGCCTCGGCCGGTGTACTGCCGCTCCCGGCCAGGGACTCCGTACGGGAGGCCGCCAGTGTGGAGAGGACGGCCACGCCCAGCGCCATCCCGATCTGCTGGGTGGTGTTGAACAGCCCCGAGGCGAGACCCGCGTCGCCCTCGTCGGCGCCGGACATGCCCAGCGTGGTCAGCGCCGGCAGCGCCAGGCCGATGCCGGAGACCAGCAGCATCACCGGCAGCAGGTCGGTGACGTAGTCGGCGTGCACCGGCAGCCGGGTCAGCAGCCCCAGGGCCACGACGAGCAGGCCGAGGCCGGCCATCAGCACGTTGCGCTCGCCGAAGCGGGCGTTCAGCCGGGCGGAGACGCCGAGGGAGACCGCGCCGATCACCAGGGCGGCGGGAAGCATCGCCAGTCCGGTGGCGGCGGCCCCGTAGCCCTGCACCTTCTGGAGGTAGAGGGCCACCAGGATCTGGAAGGAGAACAGGGAGGCCACCAACATCATCTGCACCAGGTTCGCGCCGGTCACCGTGCGGGAGCGGAAGATCCGCAGCGGCACCAGCGGGGTCCGGGCCTTCGCCTGGCGCAGGGTGAAGCCGGCCAGCAGGGCCAGGGAGAGCGCCCCGAGGCCGAGGGTGTGCGCGGAGGTCCAGCCGTACTGCTCCACCTTCACCACGGTGTAGATGCCGAGCATCAGCCCGCCGGTGATCAGGACCGCACCGAGTACGTCGGCACCCGCGCCCAGCCCCGGGCCCCGGCCGGCGGGCAGGGCGGGCAGTGCCAGCAGCAGGGCGGCCAGTCCGATGGGCAGGTTGATGAAGAAGATCCAGTGCCAGTCGAGGGCCTCGGTCAGCACTCCGCCGAGCACCTGGCCCAGCGAGGCGCCCGCCGCGCCGGTGAAGGAGAACACGGCGATCGCCCTGGCCCGCTCCCGGGCCTCGGTGAACAGGGTGATCAGGATGCCGAGGCTGACGGCGGAGGCCATCGCACTGCCGACCCCCTGGAGGAAGCGGGCGGCTATCAGCACGGTGGAGGAGGTGGCGAGGCCGGCGAGCACCGAAGCGCCGGTGAAGACGGCGGTCCCGGCCAGGAACAGCTGCTTGCGGCCGATCAGGTCGCCGAGGCGTCCGGCGAGCAGCAGCAGGCTTCCGAAGGCGATCAGGTAGGCGTTCACGACCCAGCTGAGGCCCGCGGGGGAGAACCCCAGATCGTTCTGGATGGCGGGCATGGCCACGGTGACGATGCTGCCGTCGAGGACCGTCATCAGCATGGCCGTCGAGAGCACGGCCAGGGCGGTCCAGCGGGAGTGCAGCCCGCGCGGGGCGGCCGTGGACGCGCCGGGTGCGGCGGGAGGGGCGGAGGTGAGCGCAGAAGGCATCGGACTCTCCAGTCTGGGAGCGGCAGTTCTGCCGCAGGTGCGGTGCAGCAGCTGGTGCGACCGTACCAGATAGTTTCGTTGCAGACGATTTTCTTCGGATCGAATCGCTACAGTGGATGCATGACTGCGATGGCGCCCACCCGGACCGAGCCCGACCTCTCCTTCCTCCTGGACCACACCAGCCACGTCCTGCGCACCCGCATGGCAGCCGCCCTCGGCGAGATCGGACTCACCCCGCGGATGCACTGCGTCCTCGTCCACGCCCTGGAGGAGGAGCGCACGCAGATCCAGCTCGCCGAGATCGGCGACATGGACAAGACGACGATGGTCGTCACCGTGGACGCCCTGGAGAAGGCCGGACTGGCCGAGCGCCGCCCCTCCGCCAAGGACCGCCGGGCCCGCATCATCGCCGTCACCGAGCAGGGCGCGGCCGTCGCCGTCCGGAGCCGGCGGATCGTCGACCAGGTCCACGCCGACGCCCTCGCCGGCCTCGCCGAAACCGACCGCACCACCCTGCTGCGCGTGCTCGGCCTGCTCGTCGAGGGCGACCTCGCCACCCCCTCCGACAGCCCCCGCCCGGCCCGCCGCGCCCGCCAGTGACGGCATCCCCCGAACGGCCCAGTCACGCGGCCGCCCGCCGCCCCGTGGCGGACAGTGGGGGAAGGCACCGAGCCGAGGGGGGCACCACCCACGCCGGAGGCGTACAGACCATGGGACTCTTCGACTTCCTGAAGTCCGACAAGAAGAAGCCGCACGAGGCATCCGAGAAGGCGAAGGAGCAGGGCGAGCAGCGGATGGACAGCTCGGCCGCCGATGCCGCCTCGGCCACCCGGGCCGCCGCCGAGCGTATGGCCGCGGCCGCGCCCCCCAAGCCCGCCCCTCCCAAGCCGGCGCCCCCCAGGCCGGCGGCCCCGACCCCGGGATCCGCCGCGCACAAGGCGGTGCCCGTCGCCCCCAAGCCCGCCCCCCTGCCGCCGCACCCCGCCGCCGCCGGTGCCGCACCCGGCGCCCCGCACACCCCGACCCCGGCGTCCGCCGCGCACAAGGCCGTCCCCGCAGCGCCGGCCAAGCCGATGCCGGCGGCCAAGAAGCGCACGTACACCGTCAAGTCCGGCGACTCGCTCTCCGAGATCGCCCGCCGCGAGCTGGGCAACGAGGCCCGCTGGCGCGAGCTCTACGCCATGAACCGGGGCGTCATCGGCGCCAACCCCGACCTCATCCGCCCGGGCCAGGTCCTCACCCTCCCCGGCTGACGCCGGGCGCACGAGCCGCCCAACGGGCGAGGGCCCGGATCCAGGGGACCCGGGCCCTCGCCCTGTGCGCGCACGCGGCGCCGCCGGTCAGATCTGCTTGTCGTCGAAGGACGACCCCGCGTCGCGCTCCTTCTCCGCCAGCTCGTCGTCGAAGCTCGCCGGCTCCGCGTCGCTCGCCGACAGCTCCGTCGCCGCGGGCGGCTCGACGAGCCAGTCCGGGTTCGCCTGCTGGTCCCACCACCTCCACGCCGCGAAGGCCCCGATCGCCACCACGCCCGCGATCACGAAGCCCTTGACCCACTTGCCCGCGCACGCCCGCCGCTCGTGGCGCCGCAGCAGCTTCTGCACCTCCTCGGCCGACACCTGGCCGCGCAGCGCCGCCCAGGTCGCCACGGACCGCGAAGCCGCCTCCTCGGCCATCGGAGTGGCCGCCGCGATCGCGCTCTCGATGCGCGGCTGCGTGTACTCGGCGGCCTGCCGCGCCGCCAGCCGCGTCTGCTCCACCGCCCTCGTCGCCGCCCGGTCCACGTTCGGCGGCACGTGCGTGCGTGCGGCCCGGATCCGGGGCTGTACATGGCACTCGTACGTCGACCGCGCCTGTCGCGCGGCCCCGTGTGCGGCGCTCGACACCTTCGGCGCCAGGAGCTCGTTCGCGTCGTGCGCGTACTGCACCGCTGCGTCCCTCGCGGATCCGGCATACGGGGCCACGGCTTCCGCCGCGTACTTCACGGCTTCCCTGGCATGCTCGGCGGCCAGGTGCATGTCCTTGCGGGTCACTGGAACCTCCTCCTCGGCGGTGGACACAGCTCACCTTTCCACCCTTTACCGGATCATGCCTGGCATAAGGCCTCCCGGCATGCGCGACAGGGCATACGGGTGGAGGATTTCTCTGCCGTACAGCCCTCCGTGCGACCATCTGGACCGACAGTGATGACTATGGAAGGCAGATCCGTGGCCGAGAAGCTCTACGCCACCCTGAAGACCAGCCAAGGCGACATCGAGATCGAGCTGCTGCCGAATTTCGCCCCGAAGACCGTCCGCAACTTCGTGGAACTCGCCACCGGCGAGCGGGAGTGGACCCGTCCCACGGACGGCCAGAAGACCACGGACCCGCTCTACGACGGCACCGTCTTCCACCGCGTCATCAGCGGCTTCATGATCCAGGGCGGCGACCCGCTCGGGAACGGCACCGGCGGCCCCGGCTACCAGTTCGCCGACGAGTTCCACCCCGACCTGGCCTTCACCAAGCCGTACCTGCTCGCCATGGCCAACGCCGGCCCGGGCACCAACGGCTCGCAGTTCTTCATCACCGTCGCGCCCACCGCCTGGCTCACGCGCAAGCACACCATCTTCGGCGAGGTCACCGACCCGGCCAGCCGGCAGGTCGTGCACGCCATCGCGTCCAGCGCCACGAACCCGCGCACCGAGCGGCCCGTGGAGGACGTGGTCATCAAGTCCGTCGTCATCGAGAAGCGCTGACCCACGAGCCCCGGGGGAACCGATGGACACCGACCGTCTGCCGCGCTGCTACCGCCACCCGGACCGCGACACGGGAATCAGCTGCACCCGCTGCGAGCGTCCCATCTGCCCCGAGTGCATGATCAGCGCCTCGGTCGGCTTCCAGTGCCCCGAATGCGTCCGCGACGGCTCCGGCACCGGCCACCGCCCCGCCGCGAACGCGCCGCGCAACCTCGCGGGCGGGGTGGTCGCCGCCGACCCCCATCTGGTCACCAAGATCCTGATCGGGATCAACGTCGCGGTGTTCTTCGTGGGGCTGATCGCCCCGGCCGTCGTCATCCAGCTGGAGCTGCTCGGCCGCTACCGCGAGTTCGCCGGCGCCCCCGTCGAGGGGATCTCCACCGGCCAGTACCACCGGCTGCTGACCTCGGTGTTCCTGCACGTCGAGTGGTGGCACCTGGTCGGGAACATGATCGGGCTGTGGTTCATCGGCGGGCCGCTCGAAGCGGCGCTGGGCCGGGCCCGCTACCTCGCGGTCTACCTGCTCTCGGGCCTCGGCGGCAGCGCCCTCGTCTATCTGCTGACCCCGTCGAACACCCCGACGCTCGGTGCGTCCGGCGCGATCTTCGGCCTGCTCGGCGCCACCGTCGTCCTGGCGCGCCGGCTGCGCTACGAGATGCGGCCGGTGATCGTGATGGTCGTGCTGATGCTGGTGCTGACCTTCGTGCCGTTCGGCGGCGCGCTCTCCATCTCCTGGCAGGCCCATGTGGGTGGCCTGATCACGGGAGCGGTACTGGGCCTGGCCATGTTGTGGCCCGCCTCCGGCAGGAATCGCGCACTGGTCCAATGGGGTACCTGTGCGGTGGTATTCCTGCTGGCAGCGGCGGTGATCCTGCTCCGTACGGCAGAACTCACCTGATCACACCGGCGTCAACCCTCCACAGAGTTATCCACAGATCTTCTGTCTTTTCCTCAGGTGTGGATGACGCTGTGGATAACTCATGGGGAGAGCTTCCACCGGAGGGGGATCGGTGCTACTTCCACTGCGTGGAGACGCCGAATCCCGCCGCGATAAATCCGAATCCGACTACAATGTTCCAATTGCCCAGCGATTCGATGGGCAGCCGGGTCTCGGTCACGTAGAAAACGACGATCCACGCGAGTCCGATGAGGAACAGCGCCAGCATGACCGGAGCGACCCAGCTGCGGTTCGTCAGCCGGATGCTCTGCGGCTGCCGGGTCGGCGGCGGGGTGTAGTCGTCCTTCTTGCGGATACGTGACTTCGGCACGAGGGGCTCTCCTGTCGATGGGCTGGGGACCTTGCCTGCCCCGGGCGTCCGTTAGCGTAGTGGACCTGTGGCGTTGAAGGAGAAGGGTACGTTGAGCAATTCCGACGACTCCTCCGCGGGTCCCCGAGGCCGGTTCCGGACGGTCCGGCTGCTGACGGCCGCCGTCTTCGCCCTGGCCGGCCTGCTCTTCGTCACCAGTTTCAACACCTCCAAGGGTACGAACATCCGGACCGACGCCTCGATGCTCAAGCTGTCGGACCTGATCCACGAGCGCAGCCAGGACAACGCCGAACTGGAGCAGAGCCTCGAACCGGTCCGCAGCCGGGTGGACGCCCTCGCCGACCGCGACGACGGCAGCACCAAGGCGGAGGACGCCAAGCTCACCGC
This sequence comes from Streptomyces sp. NPDC085524, assembly GCF_044541755.1. Classification (NCBI taxonomy): domain Bacteria; kingdom Bacillati; phylum Actinomycetota; class Actinomycetes; order Kitasatosporales; family Streptomycetaceae; genus Streptomyces; species Streptomyces sp. NPDC085524. The sequence continues at coordinate 323,073 of NZ_JBITTH010000004.1, forward strand.
CCTGCGCGCGGCCTCGGGCACCGAGGAGCTGTCCGGCAAGGGCCTGACCGTCACCCTCAACGACGCCCCGCCGAACGCCACCGCCCGCATCCCCAACGTGCCCGAGCCGCAGCCCAACGACCTGGTGATCCACCAGCAGGACCTGCAGGCCGTGGTGAACGCCCTGTGGCAGGGCGGCGCCGAGGGCATCCAGGTCATGGACCAGCGGCTCATCTCCACGAGCGCGGTGCGCTGCGTCGGCAACACCCTGATCCTCCAGGGCCGGGTCTACTCCCCTCCGTACAAGGTGACGGCGGTCGGCGACCCGGGCGCGTTGCGCAAGGCCCTCGCCGCCTCTCCGGCCCTGCAGAACTACCAGCTGTACGTGAACGCCTACGGGCTCGGCTGGAAAGTGGACGAGCACAAGGCGGTGACACTTCCGGGGTACTCCGGCACAGTGGACCTCCACTATGCGAAGCCGGCCGGCCCGTCCTCCGAGACGACTCAGCCCTGACGCCGTACTGCGCCTGGCGGTGCGGACGTTCAGCGAGGTGTGCCTGACCGCGGGCACCCTGATCGTGCTGTTCGTGGCGTACGTGCTCTTCTGGACCGGGGTCAAGGCCGACCGGGCCATGGACGGGGAGATGTCGGCCCTGCGCGACCGCTGGGCGGCGGCCCCCGCGGCCGCCCCGGAGGCCGCCCCCGCACCGGCCGCTCCCGCCCCGTCCGCTTCGCCGAAGCCCGCCCCGCCCGCCGCCCCCGAGCCGGCTGCGTACCCGGCGGGCAAGGCCTTCGCCGAGATGTACGTCCCCCGCTTCGGCCGCGGCTGGAACAAGCCCGTCCTGGAGGGCACCGACCCCGACGTGCTGAAGAAGGGTCTCGGCCACTACGCCGGCACCGCCCGCCTCGGAGCCACCGGGAACTTCTCCGTCGCCGGACACCGCCGCACCTACGGCGACCCCTTCAAGGACTTCCCCGACCTGCGCCCGGGCGACGAGGTGATCCTCAAGGACGCCTCCTCCTGGTACACGTACACCGTGCGCGGCGGCCCCCTGCGCACCCTGCCCACCGACATCGGCGTGGTCGACCCGGTACCGGGGAAATCACCGTTCACCACGCCCGGCCGCTATCTGACCCTCACCACCTGCGACCCGGAATGGGGCCACAGCCACCGCCTCGTCGTCTGGGCCGAACTGACCGGCACGCGCCCCGTCGGACAGGGCGAGCCGGAGGGTTTGACCGGCTGACCCACCCGGCGGGGCCGCTGCCTTTAGTCTGTTTGCGTACCGCCCCTTGCGGTGCGTGGGACATACGTGGACGAAAAGGAAACAGGCGGCATGTACGGCTGGATCTGGCGCCATCTGCCGGGAAACGCGTGGGTACGCGCGCTGATCTCGCTCGTGCTGGTCCTCGCGGTGGTCTTCGTGCTCTTCCAGTACGTCTTCCCCTGGGCCGAGCCGCTCCTTCCGTTCAATGACGTGACGGTGGACGAGGGATCGGGAGTCACTCCTTGAGCGCGCGCATTCTGGTTGTCGACAACTACGACAGCTTTGTCTTCAACCTGGTCCAGTACCTCTACCAGCTCGGCGCCGAATGCGAGGTGCTGCGCAACGACGAGGTCGAGCTCTCGCACGCGCAGGACGGTTTCGACGGGGTGCTGCTCTCGCCGGGCCCCGGTACGCCGGAGGAGGCGGGCGTCTGCATCGACATGGTCCGCCACTGCGCGGACACCGGCGTCCCCGTCTTCGGCGTGTGCCTCGGCATGCAGTCGATGGCGGTCGCCTACGGCGGCGTGGTCGGCCGGGCGCCGGAGCTGCTGCACGGCAAGACCTCCCCGGTGGTCCACGAGGGCCTGGGCGTCTTCGCCGGGCTGCCGTCGCCCTTCACCGCGACCCGCTACCACTCGCTCGCCGCCGAACCGCCGACCCTGCCGGACTCGCTGGAGGTCACGGCGCGCACGGAGGACGGGATCATCATGGGCCTGCGCCACCGCGAGCACGACGTCGAGGGCGTGCAGTTCCACCCGGAGTCGGTCCTCACGGAGTGGGGCCACCGGATGCTGGCGAACTGGCTGGTGCGCTGCGGTGACGCGGGCGCGGTGGAGCGTTCGGTGGGGCTCGCCCCGGTGGTGGGCAAGGCCGTCGCGTGACCGCGGTCGCGCCGTCCGCGCCCACGGAGGGCCGGGCCGCGCGACGCAGGGCAGCGCAGGAGGCCGCCAAGCGTGCCGCCAGGCAGACCAGGAGGCGGGGCGGGCGGCGGCGCAGGCGGCCGGCGTCGGGCGGCCCGGTGATCGTCCTGAGCCGGCTGGGCGGGGAACTGTTCATCACGCTCGGACTGGTGATGCTGCTGTTCGTCGCCTACCAGCTCTGGTACACGAACCTGCTGGCGCAGCGGACGGCGGACGGCGCCGCGGGCTCGCTCCAGCAGACGTGGCAGAAGGACCCGGGCGGGGGCGGCAGCGGCGCCGCCTCGGGGGCCGCGCCGCCGCCCGTGACGGCCTTCGAGCCGGGCCAGGGCTTCGCGATCCTGTACATCCCGAAGCTGGACCTGAAGGTGCCGGTCGCGGAGGGCGTCAGCAAGCCGAAGGTCCTCGACAAGGGGATGGTCGGGCACTACGGCGAGGGCGCGCTGAAGACGGCGATGCCGGCGGACAAGACGGGCAACTTCGCGGTGGCGGGCCACCGCAACACCCACGGCGAGCCCTTCCGCTACATCAACAGGCTGGTGCCGGGGGACCCCGTGGTGGTCGAGACCCGGGACGCGTACTACACGTACGAGACGACCTCGACGCTGGCGCAGACCCCGCCGACGAACGTGTCGGTGATCAAGCCCGTGCCGGAGGGCTCGGGGTTCACGGGGCCGGGGCGGTACATCACACTGACGACCTGCACGCCCGAATTCACCAGCACCTACCGGATGATCGTATGGGGCAGGATGACGGACGAACGCCCCCGCAGCCAGGGCCCGCCGCCCGCGCTGACCAGCTCGTAGCCGCCGCCGCAGACCTTTCAGCCGCCCTAAGGACGAACCAGCAGTGTCCTCACGTGCCCCCCACCGCAGCCTGCTCGCCGGATTCCTGAGCTTCCTGGGCGAGGTCCTGATCACCGTGGGCCTGGTGCTGGGCCTGTTCGTGGCGTACTCGCTGTGGTGGACGAACGTCCTCGCTGACCGGCAGGCGTTGGAACGGGGCGACGAGATCCGCCAGCAGTGGAAGGCCCCGGCCGCGGGCGCTCCCGCGGAGCCGGGCGCGCTGGACGTCCAGGGCGGGGTGGGCTTCCTGCACGTCCCGGCGATGAAGAACGGCGAGGTGCTGGTCAAGAAGGGCACCGACCCGGACGTCCTCGACGACGGCGTCGCGGGCTACTACACGCAGCCGGTGAAGTCGGCGCTGCCGTGGGAGGCGAAGGGCAACTTCACGCTCGCCGCGCACCGGGACGGGCACGGTGCGAAGTTCCACAACATCGACAAGGTGAAGAAGGGTGACGCGATCGTCTTCGAGACGCGGGACACCTGGTACGTGTACAAGGTCTTCGCGGAGCTGCGGCAGACGTCGAAGTACAACACGGACGTGATCAACCCGGTCCCGAAGGAGTCGGGCAGGACCGCCCCGGGGCGCTACATCACGCTGACGACGTGCACGCCGGTGTACACCTCGAAGTACCGGTACGTGGTGTGGGGCGAGCTGGTGCGGACGGAGAAGGTCGACGGGAAGCGGACGCCGCCGGCGGAGCTGCGGTGAGGGATTTCCTGAGCTGCATCCTGCAGCTCAGGAACCGCAGCACCTGGAGCTGCACCCCCGCGCTCCAAGCCTCCAGAAGGCCCCTGTGGACGGCTGTGACGCCTCCCTGGGCGGCGAGGGCCAAGGACTCCCGGGTGAAGGCGCACGTGGCCACGTAGAGGGCCACGTCGGCCTCGTGGATGACCTTGGAGGCGCCGAGGAACTTCTGCATCTCGCCGCTGAGCACGTGCCGGAAGGGCGCGAAGTTCTTGCACCGGACGGCGACCGTGCGGCCGTCGGCGGTGCGGGCGGTGATGTCGACCCCGCGGTCGCCGCCGTGCCCGCCGTGCAGCTCGACGTCGGTGCAGCCGTCGCGGCGCAGCAGCTGGGCGACGTGCTCCTCGAACTCCCGCCAGTTCATGGCGTCGATGGTCCCGATGACCCCGGTGAGCGCCTTGACGCCCTGGTCGCGCTGGAGGCGGCTGAGCTGGACGTCGTGCTCGATGAGCTTGATCTGGATCTGCTCCACGTCATTGCGCAGGCCGAGGAGGTCCCTGCGCTGGTCCCCTGCTGTTTCGACGAGCGCGTTGAGCATGGGGACGACGGTCCTGCCGAGCAGCTTGGTGAAGCTCGCCTCGCTGAGCCGGGTGATCCGATCGTCGAGCGATTCGACGTCGGTGGGTACGGACTGCTGCCGGGACGAATCCTCGCGATCCAGCAGGTACGTGCGCACGCTCCGGGCCACCTCGCTGTCGCGCAGCAGCATGGCCACGTTGAGGATGGTGCGGCGGGTGTAGACGGCCAGGTGGACTCGCCCACCACGCCCCTGTGGATAACTTCCCTTTGAAAGAGACAGGTTGTCTCTTTCAAACCTTTCGAGGTCAGAGCCCTTGAGCGTGCGCATGCCGTTGGCGGTGAGCTCCTCGCGATGGCGCTGGCGCAGTCGGTTGACGACCTCTTCTGCGACTTCGAAGTAGGTCGCCACCATCGCTGTCGTCACATGTAGTCCGTCCGGCAGCAGCGACAGGGTCTTCACCTTGTCCAGCACTTCCGTACGCCCCAGAACGCTCGTGCGCATGGTCCTGGATTCCAGCAGCACGCTTTCGTCGATCACGTCTCTTGGTCCTCCCCGGCGGAGTCCAGTACCCCACCCCATCCGGGCTAACGAATTCGCACATATGAAGACACGTACGGAAAAAGGTCCGGCCCCTCTCCGAAGAGAGGGGCCGGACCTTTTCGAGCGAGGGCGGCCGGCGCGGCTAGCGGCGGTTGCCCAGGCCTCCGAAGAAGCCGCCGTCCTGCTGGCCCGCCATGGTGAACACGTCGACGTTCGAGCCCGTGTTGACCGGCTGGCCGGGGCCCGGGTTGGTGTTCACGACGATCGCGTTGTCGTCCGTCGGGCCGGCGATGTTGCCCAGCTTCAGGTTGGCCCGGCGGAGCTCGTCCTTGTACTGGCCCAGGGTCCGGTTGTTCGGCATCGGGACCGTGGTCTGCTGGCTGGACTTGGCGATGGTCACGCTGACCGTCTTGCCGACCTCCAGCTGCTCACCCGCCGCGTACTGCTGCTGGATGATCGTCTTGGGCGCGGCCCCGGGGGACTCCTGCTCCGTCGTGCTGCCGAGCTTCAGCTTGGCGGCGGTGAGGAGCGCGACCGCCTCCTCCTTGGTCTTGCCCATGAGGTCCGGGACGGTGGCCTTGGAGACTTCCTTGGAGACGGTCAGCGTGACGACGGAGTTCTTCTCCGCCTCGCCGCCCGACTTCGGGTTCTGGTCGAGGACCGTGCCCGGGGTGCTGTCGGCCTCCTGGACCTTGCGCTCGACCTGGAAGCCCTTGTCCCGGAGGATCTTCTCGGCGTCCTCGTACTTGATGCGGAGCACGTCGGGGACCGCCACCTTGGGCGCGCCCGTGGAGACCGTCACCGTGACCGTGGAGTCCTTGTCGACCTTGGTGTCGGGGGCCTTGTCCTGCTTGCAGACGTTGCCCTTGGGCTGGTCGTCGCAGGGTGCGTCGGCTCCCTTGACCACCTTGATGCCGACGTTCTCGCCGCTCTTCTGCGCCTGCTCCAGGGTCTGTCCGACGAGCTTGGGCACGGTCGGCCGGTTGTCGGCGCCGTCGCCCAGCAGGGAGCGGCCGATGAGGATCGCGCCGATGAGGACGAGGAGGCCGGCCGCGACCAGGAGGATCGTGGAGGCCTTGCCCTTCTTCTGGCTCTGCCGGCGGTGGGGGCCCTGGTCGTAGCCGCCGTGGCCGCCCTGGTCGGGGTAGCCGTAGCCGCCGTCGTTCGCGCTCATCGGCGGGAGCATGGAGGTCTGGCCGGCGTCGGTGGTGCGCAGGGCGGTGGTGGGCTGGTCGTAGCCCTGCTGGCCGTAGCCGTGGCCCTGGTCGTGCGGGTAGCCGTAGCCGGCGGCGCCCATGGCGGCGGTGGCCGCGACGGGCTGGCCGTCGAGGCAGGCCTCGATGTCGGCGCGCATCTCGTCGGCGGACTGGTAGCGGTAGTCGGGGTCCTTGACCAGGGCCTTGAGGACGATGGCGTCCATCTCGGGCGTGATCTCGGGGTCGAAGTTCGACGGCGGCTGCGGTTCTTCCCGTACGTGCTGGTAGGCGACCGCCACGGGGGAGTCGCCGACGAACGGGGGCCGGACGCACAGGAGCTCGTAGAGCAGGCAGCCCGCGGAGTAGAGGTCGGAGCGCGCGTCGACCTGTTCGCCCTTGGCCTGCTCGGGGGAGAGGTACTGGGCGGTGCCGATGACGGCGGCGGTCTGCGTCATGGTCATGCCGGAGTCGCCCATGGCGCGGGCGATGCCGAAGTCCATGACCTTGACCTGGCCGGTGCGGGTCAGCATGACGTTGGCGGGCTTGATGTCGCGGTGGACGATGCCGGCGCGGTGCGAGTACTCGAGGGCCTGGAGGATGCCGATGCACATTTCCAGGGTGCGCTCGGGCAGCAGTTTGCGGCCGGAGTGCAGGAGCTCGCGCAGCGTGGATCCGTCGACGTACTCCATCACGATGTACGGGATGGAGATGTTGTCGACGTAGTCTTCGCCGGTGTCGTAGACGGCGACGATCGCCGGGTGGTTCAGCGAGGCGGCCGACTGGGCCTCGCGACGGAACCGGGCCTGGAAGGACGGGTCGCGTGCGAGGTCGGCGCGCAGGGTCTTGACGGCGACGGTACGACCGAGCCGGGTGTCGTGGGCGAGGTAGACCTCGGCCATGCCACCGCGGCCGAGCACGTGGCTCAGCTCGTACCGGCCGCCGAGGCGACGCGGCTCTTCCATAACGTGCAGCCCTCTCCGTCAGTCCCGACCGCACCTGTGTGTGGTCCGGCGGTGTGCTGTTCGCGCAAAGGCTACCGGCCGATCGTCTGTGATCGGTTCGCGGCCACAGGCTGATACTGGACCGGTACCGTACGCTCGGATCCGGGCGGGAATGGTGATCCGGATCACATCCGTGGTGCCCCTTGCGACTCTTCCGTGGTGCCCGGCCCCGCCCGTCACCCCTTGCTGCTGCCCAGCACGGCTTCCATGACGACCTTCGCCACCGGGGCGGCGAGGCCGGCGCCGGAGATGTCCTCGCGGTCCGCGCTGCTGTCCTCGATGACGACGGCGACGGCGACCGGCGAGCTGTGGTCGGGGAGCTCTGCGTACGAGATGAACCAGGCGTACGGGCGCTTCTTGTTGCCCTCGCCGTGCTGGGCGGTGCCGGTCTTGCCGCCGACGACCGTGTTCTTGATCTTGGCGGTGGTGCCGGTGCCGTTCTCGACGACGTTGACCATCATCTGCTGGAGCTTCTGGGCGTTCTCCGCGGAGACGGGCCGGCTCATCTCCTGCGGCTCGTGCTTCTCGATGATGTCCAGGTTGGGCGCGGTGAGCTGGTCGACCATGTAGGGCTTCATCAGCTTGCCGTCGTTGGCGACTGCGGCGGCGACCATGGCCATCTGCAGCGGGGTGGCCGCGGTGTTGAACTGGCCGATGGAGCTCAGGGCGTTCCCGTCCTTGCCCATGGTCTTGTCGTAGACGCTCCCGAAGGCGCGGACCGGGATGTCGATCTTGGTGTTGTTGAAGCCGAACTTCTCGGCCGTCTTCACCATGTTGTCCCGCCCCACCTTGTCGCCCATGTTGGCGAAGACGGAGTTGCAGGACACCTTCAGGGCGTCGTTGAGGCTGGCCTTCTCGCATCCGTTGGCGTGGTTGACCATCGGGGTCTTGGTCCCGGGCAGGATGTACGGCTCGGGGGTGTCGGTCGGCGCGTTGATGTCCGAGACGACGCCGTTCTCCAGGGCCGCGGCGGCGGTGACGACCTTGAAGGTCGAGCCGGGCGGGTAGGTCTCGCGCAGGGCGCGGTTGACGAGGTTCTTGTCCTCGCTGTCCTTCAGCTCGACCCAGGCCTTCTCGTCGGCCTTGGAGTTGCCGGCGAAGCGGGAGGGGTCGTACGAGGGGGTGGAGACGAGGGCGAGGATGGCGCCGGTGCGCGGGTCGATGGCGGCTACGGCGCCCTTCTTGTTGCCGAGCTTGTCGTAGGCGGCCTTCTGGGCGGCGGGGTTGAGCGTGGTGACGACGTTGCCGCCGGCCTTCTTCTCGCCGGTGAACATGCCGATGGTGCGGTCGAAGAACAGCCGGTCGTCGTTGCCGGTGAGGATGCCGTCCTCGAGGGACTCCAGCTGGGTGGAGCCGAACGCCTGGGAGGCGTAGCCGGTGACGGGGGCCCACAGGGGGCCGTCGAGGTAGGTCCGCTTGAACTTGTAGTCGCTGCCGTCGGTGACCGCGGAGCCCGTGATCGGCTGGCCGCCGACGATGATGTTGCCGCGTTCGGTGGCGTACTGGGCGATCTGGACCCGGCGGTTCTCCTTGCGCGTGCTGAGTTCCTCGGCCTGGACGTACTGGAGCCAGTTGGTCCGCAGCAGCAGGGCGAGGACGAGCAGCCCGCAGAACAGCGAGATGCGGCGCAGGGGCTTGTTCATGACGGGCGGACCACCTGGGTCATCTCGGAGTCGGGGGACGGGGCGGGGGCCGGGGCGGGGCGGCGTGCGGTGTCGCTGATCCGGATGAGGATGGCGATGAGGACCCAGTTCGCGAGGACGGAGGAGCCGCCGGAGGCGAGGAAGGGCATGGTCATGCCGGTGAGGGGGATGAGGCCCATGACTCCGCCGGCGACGACGAAGATCTGGAGTGCGAAGGCGCCGGAGAGGCCGATCGCGAAGAGCTTGCCGAAGGGGTCGCGGGCGGCGAGGGCGGTGCGGACGCCGCGCTCGATGATCAGCCCGTAGATCAGGAGGAAGGCCATCACGCCGGTCAGGCCGAGTTCTTCGCCGACGGTGGAGAAGATGAAGTCGGAGTTGGCGGCGAAGCCGATGAGGTCGGAGTTGCCCTGGCCCCAGCCGGTGCCGAGGACGCCGCCGGAGCCGAAGCTCATGATCGACTGGCCGACCTGCTCGCAGGCGCCGGACTTGGAGTAGCAGGCGAAGGGGTCGAGCCAGGCGGTGACGCGGGCCTTGACGTGGCTGGCGGTGGCGCCGACGACGGTGGCGCCGCCGACGCTCATGAGCAGGCCGATGACGATCCAGCTGGTGCGCTCGGTGGCCACGTACAGCATGATCACGAACATGCCGAAGAAGAGGAGCGAGGTGCCGAGGTCGTTCTCGAAGACGAGGACGAGCAGGCTCATCGCCCAGATCATCAGGATCGGGCCGAGGTCGCGGCCGCGCGGCAGGTAGAGGCCCATGAAGCGGCGGCTGGCCAGGGCCAGGGCGTCGCGCTTGACCATGAGGTAGCCGGCGAAGAAGACGGCGATGACGATCTTGGCGAACTCACCGGGCTGGATGGAGAAGCCGCCGACGCTGATCCAGATCTTGGCGCCGAAGACGTCGGCGCCGAGGCCCGGGATGACCGGCAGGATCAGCAGGACCAGCGCGGTCACCATGGAGATGTAGGTGAACCGCTGGAGCACGCGGTGGTCCTTGAGGACCAGCAGGACGACGGAGAACAGCGCGATGGCGAGCGCCGTGTACATCATCTGGCGGGGTGCGGACTCGGTGAAGCCGCCGAAGGAGCGCTTGGCGAGGTTCTGCAGCCGCTCGGACTGGTCCAGGCGCCAGATCAGCACGAGGCCCAGCCCGTTGAGGAGGGTGGCCAGCGGCAGCAGCAGGGGGTCGGCGTACTTCGCGTAGCGGCGTACGACCATGTGCGCGATCCCGGCCAGGGCGCCGAGGCCGAGGCCGTAGAGCAGCATGCCGGGGGGCAGCTTGCCGTTGATCGCGAGGCCCACGTTGGCGTAGGCGAACATCGGGATGAGCACGGCGAAGCCGAGCAGCAGGAGCTCGGTGTTCCGCCGGCTCGGCAGCTCGATGGCGCCGATGGTGGTCGTGTTGGTGACAACGCTCATGGTGTGGCAGGCCCCCTGTGCCCGCGAGTGTCTACTGCTTGCCGCACAGGCCGACCACTTGCTGCTCCTGGGGAGTCAGCGCGGAGTCGGTGCCGGGTGTCTGGTTCTGCGCCTCGGCGTTGCGGCGCTTTTCGTCCTTCTGGCAGGCGGAGACCTGGACGCCGAGTTCGTCGATCTTGTCGCGGGCGCCCTGGAGGGTTTCCTCGCTGATGCCGGTCTCGACTTGCTTGCGCTTGAAGGGCGGCAGGTACTTCAGTTCGATGTCGGGGCGGTCGGTCTCCACCTTGGAGAGCTCCAGAGGGCCGAGCTTCTGGCTGATGCCCTTGAAGAGTGCGACGTGTTCGCCCTTGACGCCGACGTAGTACTGGTTCTGGGTCCAGCGCCAGCCGGCGTACAGGCCGCCGCCGATGACTCCGGCGACGATCAGCAGGGTCAGGGTGCGGGTGGCCCACTTGCGGCCTTTGCCGCGGCGCCTGCTGCGGGGCTTGTCGTACGTGTCCTCGTAGCCGGAGTCGCCGTTGTAGGCGTCGGCTTCGCCGAAGCTGCCGTAGGCGCCGCCGCCCGGGCCCTGGCCCTGGTCGGGGTATCCGTAGCCGGGGGCCTCGCCGCTGCCGGGGGGGCCGAAGGCGCCCGCGGGGGGCGGGGCCTGGCGGCCCAGGCCCGAGGCGCGGCCGGCGGCGCTCTGCATGGCGTTGCCGCCGTCGAAGAGCTGGTGCTGGTTCTCGGCGACCGCGCCGACGACGACGGGGGTGTCGCTGACCTGGGCGGCGAGGGTGTCGCCGCTGTCGGTGTCGAGGACGTCGGCGACGATGCAGGTGATGTTGTCGGGTCCGCCGCCGCGCAGGGCGAGCTGGATGAGGGACTGCACGGTGGCGCCGGGGCCGTGGTAGTCGGCGAGGGTCTCTTCCAGGGTCTGGTGGGAGACGACGCCGGAGAGCCCGTCGGAGCAGATCAGGTAGCGGTCGCCGGCGCGGACCTCGCGGATCGAGAGGTCGGGTTCGACGATGTCGCCGCTGCCCAGCGCGCGCATCAGCAGGGAGCGCTGCGGGTGGGTGGTGGCTTCCTCTTCGGTGATCCGGCCCTCGTCGACGAGGCGCTGCACCCAGGTGTGGTCCTGGGTGATCTGGGTGAGGACGCCGTCGCGCAGCAGGTAGGCGCGGGAGTCGCCGACGTGGACGAGGCCGAGGCGCTGGCCGGTCCACAGCAGGGCGGTCAGGGTGGTGCCCATGCCCTCGAGCTGGGGGTCCTCCTCGACCATGAGGCGCAGCTGGTCGTTGGCGCGCTGCACGGCGGTGCCGAGGGAGGTGAGGATGTCGGAGCCCGGGACGTCGTCGTCGAGCTGCACGAGGGTGGAGATCACCTCGGAGCTGGCGACCTCGCCCGCGGCCTGGCCGCCCATGCCGTCGGCGATCGCGAGGAGACGGGGTCCGGCGTAGCCGGAGTCCTCGTTGCCCTCGCGGATCATGCCTTTGTGCGATCCGGCGGCGAACCGCAGGGACAGACTCATGCGCACCTCGCCGGTCGGCTCCGGGTACAACCGGTCTCGAGCCACACTGCCCACCCTCCGGTCGGGAGCGCGCGCGTGTCCGTGTCCTCGGTGGGACGGATCACCGCAGCGTGCTCGCTCCGCTCGCTCATTCTCGTACTACTTCCGCAGCTCGATGACGGTCTTGCCGATGCGGATCGGGGCACCCGGCGGAATGGGCGTCGGGGTGGTCAGCCGGGTCCGGTCGAGATACGTGCCGTTGGTGGACCCGAGATCCTCGACGATCCACTGTCCGTCCCGGTCGGGATAGATCCTGGCATGGCGGCTGGACGCGTAGTCGTCGTCCAGCACGATCGTGGAGTCGTGGGCGCGGCCCAGCGTGATCGTCTGGCCGGCGAGGGCCACCGTGGTGCCCGTGAGGGTGCCCTCGGAGACGACGAGCTTGGTGGGCGCACCGCGGCGCTGGCGCTGCTGCGGCGGGGCCGTCTGGCGTCCGCCGGCCTGCGCTGGCGCACCCGTGGTCCCGCCGCGGCGCGAGCCGCGCTGGGTCACCCGCGTCCCGAACAGGTCGCTGCGGATGACCTGTACGGCCACGATGACGAACAGCCACAGAACGGCCAGGAAACCCAACCGCATGACCGTCAGGGTCAGCTCTGACATTGCCCCCGCTTCACCCTTCGGCTTGCCGGTAAATGATGGTGGTGCTGCCCACGACGATCCGCGAGCCGTCGCGGAGCGTAGCGCGGGTGGTGTGCTGCCCGTCCACCACGATGCCGTTGGTGGACCCGAGATCCTGGATCGTCGAGGGCGTTCCGGTCCGGATCTCACAGTGCCGGCGCGATACGCCGGGGTCGTCGATCCGCACGTCGGCTTCGGTGCTTCGGCCGAGTACGAGCGTGGGGCGCGAGATCTGGTGGCGGGTGCCGTTGATCTCGATCCAGTGGCGCCGCGGGGTTCCCGTGGCGGGTACGGGGGCCGGTCCGCCGCCGGCCGGCCGGCGCGCGGCGCCCGGGGGCGGTCCTGCGGGCATCGGCGGGGCGGCGACCGGGGGGTAGCCGTAGCCGCCGGGCTGGCCCTGCTGGGCCTGGGGCTGCTGCGGCTGGGAGGTGCTGGAGGCGAGCGTGCGGCTGCGGACCCGGTACAGGCCGGTGTCGAGGTCGTCGGCCTTCTCCAGGTGGACCTTGATGGGGCCCATGAAGCTGTAGCGCTGCTGCTTGGCGTAGTCGCGGACGAGGCCCGCGAGCTCGTCGCCGAGCTGCCCGGAGTAGGGGCTCAGGCGGTCGTAGTCGCCGGCGCTGAGTTCGACGATGAAGTCGTTGGGGACGACGGTCCGCTCGCGGTTCCAGATCGTGGCGTTGTTGTCGCACTCGCGCTGGAGGGCGCCGGCGATCTCCACGGGCTGGACCTCGGACTTGAAGACCTTGGCGAAGGTGCCGTTCACCAGACCTTCGAGTCGCTGCTCGAACCGCTTCAGGACTCCCATGGGGCACCTCCTCCGTCGTTGTCGCCCTGTACTGCTTACTGATCGTATCCACGCGTGGCGGATTCGGCTGGTTCCCCATCGGTCCTGTGCGGACGAGTGTTGGTCCTCACAAGGGATCGTAGGGGCGGCCCAGGGACAGTGTCCCGCACCGGGAGCGGAGTGCGGGAGGGGCTGTCCACGGCAGGCTGCGGGGGTCCGGGGAAAGCGATGTGAATCCACCCCGTCCGACGTGCTAATGTTTCGACGTCGCCAGGGGAACGGCCCGAAAGGGAAGAGCCACTGGGACGCTGCTCGGGCGAGTGGCGGAACGGCAGACGCGCTGGCTTCAGGTGCCAGTGTCCTTCGGGACGTGGGGGTTCAAATCCCCCCTCGCCCACATCGACGGAACGGTCGTCATCGCGAAAGCGGTGGCGGCCGTTTCGTGTTTCCCCGGGTCATGTCCTTCCGGGGGAAGGGTGATCCAGGACACAAGCCCGGGCCGGCGGGCGCCCGGTCCGACTTTCGTCGAGCGGGGCGCGACGAAAGAGGGCGGCCGGGCGGAGGCCCGGGTGTCTAGGGTCGGCGCGTGGATGTGAAGGCGAAGGCGCGGGCGGGGTGGGACTGGCTGAAGGGGCCCGACCCCTGGACACGGCGGATGCTGGCCGGTGACCTGGCCGTCGTCGTCGTGCTGGGCGTGCTCGGTCTGGGCGTCGAGGAGCTCGACAAGGGGTCCGGGCTGCGGATGGCGGCGTCCGTGGTGGTCGTCGCGGTGCTGATGCTGCTGCGGCGGCGGCTGCCGGGGACCACGCTCGTGGTCGGCTCGGCGGCGGGCGCGGTGCTGCCCGGGGCGTTCCTGGTCACGGTGGTGCTGGGCTGGTCTGCGGGGCGCCGGATCGTGGGGGTGGGCCGGGCGCTGGCCGCGTTCACGCTGGCCTTCCTCGCGGCGGTGGGTCTCAGCGTGCTGGACCAGTGGTCGCAGATGCGGCCGTTGCTGGTGCTGGTCTTCTCCACGCTGATGTTCCTGGTGATCACGCTGATGCCGGGTCTGGCCAGCCGGTACTGGTCGCAGCGCCGGACGCTGCTGCGGGCGCTGCAGGAGCGCAACGGCCAACTGCTGCGCGAGCGCGCCATGGTCGCCGGGCAGGCGCGGCTGCGCGAGCGGCAGCGCATCGCGCAGGACATGCACGACAGCCTGGGGCACCAGCTGGCGCTGATCTCCGTGCACACGGGTGCGCTGGAGGTGGACCCGAAGCTGACCGACCGCCAGCGCGAGGCGGTGGGGGTGCTGCGGCAGGCCTCGGTGGCGGCGATGCACGAACTGCGCGAGGTCGTGGGGATCCTGCGGGACGGGGTGGAGGCGCCGCTGCCCGTGGAGGAGGCGGCCCAGCCCGCGGCGCGCGGGGTGGCCGGCATCGAGGGGGTCGTGGAGGCCGCGCGGGTCGCGGGCACGGACGTACGGCTGACCGCGTCGGGGCGTCCCAGGCCGCTCGTCGCGGCCTGCGACCACGCGGCGTACCGGATCGTGCAGGAGGCGCTGACGAACGCGTACAAGCACGCTCCGGGGGCGCCGATCACGGTGGAACTGCGCTACGAGGACGACTCGTTGGTGGTGGAGATCGCCAACGGGCCAGCGGCGGGCCCGGGGGCCGGCGACGTGGTGTCGGGCGGGCAGGGGCTCACCGGGCTGCGGGAACGGGCCCGGCTGGTCGGCGGGATGGTGCACGCGGGCCCGGCCGAGGGCGGCGGGTTCCGGGTGGCCGGGGTGCTGCCGTACGGGGCCGGGCCGGCCGGGGCCGAGGAGGAGGAGGCCGGGGCCGGGGAGATGGCCGACGACTTCGGGCAGCAGGCCCAGGCGCGGGGGCTGTGGGGCGCCAGGGCCCCCAAGAGCGTGCCGCCGATGGACTGGGACGCGGTGGACCGGGAGTTGGCCGTGAAGGTGCGCAGCCGGTCCGGGGGCGTCGCCATGGGATGCGGGATCGCGGTGGCGGCCTTGGTGCTGCTGGTGATCGTGATCGGTGCCGGGGCGGTGTTCCTGGTGGGGTCGGTGAACAACGCGATGATCGACCGGGCGGAGTTCGACGCCGTGAAGGCGGGCGAGTCCGAGGAGACGGTACGGGGCCGGATGCCCGACGGGGCCAACCTGATCACGCAGGGGCTGGACCGCAAGGGGCCGCCGCGGCCGGAGGGTTCGAGCTGTCTGACGCTGCTGTCGACGGAGCCGCAGGAGGACTTGACCACCGACACCGTTTTCCGGTTCTGCTTCAAGGACGGCAAGCTCGTGGACAAGCAGGTCTACGAGGTCAAGCAGTAGGAGCGCGGGTGACAGCCGAAGTGATCAGAGTGGTGATCGCCGACGACGAGCCGCTGATCCGGGCCGGGATCAGGATGATCCTCACCTCGGCACCGGACATCGAGGTCGTCGCGGAGGCCGCGAACGGCCGGGAGGCGGTGGAGCTGGCCCGCTCGCACGCGCCCGACGTGATGCTGCTGGACATCCAGATGCCCGTGCTCGACGGGCTGACCGCGCTCGGCGAGCTGGGGCGGGCCGCGCCGCAGGTGCGGGCGCTGATCCTGACCACCTTCGGCGAGAAGGAGAACGTGCTGCGGGCGCTGGGCCAGGGCGGCGCGGGGTTCCTGCTGAAGGACTCGGCCCCGGGTGAGCTGATCGGCGCGGTGCGGGCGGCCGCGGCCGGGGACGCGTACCTGTCGCCGGCGGCGACCCGGCACGTGGTGGACCAGCTGGCCTCGGGGAAGGCCGCCGTGCGCGGTGAGGAGGCCCGGCGGCAGGTGGCGGAGCTGAGCGAGCGGGAGCGCGGGGTGCTGGCGCTGCTGGGGGAGGGCCTGTCGAACGCGGACGCGGGCCGGCGGCTGCACATGAGCGAGGCGACCGTGAAGACGTACGTGAGCCGGATCCTGGCGAAGCTGGGGTGCGAGAACCGGGTCCAGGCGGCGCTGCTGGCCAGGGACGCCGGGCTGTAGATACGGTTCAGCCCGTTCTGGAAGCGATCAATGCACGGGTGATGGGTGGGGGCGGCGCGAATGGCTGCGGTTTCGACGGTTGCCGGTCAGCGGATACCGGTGGTGGCGGGCTTCGGACCGAAGGTGGCGGCGGGCTCGCCCAAGGAGGAGGGCAAGGCGCTGCGCGGCCGGGTGCCGAGGTCGGCGCACGCCCGCTTCGAGGCCCCTGCCGGGCGGCCGGACGCCGTGCGGGCGGTGGAGGAGTCCAACGCCGGCCGGGTCGCCGAGCTGACTCCGATACGGGTGGGCCGGATGGCCGCGAACCCCTTCGCCTTCCTGCGCGGGGCGGCCGGGCTGATGGCGCACGACCTGTCCGGCGGCGTGGTGACCGGCATCGGCACCCAGCTGTGCGGGGACGCGCACGCGGCGAACTTCGGCCTGTACGGGGACGCGCGCGGGCGGCTCGTCATCGACCTGAACGACTTCGACGAGACCGTGTTCGGTCCGTGGGAGTGGGACGTGAAGCGGCTGGCGACCTCGCTGGTGATGGCCGGGCGCGTGGCCGGCGCGGACGAGGACACCTGCCGGGCGGCGGCGCTGGACGCGGTGGGCGCCTACCGGCGGACCATGCGGCTGCTGGCCAAGCTGCCGGCGCTGGACTCGTGGAACGCCATCGCGGACGAGGAGCTCGTCTCGCACACCGATGCCCGTGATCTGCTGGGCACGCTGGAGCGGGTCTCCGAGAAGGCCCGCAACAACACCTCGGCCCGGTTCGCGGCCAAGTCCACGGAGACCGGCCCGGACGGCGGCCGCCGCTTCGTGGACGCGCTGCCGGTGCTGCGGCGGGTCGGGGACGGGGAGGCTGCGGCCGTGGCGGCCTCGCTGGGCCCGTACCTGAGCACGCTCCAGGGGGACCGGCTGCCGCTGCTGGCCCGTTATGCGATCCACGACGTGGCGTTCCGGGTGGTGGGTACCGGGAGCGTGGGCACGCGCTCGTACGTGGTGCTGCTGCTGGACCACCGGGGCGAGCCGCTGGTGCTCCAGGTGAAGGAGGCGCGGCCGTCGGTGCTGCTGCCGCACCTGCCGGCCGGTTTCGAGGCGGCGCCGGTGGAGCACGAGGGACGCCGGGTGGTGGCCGGGCAGAAGCGGATGCAGGTCGTCTCCGACATCATGCTCGGGTGGACCACGGTGGAGGGCCGGCCGTTCCAGGTGCGGCAGTTCCGCAACCGCAAGGGCAGCGTGGATCCGGCGGCGCTGGCCGTCGACCAGATCGACGACTACGGGCGGATGACGGGTGCGCTGCTGGCCCGGGCGCACGCGCACAGCGCCGACCCGCGGCTGCTGGCCGGGTACTGCGGCAAGAACGACGAGCTGGACGAGGCGATCGCCGCCTTCGCGGTGGCCTACGCGGACCGTACGGAGGCCGACCACGCGGATCTGGTGGCGGCGGTGCGGAGCGGGCGGATCGCGGCGGAGATGGGCGTCTGACGGGTCGCCTCGCCGGGTCGCCTCGCGGCGGGCCGGGCGGGTCTGGGCGGGGTGCTCCGTGCGGGGTGCGGTAGGGCCGTGCAGGGTGCTCCGACGGGTGCCTGGCGGCGGGCCTCGCCGGGGGCTTCGACGGGGGCTTCGACGGGGTGGCTTGTGGCGGGTCGGGCGGGGGCGCTCCGTGCGGGGCGTCTTGCGGCGGCCGGGTGGGCCCGTTCGGCGCCGGGGGCCGGATCCTCGGCTCCGGCTCCGAGGGGGGTGCCAGGGCCCGGGCCCTGGTCGGAGGGGCGGTGTCCTGCCGGAGTGTCTCCTCGTCCTCGCGCACCGAGCCGCCGCTGCGAGCGGTGAGGGTGGTCGCGCGCTCGTCCTGCGGGGCCACTCCGCCGTGTCCCCGCCCCGGCTGCGGGGCCCGGGGCAGGGGGGCTCCGGGGGATGTTTCACGTGGAACGTGGCCCCGGTGCGGGAGGGCCTTAGGCTGGCCGGGTGAGTGAGCACACCGAGCAGTCTGAGCAGACCGCCGACGAGCGGCCCGAGGCCCGGCTGGAGCGGGCCGTGCGGGCCGCCGAGCAGGCGCTGATCGAGTTCGAGATCGCGGTGGAGACCTTCCGGGTGGAGGTGGAGAACTTCTCCCGCCTGCACCACCAGAAGCTCGGCCCCATGTACACGCGGCTCGACGAACTGGACGCGCTGATCGCCGAGGCGAAGGCGGCGCGCACCGGGGACCCCGAGGACCTGCGGCGGGCGCGGGACGCGCGTTCGCTGGTCATGCCGATGCCCGGCGTGGACGAGCTGTTCCACGACTGGATGGGCTCGGAGGGGATCTCCGACGACGCGGGCGCGATGCTCACCGATCAGCCCGTGCGGCCGCCGGAGCGGGTGCGGCCGACGGAGGAGGTCCGGCGCCTCTACCGCGAGCTGGTCCGGCAGGCCCACCCGGACCTCGCCCAGGACGAGGCCGAGCGGGAGCGGCGCGACGCGTTCATCGCGCGGGTCAATGCCGCGTACGGGCGGGGCGAGGAGAAGCTGCTGCGCGAGCTCGCCGAGGAGTGGGCGGCCGGGCCCGAGGTCGCGCCGTCGGCCCCGAGCGAGAGCGAGGAGCTGTATGCGCGGCTGGAGTGGCTCTCGCAGCGCAAGGAGCTGCTGGCGCTCGTCGCCAAGGAGCTGGAGGACAGTGCGATCGGGTCCATGCTGAGGATGGCCCCGGACGACCCGGACCGGCTGCTGGAGGAGATCGCGGAGCAGCTGCTTGCGCAGGTCTCCGAGCGGGAGGCGGAACTGGCCGCGGAGCTGGCTGCCGCCGGTTGATCCGGGCCGGGTGGCCTGGTCGGCCGGGTGGCCGCCGTGTGGGCGGCCCGGGCTGCGCCCGGCGCTCGCGCTGCGAACGCCGGCGGGCTGATTCGGTCGGCGGCTGGAGTGGTGGGGGGTCGGATAGGTTGGGAGTCGGATCTGTGATGAGAGAAGGCGACGCATGAACTTCGGACCGCTTCCCTCGGTGGACGCTGCCTCGGTGCCCGCCGAAGGCTTTGTCCTGGACGTCCGTGAGGACGACGAATGGGCGGCCGGGCACGTCGAGGGTGCGCTGCACATCCCGATGAGCGACTTCGTGGCCCGCTTCGGCGAGCTGACGGAGGCCGTCGAGGACGGCCGCCGGGTGCACGTGATGTGCCGGGTCGGCGGGCGTTCCGCGCAGGTCACCCAGTACCTGGTGCGCCAGGAGATCGACGCCGTGAACATCGACGGCGGAATGCAGGCCTGGGAGCGTGCCGGGCGCCCGATGGTGACGGACAGCGGGAACCCGGCCTTCGTGCTTTAGGCAGGGCCGCTACGCGAGGGGATGGGCGGCCAGCAGGTCGCCCAGGGCCTCCTCGTGTGCGGCGGCCGGGCCGAGCTGGAGTTCCAGCTGCTTGGCCCACGCGTGGTAGCGGTGCAGCGGGTAGTCGGTGTCGGCGCCGAAGCCGCCGTGCAGGTGCTGGGCGGTCTGCACGACCCTGCGCACGCCCTCCGAGGCCCAGATCTTGGCCACCGCGACGTCACCGGAGCTCGGCAGCGGGCCGCCCGCGCCGGCCGTGGCCGCGTCGAGCCGCCAGGCGGCCTGCCAGAGGGTGACTTCCATGGCACGCAGGTCGATGTAGCGGTCGGCGGCCTGGACGGCGACGGCCTGGAAGGTGGCCACGGGGAAGCCGAACTGTTCGCGCTTGCTGGTGTACTGGCTGGTCATCGCCAGGACGCCCTCGCCGAGTCCGAGGGCCAGCGCACAGGTCCCGGCGGCCAGGAGCTGACGCAGCGACTCCCAGGCGCCGGGGGTCTCGATGAGGTGCGTGGCGGCCACCCGTACGCCGTCCAGGGCGAGTTCGGCGAACCGCTCGCCGTTGGTGGAGACCTGCTCGGCGAGTGCGAGGCCGCAGGCGGTCCGGGCGACGAGTGCGAGGACGGCGTCGCCTTCGCCGGTGTGGGCCGGTACGGCGATCCAGTCGGCGCTCTGCGCCCAGGGCACGGCGGTCTGGGTGCCCTCCAGAACCCACTCGGCGCCGTCCCGGCGGGCGGTGACGGCGAGTTCGGCCGGGTCGTGGCCGGAGCGGCCGTGCGCGGCGACGGTCAGCACGAGGCTGCCGTTACCGGCTCCGGGCAGCAGTGCGGCCGTGAGTTCGGGGCTGCCGTGGGCCTGGACGGCCATGGCGGTGGCGCAGTGCTCCAGCAGCGGCACCCGGGCCAGCACCTTCGCCGACTCGCGCAGCACCAGGCACAGGGCGATGGCATCCAGGCCGGCCCCGCCGTGTTCCTCGGCGAGGACCAGGCTCAGCAGGTCGGAACCGGCGAGCCTGGCCCACAGCGGCCGGTCGAAGTCGTCGGCGACGGCCCCGGGGGTGAGCGCGGGGCTGGGCACGCCGTCGGCCGCGACGTCCGCGAACACGGCCCTGGCCGCTTCGACGGCCGCCTGCTGCTCCTCGGTGAAGGTGAAGTCCACTGCCTGTCCTCCCGTGCGCGCACCGGATCCGTTCGGTCTGACGGTGCGTCAAGATAGAACAGGTTCCTGTAATTGCACAGGGGGCCGGGCGGGCGGCGCCTCAGCGGTCGAAGTCGATCTCCACTTCCTCCGTCACCGCGTGCGACTGGCAGGCCAGGACGAAACCGGCCTCCGTCTCCTCGGATTCCAGCGCGAAGTTCCGCTCCATCGTGACCTCGCCCGAGACGACGAACGCCCGGCAGGTGCCGCAGACGCCGCCCTTGCAGGCGTACGGGGCGTCCGCGCGGTTGCGGAGCACCGCGTCGAGGAGGGACTCGCCGTCCTGGACGGGCCAGGTGCCGGAGCGGCCGTCGAGGCGGGCGGTGACCCGCACGTGGGAGGCGGCAGGGGTCGCCGTGCGGACCGGGGCGGCGGTGTCCTCGACGTGGAAGATCTCCTCGTGCACCCGGGTCCGCGGGACGCCGAGTGCGGCCAGGGTCCGCTCTGCGCCCTGCACCAGCCCGTACGGGCCGCACAGGAACCAGCCCGTCACCTCGGCCACCGGCAGCAGCGCGGGCAGCAGGCCGGCCAGCCGCTCCTCGTCGAGCCGGCCCGACGGCAGCCCGGCCTCCTGTTCCTCGCGGGAGAGGACCGTGACCAGCTGGAACCGGGACGGGTAGCGGTCCTTGAGGTCGGCGACCTCCTCCAGGAACATCGTCGAGGCCGCGGTGCGGTCGCTGCGGACCAGGCAGAACCGGGCGTCGGGCCGCGCCGCCAGCAGCGAGGCGGCGATCGACAGCACCGGCGTGATGCCGCTGCCGCCCACGATCGCCGCGTAGTGCCCCGCGGCGGGGGCGGCGGCCGGCTCCAGCACGAACCGGCCGGCCGGGACCATCACGTCCAGTACGTCCCCGGCGGCGATCTCCTTGTGCGCGAACGTGGAGAACTCACCGCCCTCCACCAGCCGCACCCCGACCCGCAGCAGCTCCGGGCCCGGGCCGTCCGGCGCCGGGGCGGCGGAGCAGATCGAATAGGTGCGCCGGATCTCGGTGCCGCCCTCGGGGGCGGGGCGGCGCAGGGTCAGGTGCTGGCCGGGGGCGTGCCGGTAGTCCTCGCGCAGTTCCCCGGGAACCCGCAGGGTCAGGGCCACCGAGTCGTCGGTGAGCCGGTCGACTGCCGCCACCGTCAGCGGGTGGAACGCGCCGTGGCGGGGTGCGGCCATCTACAGCTCCTTGAAGTGGTCGAACGGTTCGCGGCAGGCGACGCAGCGGCGCAGCGCCTTGCACGCGGTGGAGGAGAACCGGCTGAGCAGTTCGGTGTCGGTCGATCCGCAGTTCGGGCAGCGGACGGACAGGGTGAGCGGGACCGGCCCCCCGGCCGCGTGCGGCCGGGGCGGGGCGATGCCGAACTCGGCGAGCTTGCGGCGGCCCTCGGCGCTGATGTCGTCCGTGGACCAGGCCGGGGCCAGCACCGTGGTCACCTGCACCGCGGGTATGCCGTGGCCGGTCAGGGCCCGCTCGATGTCGGCGGACATGGCCTCGATGGCCGGGCAGCCGGTGTAGGTGGGGGTGAGGGTGACCTCGGCGTGGCCGTCCGCGTGCATCCGCACCCCGCGGACCACGCCCAGCTCCCCGAGGGTGAGCACGGGCAGTTCGGGGTCGGGCACGGATCCGGCCAGCTCGGCCAGCTCGGCCTCCAGGCGGCTGGTCACGGTCCCCGCCCCGGTCACCACGACGCCCCCGGATGGCTGCGGTGCAGGTGCTGCATCTCGGCGAGCATCCGGCCGAACGGCTCGGTGTGCAGGCCCTGGCGGCCCGCTCCGGCCGCCCAGGCCCCGGTGCGCGGCCCCTCGGGCAGCGTGAGCCCGGCCTGCTCCAGTACGCCGCCGACCGCGGCCAGCCAGCGCTGTTCCAGCGCTGCCCAGTCCACGCCGTCGAGCCCTTCCACCGGCTGGAACATCTCCCCGGTGAACTTCCACAGGGCGTCCACGGCGGTCTGCATCCGGGCGTGGCTCTCCTGCGTGCCGTCGCCGAGGCGCAGGGTCCACTGCTCCGCGTGGTCCCGGTGGTACGCGGTCTCCTTGACGGCCTTGGCCGCCAGCGGCGCGAACGGGCCGTCCCCGAGCGCGAGCTCCCCGTACAGCTCGTGCTGGTGGAAGGAGAAGAAGAGCTGGCGGGCGATGGTGTGGGCGAAGTCGCCGTTGGGCTGCTCGACCAGCTGGAGGTTGCGGAAGGCTCGCTCCTCGCGCAGGAACGCCAGCTCGTCCTCGTCGCCCGCCATGGAGAGCAGGATGCGGGCCTGGCCGAGCAGGTCGAGGGCGATGTTGGCGAGCGCGACCTCCTCCTCCAGGACGGGGGCGTGCCCGGCCCACTCGCCGAGGCGGTGGGAGAGGATCAGCGCGTCGTCGCCGAGGGCGAGCGCGGCCGACAGGGTGACATCGGTGCTGGTCACAGGTGGCTCACCCCCTCCGGGATGTCGTAGAAGGTGGGGTGCCGGTACGGCTTGTCGGCGGACGGGGCGAAGAAGGGGTCGCGCTCGTCGGGCGAGGAGGCGGTTATCTCCGTGGAGGGCACCACCCAGATGGAGATGCCCTCGCCGCGCCGGGTGTACAGGTCGCGGGCGTTGCGCAGGGCCATTTCCGCGTCGGGGGCGTGCAGGCTTCCCGCGTGCGTGTGCGAGAGGCCGCGGCGCGAGCGCACGAACACCTCCCACAGGGGCCAGTTCTGCGTCATACCCGTGCCTCCACGTCGTTCTGTGCGATCTGTGCGTTCTCTGCGGCGGTCTTCGCCGCCTGCTTGCCCGCGTACGCCGCGGCGGCGTCGCGCACCCAGGCGCCTTCCTCGTGGGCCGCGCGCCGCTGGCCGAGCCGCTGCTCGTTGCAGGGGCCGTTGCCCTTGAGCACGTCCCAGAACTCGGCCCAGTCGATGGCGCCGAAGTCGTGGTGGCCGCGCTCCTCGTTCCACTTGAGGTCCGGGTCGGGCAGGGTCAGGCCCAGGGCCTCCGCCTGCGGGACGGCGATGTCGACGAACCGCTGGCGCAGCTCGTCGTTGGAGTGCCGCTTGATCCGCCAGGCCATCGACTGCGCCGAGTGCGAGGACTCGTCGTCGGGCGGGCCGAACATCATCAGCGAGGGCCACCACCAGCGGTTCACGGCGTCCTGCGCCATGGCGTGCTGGGCCTCGGTGCCCTGGGACAGGGCCATGAGGAGCTCGAAGCCCTGGCGCTGGTGGAAGGACTCCTCCTTGCAGATCCGGACCATGGCGCGGGCGTAGGGCCCGTACGAGCAGCGGCAGATCGGCACCTGGTTGGTGATCGCCGCGCCGTCCACGAGCCAGCCGATGGCGCCGACGTCCGCCCAGGTCAGGGTGGGGTAGTTGAAGATCGAGGAGTACTTCTGCTTGCCCGCGTGGAGCATGTCGAGCAGCTCGTCGCGGCTGGTGCCGAGGGTTTCGGCCGCGCTGTAGAGGTACAGCCCGTGGCCGGCCTCGTCCTGGACCTTGGCCATCAGGATGGCCTTGCGGCGCAGCGAGGGGGCGCGGGTGATCCAGTTCGCCTCGGGCTGCATGCCGATGATCTCGGAGTGGGCGTGCTGGGCCATCTGGCGGACCAGGGTCTTGCGGTATGCCTCCGGCATCCAGTCGCGCGGTTCCACGCGCTCTTCCGCCGCCACGGCCGCGTCGAACGCCGCCGCGAGCTGTGCGCTCATGCCCGGATCTGTTTCCGGGGTCACTGCCACCATCCCGGCCCCTCGTCAGTGTCTGCCTGCTGTCTGCCGCCCGACCGACCGATCGTTCGGTTCATCCTCTTCAATGGTGAGACGGCGGCCCGTAGGGTGTCAACCTCTGTGGTCAACCCTGTGGACGCCGGACGATCGGGGCGGGATGGATTCGTACGAGGACGAGAGCGCGGAAGGGGCCGCCGAGCCACCCGGTCCAGCGGCCTCGAGGGCGCCCGGGATCGCCGGTCTCTCCACGCCGTTCCGGGTCGTCGCCGCCCTCGCCCTCGGGGCCGTGGCGGTGGCCGCCTGTGCGCACATCGCGCTGGTCTTCCTGCACGTCGCCCCGTCCAACACGCTGAGCAAGCGGCATGCGAAGACGGTCGACGACTGGATCTATCCCGAGTTCGAGCAGAACTGGAAGCTCTTCGCGCCCAACCCGCTCCAGCAGAACATCGCCGTGCAGGTCCGCGCGCAGGTCCGCACCGCGGGCGGCGAGCTGGTCACCACCGACTGGCGCGACCTGAGCGCCGAGGACGGCGCGGCCATCCGGCACAGCCTGCTGCCGAGCCACACCGAGCAGAACGAGCTCCGCAGGGCCTGGGACTTCTTCACCGGCTCCCACGACGACGACAACAAGCCCAACGGGGAGCGCGGCGAGCTGTCCGAGCAGTACCTGCGGCGGATCGCGGTGAACCGGCTGACGCCGGAGCACGTGGACCGCGCGGGCGGACGCCTGCTGCGGGTCCAGCTGCGCTCGGCGACGACGTCGGTGGCCGCCCCGAAGTGGAGCGACGAGACCACCGACACCCAGACGTACTACCGGGAGCTGCCGTGGTGGACCGTGTGAGAGCCGGTCTGGCGAGGGGGCTGGAACAGGTCACGGGGCGGGCCCTGGGCCCGTACCAGAGCGCCGTCGTACGCATCGGCTTCGCCGGGACGTGGCTCTTCTTCCTGCTGCGTGAGTTCCCCAACCGCGGTGAGCTGTACGGGCCGGACGGGCCGTGGAGCTGGGCCCTCGCGGAGCGGCTGACGGCCTCCAACGGGGCCTTCAGCGTGCTGATGTGGTCCGGCTCGGAGGTGTGGTTCGAGATCGTCTACGCGGTCGCGGTGCTGGCGAGCGCCGGGCTGCTGCTGGGCTGGCGGACCAGGGCCACCTCCGTGGTGTTCATGGTCGGCGTGCTGTCGCTGCAGAACCGCAGCGTCTTCATGGGCGACGGCGGCGACAACGTCATCCACCTGATGGCGATCTACCTGGTGCTCACCCGGTGCGCGCAGGTGTGGTCGCTGGACGCGCGGCGGGCCCGGCGGTGCGGCTCGGCGACGGCGGGTGCGGCCGGGCCGCTGCTGTGGGGCGTCCTGGGCGCGGTGTACGCGTACGGGGCGGCGGCCGGTCGGTTCAGCGCGGGATGGCTGGCGGCGTTCGCGGCGGTGTGGGTGATGTGCGGGCTGTGGTGGCTGGTGGACCGCTACGAGCCGGAGGGGGAGCGGCGGGCCGTCCTGGACGTGCTGGCCAACCTGCTGCACAACGCGGGGATGCTGGTGATCATGGCGGAGGTCTGCCTGATCTACGCGACGGCGGGCTGGTACAAGATCCAGGGCTCGCGGTGGCAGGACGGCACGGCCCTGTACTACCCGCTGGGGCTGGACTACTTCACCCCGTGGCCGGGGCTGTCGGGGCTGCTGGCGGGCAGCGGGACGCTGGTGATGCTGCTGACGTACGGGACGGTGGCGGCGCAGGTGGCGTTCCCGTTCACGCTGTTCAACCGGCGGATCAAGAACGTGCTGCTCGGCGTGATGATGCTGGAGCACGCGGGGATCGCGGTGCTGCTGGGCCTGCCGTTCTTCTCGTTGGCGATGATCGCCGCTGACGCGGTGTTCCTGCCGACGGGGTTCCTGGTGTGGGCGGGGGCGCGGGTGGCGGTGCGGCGGGTCGCCCCGGCGGAGCCGGCCCTCGCCGCCGCCGCGGAGCCGGCCCCGAGTACGAGCGGCGGCTGAGCGGGGGCGGTCCCTGCGGGGCTGGTCCCCTACCCGTCTTCCGGCGCCCGGCGTGCACCTGCGAGCCGACAGGGGCCATTCCAGCCTCGCCGGCGTTTGAGGCGCGGGGTCCGGGGCGGAGCCCCAGGGAACGGCCAGGCGCACCGGGGCGGCACCGGGGCGGCACCGGGGCGGCACCGCGCGGTGGGTGGGGGGCCGGGCGGGCCTTAGGGTCGGGGGTATGAGCGATGGGCAGGGGGCCGACCAGGCCGGGCGGGAGTGGCGGGAGGCTGCCGGGGACGGCGAGGTCGTGCTGCTCGACGGGTTCCACGCGCTGAAGCACGCCCTGCGGTTCGGCGCCGACGTGCGGATGGCCGTCGCCGATGACCCGGACGCCGTACGGGCCCTGGCCCGCCAGCTGGCCCCGGACGTCGAGGCGGACGTGGCGCGACTGGTGCGGAGGGCCGACCTCAGGGAACTGCTGCCCCGCGTCCACCCCACCGGGGTCGCCGCGCTCGCCCTGCGGCCCGACCGGGCCCAGGGGCTCGCCGGACTGGGGCGGATGCCCAGGCCCGCTCCGGTCGTCGTGCTCGACAACCCCCGCAACCTCGGCAACGTCGGCGCGGTCGTCCGCCTCGCCGCAGGCTTCGGTGCCACCGGCGTCGTGACCCGCGGCGACCTCGACCCCTGGCACCCGAACGTGGTCCGGGCCGGCGCCGGGCTGCACTACGCCACCACGGTGGAGCGGATCACGCTGGACACGCTGCCGCCCGGGCCGCTCTACGCGCTCGACCCCGAGGGCGAGGACATCCGCTCCCTCACCCTGCCCGACGACGCCCTGCTCGCCTTCGGCTCGGAACGCCACGGCATCTCGCCCGAGCTGCGCGCCCGCGCCGATCACCTGGTGTCGCTGCCGATGCGGCCGCAGGTCTCCAGCTACAACCTGGCGACGAGCGTCGCGATGACCCTGTTCCACTGGGGTGGCCCCCGATAGTCCGTTCGATAATCGTCCGATAGTTCGTTCAACGGACATTCAGGCGACGTCCACGGCTCCCCCGCATCGTGGTCGTGTCGTGAAGCCGCCGTCCGCGAGGGGGACCCGCCATGGCCACCGCAACGATCACCGGGAACGTCGTCAACGTCGATGTGGAGGGGACCTGGCCGCTCCGGCTCGGCATGTCCCTGCAGCGCCACTCCTACCGCCACTGCGGCAGCAGCCCGGCCGCCGTGGCGCTCAACAGCCTCTTCCACTCGTCGGTCGCCGACGCGACGATCCTCGCCGAGGCCGTGGAGGTCGGCGAGTTCGTCGAAGGGCTGCTGCGGAAGTCGAGCGGCAGGTGGGCCGACCTGTTCGGCAAGGACCTGACGGTCCGGTCCGGCCGCACCTACCTGGTCGACAACAGCGCCCTCAACCCCAACGGCTCGCCCAACCACTTCTTCATCACGGGCGGCACCGGGGTCTGGGCGAGGATCTCCCAGGCCGACTACCTGGCCGCCCGGGACCTGCGCCGCGTCGAGGACGAGATCTCCGCCCGCCGGCTGCGGGGCGACACCTACGACTACGTGGACCCGAAGGCGCTCCACGCGAAGTCGCAGGAGCCCGGCGGCGCCGACAACCCGGTGGTGCGGGCCGTGAACGCGGCGCGCGTCAGCCTCGCCGCGGGCTCGCGCGACCAGGCGGCGCTCATCGCGGCGTCGGGCCGCGCGGACCTGGTCGCCCTCGTCCGCGGCTGAGCGCAGGAACCTGCTGCCGGGTCCCGGGCCGTGCCACCTGCACGGCCCGGGACCACGGGGCCTCAGGCCTGGCGGCGGACCTCCACCACGCGGAAGCGGTTCGAGACGAACGCGCCGTCGCAGAGCGCCGCGTTGGCCGCCGGGTTGCCGCCGGAGCCGTGGAAGTCCGAGAAGGCCGCGGTCTGGTTGACGTAGACCCCGCCGGTCAGGTTCAGGGAGAGCTGCGCGGACTCCTCCAGGCAGACCTCCTCGATCGCCCGCTCGGTGTCCGCGGAGGTGGTGTAGGCGCCGACCGTCATGGCGCCCTTCTCCCGGACCGTGCGGCGCAGCAGCTCGAGGGCGTCCGCCGTGGAGTCCACCGCGACCGCGAAGGAGACCGGGCCGAAGCACTCCGAGAGGTACGGCGCCTCCGGGTCCGGCTTGGCGGCGTCCAGCTTGACCATCACCGGGGTGCGGACCACGGCGCCCGGGAACTCGGGGTTCGCGACCTCGCGGGACGGGAGCGCGACCTCGCCGAGGGCGGCCGCGGCCTCCAGGCGGGCCTTGACGTCCGGGTTGACCAGCGCGCCGAGCAGGGCGTTGGCCCGGGCGTCGTCGCCCAGCAGGCCGCCGACGGAGGCCGCGAGGTCGGCGACGACCTCGTCGTACGTCTTGCGGCCGGCATCGGTGTCGATGCCGTCGCGCGGGATCAGCAGGTTCTGCGGGGTGGTGCACATCTGGCCGCTGTAGAGGGACAGCGCGAAGGCCAGGTTGGACAGCATGCCCTTGTAGTTGTCGGTCGAGTCGATGACGACGGTGTTGACGCCCGCCTTCTCCGTGTAGACCTGCGCCTGGCGGGCGTTGGCCTCCAGCCAGTCGCCGAACTCCGTGGAGCCGGTGTAGTCGATCAGCTTGATCTCGGGGCGGACGGCCAGCGTCTTGGCGATGCCCTCGCCCGGGCGCTCGACGGCGAGCGCGACCAGGTTCGGGTCGAAGCCGGTCTCGGCGAGGACCTCGCGGGCCACCTTGACCGTGAGGGCCAGCGGGAGGACGGCGCGCGGGTGCGGCTTGACCAGCACCGCGTTGCCCGTGGCCAGGGAGGCGAACAGGCCCGGGTAGCCGTTCCAGGTGGGGAAGGTGTTGCAGCCGATCATCAGGGCGATGCCCCGCGGGACCGCGGTGAAGGTCTTGCCGAGCTCCAGCGGCTCCTTCTTGCCCTGCGGCTTCGACCAGTCGGCCTGCGCGGGGACCCGCATCTGCTCCTCGTACGCGTACGCCACCGCCTCCAGGCCGCGGTCCTGCGCGTGGGGGCCGCCCGCCTGGAAGGCCATCATGAAGGCCTGCCCGCTGGTGTGCATGACCGCGTGCGCGAACTCGTGCGTGCGGGCGGAGATGCGCGACAGGATCTCGATGCAGACCAGGGCGCGCGCCTCGGGGCCCGCGTCGCGCCAGGCGCCCATGCCGGCCTTCATCGCGGGCAGCAGTACGTCGATGTCCGCGTGCGGGTACTCCACGCCGAGCTCCGGGCCGTACGGGGAGACCTCGCCGCCGGTCCAGCCGTCGGTGCCGGGCTGGTCCAGCTCGAACCGGGTGCCGCTCAGGGCCTGGAACGCGGCGAGCCCGTCGGCGGGGGCGGTCTCGCCGTAGGCCTTGGGGTGCTCGGGGTGCGGGGACCAGTAGGCGCGGCTGCGGATCGCGGACAGGGCCTGGTCCAGGGTGGGCCGGTGCCGTTCGGCGAGCGCGGACAGCTGGGGGACGGTGAGCTCGGCGGCCATCAGGGACCAACTCCTCGTTGAGCCGGGCGAAGGTGAGCAGACTGGAGTTAGAGTAACCGAACGATCGGTCGGGACAAGAGGGCCCGGCGGACCTGTGGACAAGTCGGTGCGGGAGGATCAGGACATGACAGCAATCGAGCGGTCCCGCACAGTGGCGGTCATCGGCGCGGGAACCATGGGGCAGGGCATCGCCCAGGTCGCCCTTCTCGCAGGTCACCGCGTGCTGATCCACGACATCGACGCCGCACTCTCCGCCGACGGGGTCTCCATGGTGCAGGACCGCGTCGAGAGGATGGCCGCCAAGGGCCGCCTCGACCGCGCCGAGGCCGAGGACGCGATCGGCCGAATCGATTCGGCCGGCTCCCTCGCGGACCTCGCCGGCGCCGCCCTCGTCATCGAGGCGATCGTCGAGAACGTCGGCATCAAGAACGCGCTGTTCAAGGCCCTCGAAGAGGTGGTTGCGCCGGACGCGCTGCTGGCCACCAACACCTCCTCCCTCTCCGTCACCGAGCTCGCCGCCGGGCTCGCGCACCCCGGCCGCTTCCTCGGCCTGCACTTCTTCAACCCGGCCCCGCTGCTCCCGCTCGTCGAGGTGGTCAGCGGTTTCGCGACCGATCCGGCCGCCGCCGAGCTCGCGTACCGCACGGTCCTCGGCTGGGGGAAGACCCCGGTCCGCTGCGCCGACACCCCCGGATTCATCGTCAACCGGATCGCCCGCCCCTTCTACGCCGAGGCCTTCGCGGTCTACGAGGAGCAGGGCGCCGACCCGGCCACCATCGACGCCGTGCTCCGCGAGAGCGGCGGCTTCAAGATGGGCCCGTTCCAGCTGACCGACCTGATCGGCCAGGACGTCAACGAAGCCGTGACCCGCTCGGTGTGGGAGTCCTTCTTCCGCAGCCCCAAGTTCACCCCGTCCCTCGCGCAGCGCCGGCTGGTCCAGTCGGGCCGCCTCGGCCGCAAGTCGGGGCACGGCTGGTACCCGTACGGCCCCGACGCGCAGGTGCCCGGCCCGCACACGGCCGGCCCCGAGGACGCCCCGGAGAAGGTCACCGTCGTCGGAGACCTCGGCCCCGCGGCGGAGCTGGCCGACCTCATGGAGGAGGCCGGGATCGCGGTCGAGGCCGTCGAGTCCGGGGGCCCGTACATCCAGCTGCCCGGCGACGGCCAGCTGGTCCTCGCGGACGGCAAGACCTCCGTGGAGTTCGCGGACGTCGTCTACTTCGACCTCGCGCTCGACTACCGGGGCGCCACCCGGATCGCGCTCTCCGCCAGCACCGACACGAGCGAGCGGACCCTGGCCGAGGCGGTCGGCCTCTTCCAGAAGCTCGGCAAGCAGGTCTCCGTCATCGGCGACGTCCCCGGCATGATCGTCGCCCGGACCGTCGCGATGCTGATCGACCTGACGGCCGACGCCGTCGCCCGCGGAGTCGCCACCGCCGAGGACATCGACACGGCGATGCGTCTCGGGGTCAACTATCCGGTGGGCCCGGCCGAATGGCACGACCGGCTGGGCCGGGACTGGGCGTACGACCTGCTGCACCACCTGGACGAGCGCTGCCCGGGCGGCCGGTACGCGCCCTCGCTCGCCCTGTTCAAGCTGGGCTACGAGGCGGGCGAGGACGAGGACGATACGGGGGAGACGGAATGACCACGGTCAAGCGGGACACCTACACGCCCGAGACGCTGCTGTCCGTCGCCGTCCAGGTCTTCAACGAGCGTGGATACGACGGCACTTCGATGGAGCACCTCTCCAAGGCCGCCGGCATCTCGAAGTCCTCGATCTACCACCACGTCACCGGCAAGGAGGAGCTGCTGCGCCGCGCCGTCAGCCGCGCCCTCGACGGCCTCTTCGGGATCCTGGAGGAGCCGGGCGCCGTAGGGGGCCGCGCGGTCGAGCGCGTCGAGTACGTCACGCGCCGCACCGTCGAGGTGCTGGTCTCCGAGCTGCCGTACGTGACGCTGCTGCTGCGCGTCCGCGGCAACACCCGCACCGAGCGCTGGGCGCTGGAGCGCCGCCGCGAGTTCGACCACCAGGTGGCGGACCTCCTCAAGGCCGCCGCGGCCGACGGCGACCTGCGCGCGGACGTGGACATCCGGCTCGCCACCCGGCTGCTCTTCGGCATGGTGAACTCCCTGGTCGAGTGGTACCGCCCCCACCCGGGCACGAGCCACGCCCAGCTCGCCGACGCGGTGGTCCACATGGCCTTCGACGGGCTCCGCACGGCCCGCTGAGCGGCCCGGACGCGCTTCCGCCGGTAAGGGCCGGCAAAGGCCGGTAGAGCGCCGTCGGCCGGTTGCGTCGCCCGGACGGCCTAGTCCTCCGAGATCGGCGGGGCGGGGAGCCGGCCCGGGCCCGGGTCCAGGAGGTCCGTTTCCTCGAAGACCAGCAGGGTGCGGGTCGAGAGGACCTCCGGGATGGCCTGGAGGCGGGTCAGGACCAGTTCGCGCAGGGTGCGGTTGTCCGGGGTGTGGACCAGCAGGAGGACGTCGAAGTCGCCGCTGACGAGGGCGATGTGGGCGGCGCCCGGGAGCTCGCGGAGCTGTTCGCGTACCGTGCGCCAGGAGTTCTGGACGATCTTCAGCGTGATGTAGGCCGAGGCGCCCTGGCCTGCCCTTTCGTGGTTGACGCGGGCCGTGAACCCGCGGATCACCCCGTCGTCGATGAGCCGGTTGATCCGGGCGTAGGCGTTCGCGCGCGAGACGTGCACCTGTTCGGCCACGGAGCGTATCGAGGTGCGGCCGTCCGCCTGGAGCAGTCTGATGATCGACCGGTCGATCGGATCCAGGGGGCGGGGTGCGGCGGGTGCTGCCGGTGGGGCCGCGGGGGCCGCAGGGGTGCCTCCCGGTGGGGCCGGTGTGGGAACCGCTCCGGCCATTTGTTCATCCGGCATTGCCCGATGCCTCCCTCTCCTGGACGTCCTGCATCCATCCCAGAGCCCCGGCGCCCGTTTGTCCACAGCCTGGAGCCGCCTGTAGCCAAATTGCGCGGACAACCGAACAATCGGTAGGTGAGGCGTCTCACACCCGAGCCGTCGCCCTGCCCGCTTCCCACGAGGAGGTGTACGCCGCCATGACGGTCCAAGAGCTGCCCGGTGCCGGTGCGTCCCACCGTTCCACCCCGCCCGCCTGGAGGCCCCGTACGGACGCCGCTCCGCTGCTGCCCGACGCCGAGCCCTACCGGGTCCTCGGCACGGCGGCGGCCGAGCGGCTGGACCCCGCGCTGATGCGCCGCTGCTACGCCGAGCTGGTGCGCGGCCGCCGCTACAACGCCCAGGCCACGGCACTGACCAAGCAGGGCCGGCTCGCCGTGTACCCCTCGACCGTCGGGCAGGAGGCCTGCGAGATCGCGGCCGCGATGGTGCTGGAGGACCAGGACTGGCTCTTCCCGAGCTACCGCGACACCCTGGCGGCCGTGGCCCGCGGACTGGACCCGGTGCAGGCCCTCACGCTGCTGCGCGGCGACTGGCACACCGGCTACGACCCCCGTGAGCACCGGATAGCCCCGCTCTCCACCCCGCTCGCCACCCAGCTGCCGCACGCGGTGGGCCTGGCCCACGCCGCCCGGCTGCGCGGCGACGACGTCGTCGCGCTGGCCATGGTCGGCGACGGCGGCACCAGCGAGGGCGACTTCCACGAGGCGCTGAACTTCGCCGCCGTCTGGCAGGCCCCCGTCGTCTTCCTCGTGCAGAACAACGGCTTCGCTATATCCGTCCCGCTCGCCAAGCAGAGCGCCGCCCCGACGCTGGCGCACAAGGCCGTCGGATACGGCATGCCCGGCCGGCTGGTCGACGGCAACGACATCGCGGCCATGCACGAGGTGCTGGCCGAAGCCGTCCGGCGCGCCCGGTCCGGTGGCGGTCCGACCCTGATCGAGGCCGTCACCTACCGGATGGAGGCCCACACGAACGCCGACGACGCGACCCGCTACCGGGGAGACGCCGAGGTCGAGGCCTGGAAGGCGCACGACCCGATCGAGCTGCTGGAGCGCGAGCTGACCGCCCGCGGGATCCTCGACGAGGCGGGCGTGCAGCAGGCGCGCGACGACGCCGAGGCGATGGCGGCGGCCCTGCGCGAGGGGATGAACGCGGACCCCGTGCTGAACCCGATGGACCTGTTCGAAAACGTCTACGCGGAGCAGACCGGCCTGCTGCGCGAGCAGGCGGCCATGCTGCGTGCCGAGCTCGAAGCCGGGGACCAGGAGTGACGACGGTGGCGGCGAAGTCCGCGAAGTCGGGCGTCAAGCCCGCGACCATGGCCCAGGCCCTGACCCGGGCCATGCGCGACGCGATGGCCGAGGACCCGACGGTCCACGTCATGGGCGAGGACGTCGGCACGCTCGGCGGGGTCTTCCGGATCACCGACGGGCTCGCGAAGGAGTTCGGCGAGGACCGCTGCACGGACACCCCGCTCGCGGAGGCCGGAATCCTGGGCGCGGCCGTCGGCATGGCCATGTACGGGCTGCGGCCGGTCGTGGAGATGCAGTTCGACGCGTTCGCGTACCCGGCCTTCGAGCAGCTGATCTCGCACGTCGCGAAGATGCGCAACCGCACCCGCGGCGCCATGCCGCTGCCCATCACCATCCGGGTGCCGTACGGCGGCGGGATCGGCGGCGTGGAGCACCACTGCGACTCCTCCGAGGCGTACTACGTGGCCACGCCCGGCCTGCACGTGGTGACCCCGGCGACCGTCGAGGACGCGTACGGGCTGCTGCGCGCGTCGATCGCGAGCGACGACCCGGTGGTCTTCCTGGAGCCCAAGCGGCTGTACTGGTCCAAGGCGGACTGGTCCCCGCAGGCGCCGACGGCCGTTCCCGGCATCGGGAAGGCGCTGGTGCGCCGGACGGGCACGAGCGCCACGCTGATCACCTACGGGCCCTCGCTGCCGGTGTGCCTGGAGGCGGCGGAGGCGGCCCGCGAGGAGGGCTGGGACCTGGAGGTCGTGGACCTGCGCTCGCTCGTGCCCTTCGACGAGGAGACGGTCGTGCAGTCCGTACGCCGGACCGGGCGCGCCGTGGTGGTCCACGAGGCCAGCGGCTTCGGCGGACCGGGCGCGGAGATCGCCGCCCGCATCACGGAGCGGTGCTTCCACCACCTGGAGGCGCCGGTGCTGCGCGTGACGGGCTTCGACATCCCGTACCCGCCGCCGATGCTGGAGAAGCACCACCTGCCCGGTGTCGACCGGATCCTGGACACCGTGGCCCGCCTGCAGTGGGAGAACTGATGGCGCAGGTAATGGAGTTCAAGCTTCCCGATCTCGGGGAGGGCCTGACCGAGGCCGAGATCGTGCGCTGGCTGGTGGCGGTGGGCGATGTCGTCGCCATCGACCAGCCCGTGGTCGAGGTCGAGACGGCCAAGGCGATGGTGGAGGTTCCGTGCCCCTACGGCGGTGTCGTCACCGCCCGCTTCGGGGAGGAGGGCACGGAACTCCCCGTCGGGGCGCCGCTGATCACCGTGGCGGTGGGGGCGCAGACCGTGCCGGTCGAATCCGCCGCCCCCGGGGAGGAGCCCTCGGGCTCCGGCAACGTGCCCCGGCCCCTGATCGGTTACGGCTCGGACGACTCGCGCCCGGCGCGTCGGCGACGGGTGCGACCCGTCACCGCCGCGGTCTCGGCGCCGGTCGTTCCGGCCGTCCCGGCGGCTCCTGCGGCTCCCGTGGTTCCTGTGGCACCCGTGGCTCCGGCCGGGCCCGTTCCGGTCATCTCGCCGCTGGTGCGCAAGCTGGCGCGGGACGGCGGGATCGACCTGCGCGGGCTGTCGGGGTCGGGGCCGGACGGCCTGATCATGCGGGCGGACGTCGAGAAGGCGCTGGCGGCCCTGCGGGCCCCGGAGCCGGTCGCCGTCGCCACCGCCGCCCCTTCGCGGGCGGAGGGGGTCCGCGTGCCGCTCAAGGGCGTGCGCGGGGCGGTCGCGGAGAAGCTGTCGCGCAGCCGGCGGGAGATCCCGGACGCCACCTGCTGGGTCGACGCGGACGCCACCGAACTGATGGCGGCGCGGGCCGCGATGAACGCGGTGGGCGGGCCCAAGATCTCGGTGCTGGCGCTGCTGGCCCGGATCTGCACGGCCGCGCTCGCGAAGTACCCGGAGCTGAACTCCACGGTGGACCTTGCGGCGAACGAGATCGTCCGGCTGCCGTCGGTGCACCTGGGCTTCGCCGCGCAGACGGAACGCGGGCTCATGGTCCCGGTGGTCCGGGACGCGCACGCGATGAACCCGGAGGCCCTGTCGGCGGAGTTCGCCCGCCTGACGGAGCTGGCGCGGGGCGGGAAGCTGTCCCCGGCGGACCTCACCGGCGGGACGTTCACCCTCAACAACTACGGGGTGTTCGGGGTCGACGGCTCGACGCCGATCATCAACCACCCGGAGGCGGCCATGCTCGGCGTGGGCCGCATCATGGCGAAGCCGTGGGTGCACCGGGGGGAGCTGGCGGTCCGGCAGGTCGTACAGCTGTCGCTGACCTTCGACCACCGGGTGTGCGACGGGGGGACGGCGGGCGGGTTCCTGCGGTACGTCGCGGACTGTGTGGAGTCGCCGGCGGTGCTGTTGCGTTCGCTGTAGCGGGGGTGTGGGCGGGTGCGGGTGCGGTGCCGCTGCGCGGAGCTGCTCCCCGCCCCGCCCTTCCTCCGTTCCCCGGGCTCTGCCCGGACCCGTTCAAGACCCGGGGCTCCGCCCCGGACCCCGCGACTCGAACGCCGGCGGGGCTGGTGTTTCCGCCCGGCGGCGTTCGAGCCCCCGCAGTGGCGGTCAGGTCGTGAGCAGGACCTTGCCCACGTGGGTGCTCGCCTCCAGGACGCGGTGCGCCTCGGGCGCCCGGGCCATGGGGAACACCTCGTGGACCACCGGGCGGACCCGGCCCGCCGACACCAGGGGCCACACGTGTTCCCGTACGGCCGCGACGATCGCCGCCTTCTCCTCCAGCGGGCGGGCCCGCAGCGAGGTGGCGGTGATCGCGGCGCGCTTGGCGAGCAGGGCGCCGAGGTTCAGCTCGGCCTTCAGCCCGCCCTGGAGGCCGATCACCGCGAGCCGGCCGTTCACGGCCAGGGCCGCCACGTTCCGCTCCAGGTACTTCGCGCCCATGATGTCCAGGATCACGTCCGCCCCGGAACCACCGGTCGCCGCCTTGATCTCCTCCACGAAGTCCTGCTCGCGGTAGTCGATCAGGATGTCCGCGCCCAGTTCCGCGCAGCGGTCGAGCTTCTCCTTGCTGCCCGCCGTCACCGCCACCCGCGCGCCGACCGCCTTCGCGAGCTGGATGGCCGTCGTCCCGATGCCGCTGGAGCCTCCGTGGACGAGGAGGGTCTCGCCGGGGCGCAGTCCGGCCACCATGAACACGTTGGACCACACCGTGCAGACGGTCTCGGGCAGAGCGGCCGCCGTCACCAGGTCCAGGCCCGCCGGGACCGGCAGCAGCTGGCCCGCCGGGACGGCCACCTTCTGCGCGTACCCGCCGCCCGCCAGCAGGGCGCAGACCTCGTCGCCCACCGCCCAGCCGGAGACCCCCGGCCCGATCGCGGCGATCCGCCCGGAGCACTCCAGGCCGGGGTAGGGGGAGGAGCCGGGCGGGGGATCGTAGAACCCCTGCCGCTGCAGGAGGTCGGCGCGGTTCACGGCGCTCGCCGCGACCTCGACGAGGACCTCGCCCTCGCCCGCCACCGGATCGGGTACGTCGGTCCAGACGAGGGCCTCGGGGCCGCCGGGCTGCTCGATGGTGATCGCATGCATGGCCCGGAGGCTACGCGAAGCCGCCCGCGCGGCCCAAGCACCTGGGATCCTTGGGGGCGCTGGACGGGACGGAATCATCAACTTCCTTGGAGGGAAGCCGACATGTCCGAAGAGCGTTTACAGCGCAATCAGCTGGTGATCGACGAGTTCCGCGCCGCCGGCGGGGTGGTGGGCGGGGACTTCGCCGGGCTTCCGCTGCTGCTCCTCACCACCACCGGCGCCCGCAGCGGCGAGTCGCGCACCATGCCGATGGCCTATCTGCGCGATGGGGAAAGGCTGGTGGTGTTCGCGGCCAACGGCGGCCGTGAAAACCGCCCGGGGTGGTACTACAACCTGCTCGCAGACCCCTCTGCACGTGTCGAGGTCGGCACCGAGGCGTACGGGGTGACGGCGGTGGAGACCGACGGCGCGGAGCGGGAGCGGCTCTGGGAACTCCAGCTGAAGCACACCCCGTTCCTCGCGGATCTCCAGGAGCGGGCCGGCCGCCGGGTCCCGGTCATGGCGTTGAGCCGGACGGACGGCGCCGCGTAGCGCACACCCGCCGACCCTGGGCCCGGTGCTATTCCGTTGGGCCCAGGGTGACGGGCGGGGAGGGGTGCGGGACCGCGCGGACGATGGCGATCACACGGTCCGTCAGCTGGAGCGGGCTCGCGTGCGGGTCGTCGTAGGCCAGCAGCCGGTGTCCGCGCAGCACGCTCACCACCAGGTCGGAGGTCTCGCGCACCGACTTGCCGACCTCGGACCTCTCCACGGGCCGTTCGATGAGGTCGAGGCCGCTGCCCTGGTGGATCAGGTCCTCCATGACGGTGCCCGCGCTGGGGCTGAGCACCGACAGGCCCAGCAGCCGGCCGGCTGCGCTCGCGCTCGTGATGACCGCGTCGGCGCCGGACTGGCGCAGCAGCGGGGCGTTCTCCTCCTCGCGGACCGCGGCGACGATCTTCGCTCCCTTGTTGAGCTGGCGGGCCGTCAGGGTGACCAGTACGGCGGTGTCGTCCCGCTGGGTGGCGATGATGATGCGCCGGGCCTTCTGCAGTTCCGCGCGCAGCAGTACGTCGGAGCGGGTGGCGTCGCCGACGACGCCCGTGAATCCCTCGGCGTTGGCCGTGTCGATCACCTTGGCGCTGGGGTCGACGATGACGACCTGCTCCTTGGAGAGTCCGGTGGCCAGCAGCGTCTGCAGGGCGGAGCGGCCCTTGGTGCCGAAGCCGACGACGACCGTGTGCTCACGCAAGTTCTTCCTCCAGCGGTTCAGCCGCCACTCTTCCCTCGTCCGTTCCGTGAGGACTTCCAGGGTGGTACCGACCAGAATGATCAGGAACAGCACGCGGAGCGGGGTGATCAGCAGGATGTTGATCAGCCGCGCACTGTCGCTGTACGGGACGATGTCTCCGTAGCCGGTCGTCGACAGGGTGACGGTGGCGTAGTAGACGCAGTCGAGGAAGTCGACCGTCTCGTTGGCGTTGTCGTGGTAGCCATCACGGTCCAGCCACACGATCAGGACCGTCAGGGCCAGCACGAGCAGGGCCATCAGCAGGCGTTTGGACACCTGCCGCAAGGGGCGCTCGACCACGCGCTTGGGCAGTTTGATGCGCCGGGAGGCGAGTTTCTCGTCGGCGTCGCGGGCCATGGCGTCATGACCGTGAAGTTTCACGTGAAACATCCCCCTGCGGCCCAGGGCAGGTCCAGGATCTCCAGCTCCTGCCCGGACCGTGCACCCTTCGGCGGTACGACGGCCAGCGCGTCCGCAGCCGCCACACCGCGCAGCATCGCGGGGCCGTGGTACCGCAGCGGCACCGCGTGCTCGTCGCCCAGCATCACCGGGACGAGCCGGGTGTCGAACGGGTGGCCCGGTACGTCGCCCTCGACCGTCGCCGTGTAGCGGGGGCGCCTGCGGCGGCCGGCGAGGGCGCGCAGCAGCGGTTCGGCGAGGGTCAGCAGCCCGGAGACGGCGGCGAGGGGGTTCCCGGGCAGCCCGACCAGGTGCCTTCCGTCGGCCCGGTCGCCGATCCGGGCCAGCAGCATGGGATGGCCCGGGCGTACGGCAACCCCGTCGACGAGCAGTTCGGCTCCGGCCCGCTCCAGCACGGGGTGGACGTGGTCCACGGGCCCGGAGGCGGTGCCGCCGGTGGTGAGGATGACGTCGGCGGTGGAGGTCGTGACGGCCTTCAGCAGGGCCTCGACCCCTGCGGGGTCGTCGCCGAGCCGCCGGGTGCCCACGACCTCGGCGCCGAGCCGGGTGAGCCAGGGGCCGAGCATGGGGCTGAGGGCGTCCCGGATCAGGCCGTCGTGCGGGAGGCCCTCGGTGAGCAGCTCGTCGCCGAGCACCAGGATCTCCACGCGCGGCCGGGGCCGGGTGGTCAGCTCGTCGTAGCCGGCGGCCGCGGCGAGACCGAGCACGGCCGGGGTGACCAGGGAGCCGGCGGGCAGCAGCAGGTCGCCCGAGCGGCACTCCTGGCCGCGCGGGCGGATGTCCTGGCCGGTGACGACGGTCCGCTCGGCGAAGAGCTGGGTGCCGGACTCGCGGCTGTGCTCGCTGCGGATGACGGCGGTGGTGTCGGCGGGGATCCGGGCGCCGGTGGCGATCCGTACGGCCTCGCCGTCCGCGAGGGGCTCGGGCAGGCCGGTGCCGGCGAGGACGTCCGCGCCGCCGCGGACGGTCCAGGGGCCGGGTCCGGCGACGGCCCAGCCGTCCATGGCCGAGGTGTCGAAGGACGGCAGGTCGGTCAGGGCGTCCAGGGGCGCGGCCAGCACCTCGCCGAGGGCGTCGGCGAGGGGCACCCGGTGGGTCCGGGCCCGGGCACCGTTCCCGGCCCGGACGGCGGCCTCCCGGGCCCCGGGCCAGGAGGCGGCGCGGTGGCCGGAGCCCGGGGAGGCTCCGGAGCTGCCGGAGGCTCCGGGGTCTCCGGGGCCGGCGTGCGGGCCGTGGCCGGGGGCGCTCCGGCTGACCAGGGCCAGTGCCTGGTCGAGCGCGTGGTCGGCGTCGGTGGGGGTCATCCGGAGCCGTTCTGTTCGTCGGCCTGCGCCTCGGAGGCCCAGCGCAGTGCCAGGTCGGCGGCCTTGCGGGAGGCCTCGGCGATGGCCTGGGCGGGGTCGGCGCCGGTGGCCTCGGCCTGGGCGGCCGCGTAACCGACGAGGAAGGTGGTCAGTGGAGCGGCGGGCCGGGCGACGCCGTGGGCGGCGTCACGGGCGAGGTCGAGCAGGGTCTTGGTGTCGACGGGGAGGTCGATGCCCAGCTCGTTCTTGACGGCGGTGATCCATTGGTCCAGCACGGTTCCATGCTCCCTGATCCGGGCCCGGGCGGCTGCGAGATCCTCCCAGGTGTCGCAGTCGAAGGAGGCCAGTGGCTGCGCCTCGACGCGGGTGAGGTCCAGTTCGGCGGTGAGGCCGCGCAGCGGGAGCCCCGTCAGGCGGCCGTGTTCGGTGGCGAGCAGCGCGATCTCGCGGCGCAGGGGCTCGGCGCGGTAGGCGGCGACGAGGGGCTGGTCGCGCCCGCCGGGGTCCCGCAGCAGGGCCCCCTCGGCAGCCCCGACCCCCTCGAGGAGCGCCCGTACGGTGCGGCCGTCCAGGAACGGCAGGTCCGCGGAGAGTACGAGGACCAGCCCGGCGGTGGTCTGACGGAGCCCGGCGTCCAGTGCGGCCACCGGGCCGCCGCCCGGCGGGTCCTCGCGGGCCCAGCGCACCGGGCGCGTGGTCGTCCGGCGGCCGCCGACGACCACGGTGGTGCGGGCGTCCTTGCAGGCGTCGAGGACACGGTCGAGGAGGGTGCGGCCGCCGACGCTCAGCGCGGGCTTGTCGGCCCCGCCGAGTCGCTGCGCGGCCCCGCCTGCCAGGACGATCGCGTCGTAGGTCATGCCCTTGAGTATGCGGCGGCCGTGTTTCCGGCGGGGTAACCCACTTACCCGCCGCTTATCCGGCGGGTGCGGCTGCGCCGCCGGGGCGCCGCCCCGGACCCCGTGCCTCAATCGCCGGCGGGGCTGGATTCCCCAGGCGGGTCCCGCCGTTGCGCGGGGGCGGCTCCGCCGCCTGGGCTGCGCATGGCGAAGGCGGGTCCCGTTGCTCCGGGGAGCGTGGGGCCCGCCTTCGTTCGGCCGACGGCCGGAGGCTAGAGGTACGGTCCCGAGCGGACCGGGCCGTGGCCGTCCTCGTCGTCCGACGGGCCACCCGGGGGGAGTGCCCGGCGCATCTGTTCCAGCTGGGCCCGTGCAGCCATCTGCTGCGCGAACAGGGCCGTCTGGATGCCGTGGAAAAGGCCCTCCAGCCAGCCGACCAACTGCGCCTGCGCAATGCGCAGTTCGGCCTCCGAGGGAATGGCCTCGTTGGTGAACGGGAGGGACAGGCGCTCCAGTTCCTCCACGAGCTCGGGGGCCAGGCCGTCCTCCAGCTCCTTCACCGAGGCGGCATGGATGTCCTTGAGCCGGACCCGGCTCGCCTCGTCCAGAGGCGCTGCACGTACCTCTTCCAGGAGTTGCTTGATCATGCTGCCGATCCGCATGACCTTGGCGGGCTGTTCGACCATCTCCGTCACCGGGACCTCGCGCGACTCGTCATCGGCGCCGCCGACCGCCATCCCGTCCTGTCCCACGATCATGACGTGCGGGGGGCTGTCCTGCGACCGTTCACTCCTCGGCATCTCCATGCCGTTCATTCTCTCGCACACCTTCGTCAGCAGTCGTGTGCCCCCGTACGAGCGTGATCCACCCTGTACGGGGGCACGAGATCAGCCGGCCGCCCGCCGGGCCAGCGCGCCGTTGGAACGGGTGACCAGCGCGGCCAGCAGCGCCGCGCCCAGCGGGACCAGGACCAGCAGTCCGCCCAGGGTTTCCCACGGCACCGCGACCGGCACGTACGGCACTTCGTCCCCCGACGCGTAGCCCATGTCGATCCCGGACTGGTAGAGGCGCTGCAGCTGCCGTTCCTCGGTGAGCCGCAGTCCGACCGCGGGCAGGATTCCGGCCGCCGAGCCCAGGATCACGCCCATCAGGGCGACCACCCCGCACTGGAAGCCGCTGAGCGTGCGCCGCACCCGCGGCGCCGCGCCCACTGCCGCAAGGGTCTTCAGATCGGCCTCGGCGTCGGCCTGGGCGAGCCCGGTGGCGATGCCGGCCGCGCCGATGGTGACCAGGCCGGCGAAGACGGTGAGCGCGAGGAGGACGAGGCTGTCGTCGCCCTGGTAGCCCGCCTCGATGCGCACGGACGCGTCCACGCCCATCCGGTCGATCTCCCCGGCGATCTTCTGCTTCTGCTCGCTGCTCGGCGGCCCGTCGATGGCGAAATAGGAGCCGAACGGTGCGGTGGACAGCCCGGTGGCCTTCACGGCCGCCGCGGGCAGGACCGCCTCGATGCCCCAGCCCTCGGCGTTGTCGGGCGCCTGGTGGACGGGGAGGACCTTGTCCTCGCCCGGCGGGTCCTCGCCGGGCTTGACGATGCCGTCGGCGGCCTGCGGGTCGGTGATGACCCGCAGGACGAGCTTGCCGTCCTTGACGTTGCGCTTGTCGAAGGAGACGGCCTGGCCGGCCCTGAGGGCGGCGACCGATCCCGGATCGGTCACGGCGAGGACGGACAGCAGCTTCTCGTCGGCGACGACGACCTCGTGCTGGGCTCCGTGCCGGTTCTCTGCACAACGCCAGTCCCGGCGGAGCTCCTTGGCCTGTTCCCGGGTGAAGGAGGCGGGCCCGTTCGGTGCATCGAAGAGCGGGCAGCGCTGCTCCTTCGGCGCGATGATCTGGACCCGGCCGCAGCCCGGCTCCGAGGAGTACGAGTCGCAGCCCGGCTTACCGACGACCAGGCGGTCGACGTCCGCCCGCTGCGTCAGCGGGATTTGCTTCGAGAGGGCCTCGCGCAGGGCGGGCACCTCCTTGTGGGCGCTGTTCTCCGTCGTCTGCAACAGTCCGGTGCCGCCCGGCAGATCGGCCCTGTATTCGGCCCGGTGCTGCACTTCCTGGCTGTGCTGGTACGTGGCCACCGCGACGGTTCCGGCGACGGCGGCCAGTACGGCGGCCACGGCGGGCGCCGTACGCCCCCGGTTGCGCACGGCGTCGCGCAGCGCGAGCCGCGGCGACAGCGGCAGCCACCGCCCGAGCCGGCCGAACATGCCGACCAGGAGCGGGGTGAGGGCGACGACGCCCAGCTCGGCGAGGGCGCTGCCGCCCGCCACCACCGTGGGGCCCATCTCCGAGGCGGTGCCGTACAGGGCGATGGCGGCGCCGCCGCCGACGGCGACGAGGCCGATGACGGGCAGCACCCGGTTGGCGCGGCGGACGCCGCGGCGGCCGGTCAGCGAGGCCAGCACGGTCTGCCGGGACGCGGTGACGGCCGGGACGATCGCGGCCAGCAGCCCGGTGACCACGGCGAGCAGGGCGATGCCGACCAGCTCCAGCGGGCGCAGTACGAAGCCGCCGAAGCGGATGCCGATGTACTCCTCCAGCACCGGCCGGAGCGCGACGGTGAGCGCCAGGCCGATGGCGGTGCCGGTGAC
Organism: Streptomyces sp. NPDC085524; assembly: GCF_044541755.1. Classification (NCBI taxonomy): domain Bacteria; kingdom Bacillati; phylum Actinomycetota; class Actinomycetes; order Kitasatosporales; family Streptomycetaceae; genus Streptomyces; species Streptomyces sp. NPDC085524. The sequence goes on from NZ_JBITTH010000004.1 coordinate 366,856, forward strand.
GGCGGCCACGGCGCCGATGACCAGGCCGCCGGAGAGCACGATGGAGCGGATGTGCCTGCGGTCGCCGCCGTTGGCGCCGACCAGGCCCAGCTGGCGGCGCGAGCGCCGGGCGCCGACCGCGAAGGCCGGTCCGGCGAGCAGGCAGATCTCCAGCATGGCCAGGCCGACGACGGTGGCCAGGATGGCCGTCTCGACGGTCGAGATGCCGGAGCTGAACTCCGCCTTCGGCTGCTGCTGGTACAGGGGCACCTCGGAGTCGGCGGGCGGGTCCAGGGTGACGGCTCGGGAGACGACGACCAGGCCCTTGGCGTTGGCGGCCTTGACGGTGTTCCACGTGAAACCGTCGCCGCCGACCTCGACCAGATAGGAGTCCTCGGCGTGGACCCCGGGGGCTCCGGAGGCCTGGAGGGCCTTGTCCAGCGGGGTGAGCAGGGTCCCGGGCGGGGCGAGGAGCTGGGACGAGCTCAGCTCGTCGGGCAGCTCGTACGCCCCCGTGATCTTGTACGAGGAGCTTGCGCCGCGCGGGGTGACGGAGGAGCCCACGTAGAGGCCGGAGTTCTTCAGGAAGGCGGTCGTGGCGACCACCTCGCCCGCGGTCTCGGGCAGCCGGCCGCGGTCGACCGTGATCAGGCCGGCCGTCAGCGGGCTGTTCGTGTCGAGTTCGCGCAGCTGGGTGTCGAGCAGTCCGTGCGTGGTGCGGACCTTGGCGTAGGCCGTGGAGTCCTTGACGGCCTGGGCGCCGGGCGGGAGGGCGGAGGACGGCGGGCCCGGCTGGTCCTCCTTGGGCCTCGAGCCGCCGTCCATGTAGTCCTTGAAGCCGCCGACGGGCGCGTAGCTGGAGCCGTCGGGCTTCTGGTAGATGGGCACGCCCAGGTTCGCCGCGGTCACCCGGGCGTCGGCGGCGCCGATCCGGCGGGTGACCTGCTGTTCGGGTGAGAGCTGGGCGCTGCGCAGCGTGAAGTCGGCCGCGCTCACCCCCACGATCGGCAGGGCGAGCATCGCGAGGACGAGGGAGCTGCGGCCCTTGGCGCGCCAGGCGTCGCGACGGGCGATGCGCAGCGCCGCGATCCAGGAGTGGTACCAGCCTTGGAGCGAGGAGGTCACTGGGCGGCCGCCCGCCCGGAGAGCAGGGAGTCGGCCCCGCTGCGCAGGGTCTCGTCGATCACGCTGCCGTCGCGGAGGAAGACCACGCGGTCGGCCCAGGCCGCGAACCGGGGCTCGTGCGTGACGAGGATCCCGGCCGCGCCCGCGTCGCAGCGGGCGCGCAGCAGGGCCAGGACGGACTCGCCGGTCTCGGAGTCGAGGGCGCCGGTGGGCTCGTCGGCGAGGACGAGGCGGCGGTCGCCGACCAGGGCGCGGGCGATGGCCACGCGCTGCTGCTGGCCGCCGGACATCTCGTCGGGGAAGCGGTCGGCGAGTGAGCCGAGGCCCATCTCCTCCAGCGCGGCGAGCGCGGAGACGCGGGCCTTGCGGGCGGAGACGCCGTCGAGTTCGCGGGGCAGGGCCACGTTCTCCGCGGCGGTGAGCGCCGGGATCAGGTTGTAGTCCTGGAAGACGTAGCCGATGCTGCGGCGGCGCAGGGCGGCCAGTTGCTTGCGGCTCGCGGTGGTGATGTCGGTGCCTTCGACGATCACTCGGCCGCTGGTCGGGGTGTCGAGGCCGCCCGCGAGGGTGAGCAGCGTGGACTTACCGGAGCCGGACGGGCCCATGACGGCGACGAGTTCGCCCGGGTGGACGGACAGGTCGATGCCGCGCAGGGCGTGCACCTCGGTGGTGCCGCTGCCGTGGGTGCGTACGAGCCGGTCCAACTGGAGTACGGGTTGCCGGGACTGGTGCTGTTCGGACATGAAGGGTCCCCCCTGGAACGGTGGTTCAGCCTCGCCGCGCGCGGGCGGTACGGGGCCGTGCGGTCGGGGCCGTGGCCGGGGACGGGGACGCGGTTGCAGCGTCCCCGCCGGCGGCGCGGGGTGGTTCGGCGTGGGGCGGTTCGGCCTGGTGGGGTCCGGGCTGTGCGGCTCTCCGGTCGGCCGGCAGGGAGAGCCGGACCAGCCGGGCTTCGCAGTGGTCCAGCCAGCGGGCCTCGGCCTCGGTCTGGAAGATCAGCTGTTCCAGGACGAGCAGCCAGGCCACGTCGTCGCGTTCGCGGGTCTGTCCGCTCTCGATCGCGGCGAGCGCGGTGGCCTTGAGCCGGGTGTAGTCCTGCATCGCCCTGATCGTTGCGTGCCGCTGGGACTGGATGATGGCGCGGATGTCCACGCCGGGGGCGCCCACGGCCATGGCGAGCTTGATGGACAGCTCGTCACGGGGCGGGTTGGCGCGGTCCACGGGCCGCTCGTACCACTCGCGCAGTTCGGTGCGGCCGGTGTCCGTGATGGCGTAGAGCGTGTGCCCGGCGGAGTCCTCGCCGTCGGGCGCGACGAGCCCGTCGCGTTCGAGGCGGGCGAGGGTGGTGTACACCTGCCCGACGTTGAGCGGCCAGGTGGAGCCGGTGCGGGATTCGAACTCGGTGCGCAGCTGGGAGCCGTACCTGGGGCCCCGTTCGAGCAGGGCGAGCAGGCCGTGACGGATCGACATACTCGGTATGTATACCGAGTATGTTCACGCAGGGCAACCACCCCGGGTCGTGGTCCCGGGCCTTCAGGCGCTCCGGCGCAGCCGCACTCCGAGGTAGCCCAGACCCAGTCCCATCAGGGCGAACCCGGTTCCGAGCGGCAGTATGTGCGCGGCCAGATCGGCGGCCCGCTCGTTCGGTTCGGTGCCCAGCGCCCTGGCCGGGGCGGGCGGGGTCGCCGCGGCCGGTGGCGGCGGCTTGGGCGGCGGCTGGGGCTCGGTCCGGGGGCGGACCGGCAGGGGGCGGGAGGCCACCGTCAGCTCCGGGTCGGCGGGCTCGCCGACCGGTCTGCCGGGCCGCTCCCGCCCGGCTCCGGCCGCGGAGCCGGCCAGCTCCTCGAGGGGGTCGTCGTCCGCGGGGCCGGTCGCGGGGGCGGTGCGCGGGGCCGGGGAGAGGGGCCAGGCGTACGCGGGGGCGGTGGGCGCGAGCGCGGCGGCGGCCAGGGCGGCGCAGGCCAGCCACTGGGCCGGGCGGAAGCCTTGGATCACGGGGTGCCCCTCCCGTCCCGAGCGCGCAGACCGAGCGTGCAGATCGTGCGGCGACATGCGTTGCGCTCAGATTTACACAAGGGGACAAAAGCGGCATCCCGGGCGCCCCAAAGGGGTGCCCGGGATGCCGGGGTGGAGCAGTGTCACCTGCGCGAGGGCTACTCCGGGATGCCCGTCGACACGGTCAGCGTGTACTCCGTGCCTTCCTTCGCGATCTTGTCCCCGGGGCGCGGGGACTGGTCGAGCACCTGGTCCTTGCCGTAGATGGCCTCGTCCTTGGGGACGATCGTGTACTTGCCGCCCGAGGCCTGGATGCACTCCTTCACGGACTTCAGGTCCTTGTACCGCAGGTCGGGCGCCGAGTACTTGCCGGCCTCGCTGTAGTGCTTCACCGGTTCCTTGCACAGCTTCGGGTCGATCGTGCGCGAGGGGTCCGGCCCCTTGGTGCTGGGCTTGGCGGAGGGCGCGGACGCGGGGGCGCTCGAGCCGCCCTGCGACGCGACGTTCTTGGCGTCCTTTTCGTCGTCCCCGTTGACGATCACCGCGATCAGGCCGCCGATCGCCAGCATCGCCACCGCGATCGCGCCCACGACCACCGGCATGTTCTTCTTGCCGCCCGCGCCGCCGCCCGAGCCCGACGTCTGCGAGGACGCGGGGGAGATCGTGTACGGCGGCGGGGTCGGCGCCGAGTACTGCTGCGGCGGCGGCGTGTGCGGGTAGGCGTAGCCGCCCTGCGTGTGCACCTGGGGCTGCGGAGCCGGCGTGGGCGGCCCGTACGGGGAGGACGCCGTCTGCGGCGCCTGGTACGGCTGCTGAACCGACTGCGGCGGGGCCTGGAAGCCGGAGTCCACCGGCGGGAACACGGCCGAGCCGACGCCCGCGCCGCTGTTCGTGGGCCCGAGGCCCTGGACGATGACCGGAGCCCCGGTCTGCCCGGCGGACAGCACGCGGGCGATCTCGTCCGCCATGGCCGCGGCGGAGGGGAAGCGCTCGTTCGGGTTCTTCTTCAGCGAGCGCGCCACCAGGGCGTCCATCGCCGGGGTCACCGAGCGGTTGATGGAGGACGGAGCGACCGGCTCCTCCTGCACGTGGGCGTACGCGATGGCCAGCGGCGAGTCCGCGTCGAACGGGATCCGCCCGGTCAGCAGCTGGAACAGCATGATGCCGACCGAGTACAGGTCGGAGCGGGCGTCGACCTGCCGCCCCAGCGCCTGCTCCGGCGACAGGTACTGCGGGGTGCCGACGACCATGCCGGTCTGCGTCATCGAGGTGACCCCCGACTGCATGGCACGGGCGATGCCGAAGTCCATCACCTTGACCACGCCGCGCTTGGTCATCATCACGTTGCCGGGCTTGATGTCGCGGTGGACGAGCCCCATGTCGTGGCTGGTCTCCAGGGCGGCCAGTACGTCGGCCGTCACCTTCAGGGCCTTCTCCGCCGGCATCGCCCCGTACTGCGCGATGTCCGCCTGGAGGACGGAGCCGAGCGGCTGCCCCTCCACGTACTCCATCACGATGTACGGCATGAGCGAGCCCTCGAACTCGTCCTCACCGGTGTCGAAGACCGAGACGATGTTCGTGTGCGACAGTTTCGCTACAGCCTGGGCCTCGCGGCGGAACCGCTCGCGGAAGGACTGTTCGCGTCCCAGCTCCGTGTGCAGGGTCTTGATGGCGACCTGGCGGTCGAGCGCCGTGTCGTACGCGAGGTACACCGCGGCCATGCCGCCCTCGCCGAGCAAATCCCGTAGCTGGTAACGGCCACGGGCCAGGGAACCGCCTGCGTACCGGCCCTGAGTGCCGTCCTGGCTCATGACTGTTGCTTCCCCTCGAGCTGCCTGTGTCGGGCCCAGTCTGCCGGAGGGCAAGCACCAGTCAAGCCAGTGGCCCGTTCTGTGACCGGCCTGCCACAGGACGTCTTGTCCGAACGGTGACCGGGCCGGAGGCTGTAGCGTTCATCGGAGCACCAAAGAAGAGGACTACCGCCCAGCAGCGGCCAAGAGAGACGACGGCGAGGACTGATGGCACCCGAACCCGAGGGAAACGGCGCCGGGATGACCGATGGTCCTGAGCACTGGGGCGCAGGCGGCCTGGTGGGAGACGGCCGTTACCGGCTGACGCACCGGCTCGGCCGCGGCGGCATGGCCGAGGTGTTCGCCGCCGAGGACGTGCGCCTGGGCCGCACCGTCGCCGTCAAGCTGCTCCGCGCCGACCTGGCCGAGGACCCCGTCTCCAAGGCCCGCTTCACGCGCGAGGCGCAGTCCGTCGCCGGACTCAACCACCACGCCGTCGTCGCCGTGTACGACTCGGGCGAGGACCGGGTCGGCCCGAACACCGTCCCGTACATCGTGATGGAGCTGGTCGAGGGCCGCACCATCCGCGACCTGCTGCTCAGCGCCGAGGCCCCGGGCCCCGAGCAGGCGCTCATCATCGTCTCGGGCGTGCTCGAGGCGCTCGCGTACTCGCACCAGCACGGCATCGTGCACCGCGACATCAAGCCGGCGAACGTCATCATCACGGACGCGGGCGCGGTCAAGGTGATGGACTTCGGCATCGCCCGCGCCCTGCACGGCGCCCAGTCGACGATGACCCAGACCGGCATGGTCATGGGCACCCCGCAGTACCTGTCGCCGGAACAGGCCCTGGGCAAGGCCGTGGACCACCGCTCCGACCTGTACGCGACCGGCTGCCTGCTCTACGAACTCCTCGCGCTGCGGCCCCCCTTCACCGGCGAGACCCCGCTGTCGGTGGTCTACCAGCACGTGCAGGACGCCCCGGTGCCGCCCTCGCAGCTGCCGGAGGGCCACAGCATCCCGCCGGAGCTCGACGGTCTGGTGATGCGCTCCCTCGCCAAGGACCCGGACGACCGGTTCCAGAGCGCCGAGGAGATGCGCGGGCTGGTCCAGTACGCGCTCCAGATGCTGCACGACCAGGGGCCGGGCACCGGCACCTGGAACACCGGCCCGGTCACCATGGCCCTGCCGCACGGCCGCGGCGCGGACCGGACCACGGCCATGCCCGTGGGCGGTACGGGCGGCCAGCCCGCCTACGCCGCGAACGCCATGACCTCGCAGTTCCAGCAGCCGATGGTGCCGGGGCTGAACCCGGACGACGGCTCCGCCTTCCCCGGCGGCGGTCCCGGCGTGTCGGGGCGCGGGGGGTACGACGGCTACGACGACCACCGCGGCGGCAGCCGCTGGAAGATGTGGCTCTTCGCAGTGCTCGCGATCATCGCGATCGCGGGCGGCGTGGCCTACGCCGTCACCAACGTGACCAAGAAGAGCGGCGGGAACCCGCCGGTCACCCAGCAGAGCACTCCCGGCGGGCAGCAGAGCCAGCCCGGGGCGTCGGCGGACACGCCGTCGCAGCAGTCTCCGGAGAACACCCCCTCGTTCAACGAGTCCTCGGCCGCCCCGAGCCGCAGCCGGACGCCGAGCTTCACCCCGTCGGCCACCCCGTCGGCGTCGGCCTCGCCGTCCCCGTCGGAGTCCAAGAGCACCTCGCCGACGCCCACGGCGTCGAAGAGCACCTCCTCCCCGTCGCCTTCGGCGTCGAAGAGCGAGGGCGCCGGCCCCGGCAACCTGAACGAGGCGGAATAGGGCAGCGGAGGAACCGGGGACCGGGTCAGCGGCGCGTCAGAGGGCGTGCTGGTATGCGCGGTCCGGATTCCCGGCGAGCGAGTGCACGCTGACGAACTGGGGTTCGATGCGCATGTGGACGGGGTCGAAGACCGCTCCGTCCACGAAATGCGGACCCGGTCCGAAGAGTTCCAGTTCGCCGGTCGTCGGCTCGACGATCTCGGCCGTTCCGGTGAACTGGACCGACCACAGTTCGGGGTCCCGGGAATTGAAGTTGTCCGCCCCATAGGCCACCACGCTGCCGTTGCACGCCTGGTGGTAGCCGAAGCCGGCGTGCATTCTCAGGACGACCTTGCCGTCCACCACGATGTGGCGGGCGAGGGCGAGGAAGGGCAGCGCGCGCATGCTGGTGGCGACCCGGCCGTACGGCACCTGGCGCAGCAGTTCGATGGCGTGGAGTTCCTCCGGTGACATGCCCCCACTCTCGGGTACCGACAGCGTGCCGGGAAGAGGAGGCCGCCCCGATGACCGGGGACGTTGGTCCCGAATGGAACGGTCCGCAAGCGAACGGTCCGCAAGCGAACGGTCCGCCCCGTGCCGCGACCACCCGATGCGACGGGTGACGCGGCCGCGGGGCGTCACCCCGCGTGTCCGGCCGAGGGGTCAGTTCCGCTTCTCGGCCTGGAGGCGGGCCACGTAGGCCGCGGCCTGGGAGCGGCGCTCCATGCCCAGCTTGGAGAGCAGGCTGGACACGTAGTTCTTGATCGTCTTCTCGGCCAGGTGCAGCCGCTCGCCGATCACGCGGTTGGTCAGGCCCTCGCCGATGAGGTCGAGGATCTTCCGCTCCTGGTCGGTGAGGTTGGCCAGCCGGTCGTCGCCCTTGCCGTTCTTGCCGTCGCGCAGCCGCTCCAGCACCCGGGCGGTGGCCACCGGGTCCAGCAGGGACTTGCCGGCCGCCACGTCCCGTACGGCGCTGAGCAGCTCGTTGCCGCGGATCGCCTTCAGGACGTAACCCGAGGCACCGGCCATGATCGCGTCGAACAGTGCCTCGTCGTCGGCGAACGAGGTCAGCATCAGGCACTTGATGTCCTCGTTCTGGGAGCGCACCTCGCGGCACACCTCCACACCGCTGCCGTCGGGCAGGCGTACGTCGAGCACGGCCACGTCCGGACGGGTGGCCGGGATGCGGACCAGGGCGTCGGCCGCCGTACCGGCTTCACCGACGATCTCGATGTCCTCTTCGACCGACAACAGCTCGTGGACGCCCCGACGTACCACTTCGTGGTCGTCCAGGAGGAATACCTTGATTTTTCCGTCTTCGCGCACGAAGTCAGTTTCACACACTCACCCCTTCCCTGCCGGAGTTACCCGGGATAACGTGCCGTTGTTCCCGGCCCCTGCAAGGCTGTGACCAGTGGTTGTTCCCGCCTCTGCGGATTTACTTGGAAATCCAAGCAAAAACGCAGGTCAAACGGGGTTTCGCAGTTATGCGGCGCACTGGGTAACGTGCATTGCGCAGGGCACTCGCCGGGGCACCTGTCACGCCTTGATGCCGTACACGACGCGCACCCACCCCGTGCGCTGGTACGGATCCAGGTGAGCCGCACTGGACCCCGGAGAACCCGGGTGCCGGACCGACGGAGGAGCACCAAGTGACCGTGGAGAGCACTGCCGCGCGCAAGCCGCGACGCAGCAGCGGCACCAAGCGGGCGGCAGGCGCGGCAAGCGCCGCGAAGCCCGCCGCTGCCACCGCGCAGACGCAGGACGCTGAACCTCAGCTCGTACAGCTGCTGACGCCCGAAGGGGTTCGCGTCGACGACGCGGCGAACGCCGAGTTCGCCTCCTTCGTCGCCGACATCACCACCGAGGACCTGCGCGGGCTGTACCGCGACATGGTGCTCACCCGCCGTTTCGACGGTGAGGCGACCGCACTCCAGCGTCAGGGCGAACTGGGCCTGTGGGCCTCGCTCCTCGGCCAGGAGGCCGCGCAGATCGGCTCCGGCCGGGCGCTCCGCGGCGACGACTACGTCTTCCCGACCTACCGCGAGCACGGTGTGGCCTGGTGCCGGGGCGTCGACCCGACCAACCTCCTCGGCATGTTCCGCGGCGTGAACCACGGCGGCTGGGACCCGAACACCAACAACTTCCACCTGTACACGATCGTCATCGGCTCGCAGACGCTGCACGCGACCGGTTACGCGATGGGTGTGGCCAAGGACGGCGCGGACTCCGCGGTCATCGCCTACTTCGGCGACGGCGCCTCCAGCCAGGGCGACGTGATGGAGGCCTTCAACTTCTCCGCCGTCTACAACTCGCCCGTGGTGTTCTTCTGCCAGAACAACCAGTGGGCGATCTCCGAGCCCACCGAGCGCCAGATGCGCGTCCCGCTCTACCAGCGCGCCTCGGGCTTCGGTTTCCCGGGCGTCCGCGTCGACGGCAACGACGTCCTCGCGTGCCTCGCGGTCACCCGCTGGGCGCTGGACCGGGCCCGCCGCGGCGAGGGCCCGACCCTGGTCGAGGCGTTCACGTACCGCATGGGCGCGCACACCACCTCCGACGACCCGACGAAGTACCGGCGGGACGAGGAGACGGTGGCCTGGGAGGCCAAGGACCCGATCCTGCGCCTGAAGGCCCACCTGCTGGCCTCCGGGGGCGCCGACGAGGCGTTCTTCGAGGAGCTGGAAGCCGAGAGCGAGACCCTGGGCAAGCGCGTGCGCGAGGTCGTGCGCGCCATGCCCGACCCCGACACCATGGCGATCTTCGAGAACGTCTACGCGGACGGGCACGCGCTCGTCGACGAGGAGCGCGCCCAGTTCGCCGCCTACCTCGCGTCCTTCGAGGAGGGTCACTGATGGCTGTCGAGAAGATGTCGATCGCGAAGGCGCTCAACGAGTCGCTGCGCAAGGCCCTGGAGCAGGACCCGAAGGTCCTGATCATGGGTGAGGACGTCGGCAAGCTGGGCGGTGTCTTCCGGATCACCGACGGTCTGCAGAAGGACTTCGGCGAGGAGCGGGTCATCGACACCCCGCTCGCCGAGTCGGGCATCGTCGGCACCGCGATCGGCCTGGCCCTGCGCGGCTACCGGCCGGTCGTGGAGATCCAGTTCGACGGGTTCGTCTTCCCCGCGTACGACCAGATCGTCACGCAGCTCGCGAAGATGCACGCCCGTGCGCTCGGCAAGATCAAGATGCCGGTCGTCGTGCGCATCCCCTACGCGGGCGGCATCGGCGCGGTCGAGCACCACAGCGAGTCCCCGGAGGCGCTCTTCGCGCATGTTCCGGGCCTCAAGGTGGTCTCCCCGTCGAACGCGTCGGACGCGTACTGGATGCTCCAGCAGGCGATCCTCAGCGACGACCCGGTGATCTTCTTCGAGCCGAAGCGCCGCTACTGGGACAAGGGCGAGGTCGACACCGAGGCCATCCCGTACGAGCTGCACAAGGCGCGCGTGGCGCGCGAGGGCTCTGACGTCACCCTGGCGGCCTACGGCCCGATGGTGAAGGTCTGCCTGGAGGCGGCGGCCGCCGCGGCCGAGGAGGGCAAGTCCGTCGAGGTCGTGGACCTGCGCTCGATGTCCCCGGTGGACTTCGACGGGATCCAGGCGTCGGTCGAGAAGACCCGTCGGCTGGTCGTCGTCCACGAGGCCCCGGTGTTCCTGGGCGTGGGCTCGGAGATCGCCGCCCGCATCACGGAGCGGTGCTTCTACCACCTGGAGGCGCCGGTGCTGCGCGTGGGCGGTTTCCACGCCCCCTACCCGCCGGCCCGTCTGGAGGACGAGTACCTGCCGGGCCTGGACAGGGTGCTCGACGCCGTCGACCGCTCGCTGGCGTACTGAGGAGCCACGTTCATGACCATCCGCGAATTCAAGATGCCCGACGTGGGCGAGGGCCTCACCGAGGCCGAGATCCTCAAGTGGTACGTCCAGCCGGGTGACACCGTCACCGACGGGCAGGTCGTCTGCGAGGTCGAGACGGCGAAGGCTGCCGTCGAGCTGCCGATCCCGTTCGACGGCGTCGTGCACGCGCTCCTCTTCGAGGAGGGCGTCACCGTCGACGTCGGCCAGGTGATCATCTCGGTGCAGACGGAGGGCGGCGACGCTGCCGAGGCCCCGGCCGCGGTGGCCGCTCCGGCCGCCGCCGAGCCCGCCGTGGAGGAGCCGGCCGCCGAGGCGCGCCAGCCCGTCCTGGTCGGCTACGGCGTCTCCACCGCCTCCACCAAGCGCCGCCCGCGCAAGGCGGTGGCGGGTGCGCCCGCGCAGAACGGCACGGCCCCGGCGGCCGCTCCGGCCGCTGCTCCGGCCGCCCCGGTGCTCCCCGCGGTCCCGGCGCAGCCGGCCGGCGAGCGTCCGCTGGCCAAGCCGCCCGTGCGCAAGCTGGCCAAGGACCTCGGCATCGACCTGGCCTCCGTCGTCCCCACCGGTGACGGCGGGGTCGTGACCCGCGAGGACGTCCACGCGGCCGCCGCCGCGGCGCTCGCCCCGCAGGCCGCACCGGCCGCCGCGCCGGTGTCCGCAGCGGCCCCGGTTCCGGCTCCGGCCGCGTCCCAGGCCGCCCCGGTGGCCGAGCCGGGCGCGCGGGAGACCCGTATCCCGGTCAAGGGCGTCCGCAAGGTCAGCGCCCAGGCCATGGTCGCCTCGGCCTTCACCGCGCCGCACGTCACCGAGTTCGTCACCTTCGACGTGACCCGCACGATGAAGCTGGTCCAGGAGCTCAAGGACGACCCGGACCTCGCGGGGCTGCGGATCAACCCGCTGCTCCTGATCGCCAAGGCCGTCCTGGTGGCCATCCGCCGCAACCCGGACGTCAACGCGTCCTGGGACGAGGCGGCCCAGGAGATCGTGCTCAAGCACTACGTCAACCTGGGCATCGCGGCGGCCACCCCCCGCGGGCTGATCGTCCCCAACATCAAGGACGCCCACGCCAAGACGCTCGGCGAGCTCTCGGAGTCCCTGTCCTCGCTGGTCGCCACGGCCCGCGACGGCAAGACCTCCCCGGCCGACATGCAGAACGGCACCATCACCATCACCAACGTCGGCGTCTTCGGCGTCGACACCGGTACGCCCATCCTGAACCCCGGCGAGTCCGCGATCCTCGCGGTCGGCGCGATCAAGCTCCAGCCGTGGGTCCACAAGGGCAAGGTGAAGCCGCGCCAGGTCACCACCCTGGCCCTGTCGTTCGACCACCGCCTCATCGACGGCGAACTCGGCTCCAAGTTCCTCGCCGACATCGCGGCGGTCCTGGAGCACCCCCGCCGCCTGGTCACCTGGGCGTAGCAGGGCGCACGGAACACCAGCCGACGGCCGGTCCCCCTCCTGGGGGGCCGGCCGTCGGCGTGCTGCGCCGGGAAGGGAAATCGATCGTTCGCGGTGGTGTGACCGTGTGATCATCGCCGGATGTTCTTCCGCGCTGCCACCGCAGACCCCGCAGACATCGACCGCGCCCTGGCCTACCCGGCCGACGGCCCCGTCGCCGCCCTGACCGCCGACAGGATCCGTGAGGAGCTCGCCGGGAACCGGTTCCGCGCCGAGTGGATCTGGTTCGCCGAGGACGAGGACGGAGAGGTCCTGGCCCGCGCCCTGTGGTGGGGGCGCGCCGACAGCGAGCGGCCCGTCGCCCTCGACTGCCTCCAGGTCCGCTCCTCGGTGGCCGACCCGGCCGCCGTCGCCGCCGGCCTGCTCGCCGCCGGGCACGCAGCCTTCGGGAACCTGCCGGTCTACAACATGTCGCTGCCCCGCGGCTGGCGCACCGACCCGGAGCTGGCCGCGGCGGTCGCCTGGCGCACGGAGGCCGCGTACGAGGCCGGTCTGACGAGCGAGATCGAGCGGCTGCGCTACGAGTGGACCCCGGCGGCCGGGACCACCCCGCCCACCGGCCGGCTCGTCTTCCGGGAGGGCACCGACGAGGAGTTCCTGGACGCCTTCGCCCGGCTGTCCTCGGGCAGCCTCGACCTGCACACGCAGGCCGAGCTGCGGTCGATGGACGCGGAGCAGCTGGCCCGCGAGGACGTCGAGTTCTACCTCGACTGCCCCGGCGAGCGCTCCTGGTGGCGGCTGGCCGACCTCCCGGACGGCACCCTGGCGGGCATGGCCATCCCCTCGGCCACCCCGTACCACCGCAACGTCGGCTACCTCGGCGTCGTACCGGAGCAGCGCGGCCGGGGCCTGATCGACGAGATCCTGGCCGAGATCACCCGCTTCCACGCGGCCGAGGGCGCCGAGCGGATCACCGCGACCACGGACACGGTCAACGCCCCGATGGCCGCCGCCTTCGACCGCGCGGGGTACGAGGTCACGGAGATCCGCCTCGTCCTGGAGGAGCCCTCCGGGGCTTGAGGCGCGCCCGGTAGCCTCCGACCGGAAAGGGGGGCCGGGGTGCCATTCGCCGAACTGCAGGTGTACTCCGTCGAGGAGGCCGACGTCACGGGAGGGGTGTGCGTCGTCCGCTGCGTCGGCGGGGTCGCGCGGGCCGGGCAGGTCTTCGCAGTCGGGGAGCTGAGGCTCTGGCTGCGCGGGATAGAGCGGCACGGGCGGGCCGTCGGCTCCTTCGACGCCGGGCACACCGCGAAGGTCCGCCTCACGGGGGCCGTGGTCGCGCTGCTCAGCCGCGGCCAGGTGCTGACCTCCGTACCGCCCGACGGGCACGCGCTCGCCGACCTGGAGGCCTGGCTGGCCACCGACCCGCCGCTGCTCGACGAACCCGCACCGCGGGCCCTGCGCGTCATGGCCGGCTCGCGCATGCAGGACGAGGGGCTGGCGGACGGGATCCGGCTGCGCTGGGGCCGGGTGGCGCTGGCCGCGGTGTACCGCTGCGCCCGGGCCGAGGGGACCGGCGACCTCGTCAGGGCCCCCGAGGTGGCGTACGTGCGCGGCTACCTGATCCGCACCTTCGGCCCGGGCCCCGAACGCGGGGGCGACCCGGCGCAGCTGTGCCGGGAGCTCCTCGCCCTGATCGACCTGACCCCCGCCGAGGCCGCCGCCCGGGGCCGGATCTGGCGGGACCTGCCGGCCGCGGAGATCCTGCACCTGCGACGCATCAAGTTCCTGATCCCGTGGCTGGTCCTCGTACGCCCGCATCTGGCGGACGCGGATCCGCTGGCGGGGGTGGTGGACGCGTGGGAGGCGGTGCGGGCGCAGATGCCGTAGGGCCCGCAGGGCTATCTGGGTGACATCGACTTTCGGACAGTGGATGATGATCGAGTACGCGGGGGGTCGCGTGCGCCCGACTGTCGCTGGGGGAACAGAAGGTCTACCAGTCGTGCGGCGCCACAGGGTCCTTCGTGTCTCCACGTCTTCTCTTCGCGAAGGAAACCCTCCTGGTGCGTCCCACTCGTGCGACGGCCCTGCTGACCGCGGGTCTCGTCACTCTTCTCGGTGCTCCGGCCGGCGCTGCGGCCGCTGCCGGGGCTCCCGCCGACCTCTACGTGAACAACCAGGACGGCTCGAACTGCTCCGACACCGGAGCCGGTACGCAGGCCGTCCCGTACTGCACGATCTCGGCCGCGGCGAAGGTCGTGGCGCCGGGGCAGACCGTGCGGATCAGGCCGGGCCGGATGTACGACGAGGCCGTCACCATCACCCGCTCCGGCGAGCCGAACAAGCCGATCGGCTTCGTGGCCGACGCGCAGCCGAACGCCAATGCATACGTACAGCTGGCCAACGGCAGGGCGCTGACCGTCAGCGGTGCCTCCCACGTCGTGCTGAACAAGCTGATCACCCGCAGCGGCCTCCAGATCAAGGGCTCCTCCGATGTGGTGCTGGACCAGGTCTACAGCCGCAACGGCAGCCTCGACTCGCTGGCGATCGGCGAGGGAAGCTCGGACGTGCGTGTCAGCCGGGCCTCGCTGATCGGAGTCCGGGTCGACGGCGGTTCCCGCAACACCGTGTTCAGCCGCAACCAGATCTCGGGCACCTTCGGCCCGGCGATCGCCGCGGTGGACGCGCCCGGCACCGTCATCACCAACAACACGCTCACCGGTCACTGCGCGGCGACCGTCTCGGTCACCGGGGGTTCGACCGCTTCGGGCCTGTACAACAACGTGCTCATCACCGGTGGCGACCCCGGGAACTGCCCCGTTCCCGATGCGCGGAACGCCGTCCTGGTGTCGAAGAGCGCGGCGGCCGGCACCCTCGCCGACTACAACGCGGTCGGCGCCGATCCCAAGCTCTATCCGGCGCCCTACAGCTGGTCCGGTGTGACGTACAAGGACGTGAAGGCGTTCCAGGCCGCCACCGGTCAGGGCGCGCACGACGTCTCGGCCGAGTCGGCCGACAAGGTCAGCGGCTACGAAGGCTCCCTCTCCGTCGACTCCGCCGACGCGACGGCGCCGGGCGTACTGCTCACCGACTTCTCCGGCAAGGCGATGGTGGACGATCCGCTCGTTCCCAACACCGGGAAGAACGGCGGGTACCTCGACCGCGGTGCCACCGAGCTCCAGGACTGGCTGAGCAGTGTCTCGCTGATCGTCGACCAGCCCCACGCGCCGGTCGGGACCGAGGTGGCGGTGCAGGCCGCCTCGAACAGCCGCTGGCCCACCTCGATCACCTACAAGGTCGACTTCGGTGACGGATCGGCCCCGGTCGACGCTCCGCGGGGCGTCGGCGACAACGGCATTGCCAAGCACACCTACACCAAGCCGGGCGACTACGTCGTCAAGGTGACGGCCGTCAACCCCGCCGGCGAGAAGGCCTCGACCGAGAAGCCGGTCAAGGCGGCCCCGGCCGGCCCGGGCACGGCGGCCTTCACTGCCACGCAGGTCCTGCCGCCCGCGGGTGACACGGAGGCGCACGTCGCCCCGCTGACCTACGCCTTCGACGCCTCTTCGTCGGTGACGCAGTGGCCGGTGGCACGCATGGAGGTGGACTTCGGCGAAGGCTGGTACCAGGGCTACGAGGGTACGACCAGCGCCCAGCACACCTACGAAAGGCCGGGCGACTACAAGGCGACGGTCAAGCTCGTCGACACCAAGGGCGGCACCGCCACGACCACCCGGACGGTGCGGGTGGACTACGCGCCGTCCGGCTACGTCGCCGTCACCCCCTACCGCGTGCAGGACACCCGCACCTGGGGCGGCTTCCTGAAGGGCGGCGAACCCACCGTCGTCGCCATGCCGCTGGACCTCAAGACGGGGTACTCGACCGCGGCCGGGATGTCCGCGGTGGTCCTCAACGTGACCCTCACCGAGGCCACGCAGGACACGCACCTCAGTGTCTCGCCGACCCGCGAGGACCGTCCGGCGACGTCGAATGTCAACGTCCGCAAGGGCGGAACCACCTCGAACACGGTGACCGTCCCCGTCGACGAGCACGGCTGGGTGTGGATGCGGCTCAACGCCGGCCAGGCCGCGATGATCGTGGACTTCGTGGGCTACTACCAGCCGAACGCCGGCGAGAAGTTCAGCCCGGTCGCTCCGACCCGGCTCGCCGACACCCGTACCGCGGGCGGCGCGCTGGCCGGAGGCTCCACCCGTACGGTCAAGGTCGCCGGTGTGAACGGCATCCCGGTGGACGCCAAGGCCGTCGCGGTGAACCTGACGAGCACGGCGGCGACGTCGGACACCTACGTCATCGCCTACCCGGACCCGGCGAAGCGGCCGGTGGCCTCGAACCTGAACCCGGAGCCGGGCAAGGACAAGTCCAACCAGGCCGTCCTTCCGGTCGGCCCGAACGGGACGATCACGCTGTACAACAACGCCGGTTCCACGCACCTGATCGTGGACGCGGTGGGCTACTACGGCGGTGACGGGAGCAAGGCCCTCTTCACCCCGGCCGCGCCCAGGCGCCTCGCGGACACCCGCACCACCGGCAAGCTCGCTCCGGGCGCGACGACCACGGTTTCCGGTCTCCCGGCGGGCGCGATCGGCGCGGTGCTGAACCTGACGGCCACCGAGACCACCGGTGCCGGCTACCTGACCGCGTACGGCTTCGGCTCGGCCCGTCCGGAGGCGAGCAGCCTCAACACCCTTCCCGGCCTGACCGTCCCGAACCACGTCATGACCCCGGTCGGCGACGGCAAGGTGAGCGTCTTCAACAGCTGGGGCGGAAGCAACCACGTGATCACCGACCTGCTCGGCTACTTCACACAGGGCTGACCCGCTCGATCCGCCCGACCCCGGAGCCCCGGCCCCCGCGCATGCCGCGTGGGCCGGGGCTCCCGGCTTTCTCGCGGGGGGGGGGGGGGGGGCGGAAAAAGCCGACCACCCCCGTTTGGCGTGCGGGAACCCCCCCCCGCCAAAACCCCACACCGGGGGGGGCAAAAAAAAACGGACCCAAAAACG